>JASMLU010000001.1:385000-685000 GCA_030748535.1 Candidatus Krumholzibacteriia bacterium
CGCTCCGTCAGGGTTTCCCCCATTGCGGAAGCTTCTCGACTGCTGCCTCCCGTAGGAGTCTGGGCCGTATCTCAGTCCCAGTGTGGCCGGACACCCTCTCAGGCCGGCTACCGATCGAAGCCTTGGTGAGCCATTACCTCACCAACAAGCTAATCGGACGCGGGGCCATCCCTAAGCGAAAGCTTAAATCAGAGGCCTCCTTTGATCTCCGGAAGATGCCTTTCAGAGATGTTATGCGGTATTAGCACCTCGTTAGAGGTGTTGTCCCACACTCAAGGGCAGGTTCCCCACGCGTTACTCACCCGTTCGCCACTCTACTCGCATCCCGAAGGATGCTTTCTCGTTCGACTTGCATGCCTAATCCACGCCGCCAACGTTCGTTCTGAGCCAGGATCAAACTCTCCATTGTAGTGTTTGAATCCATGTCGGAGCAGGAGCGAACTCCTCTCCGACTATGCTGAAACCATCCACATAAGGTGGATAGCTACTGGCTGAATCGACAGGTTTGTGCGCTATTCGGTTTTCAAAGAGCAGACTGCGCCCCTAGGCGCAAGGAGATTGAATCTAACCCCCGCTCACCCAGATGTCAATACCTTGTATGGAATTGTGTCGGGTGCTCTTCAGTTCCCCCAGAGGTTTCCTGAAGCGGGGAGCAATATAGGACGGAGCCTTATGGCTGTCAACACCTTGCAAGAGAATAAAGTGGAAATGTTCAGGTGATGCGAATTCGCAGGAATCGACGCTTCCCCACCTTGATGATCCGGTCTCCGGATAGCTCCGTGGACAGTGAGCTACCCTCATTTTCCACCTTTTCTCCATCGATGGAAACGGCACCCTGCCGGATCATTCTTCGAGCCTCGCCACGGCTTTTCACCAGCCCGGACGCTTCCAGAATTGCAACAATCCAGACATCCTCCCCGCCGCGGGGGAGTTCGTGGAGAGGCATTTCGTCGGGGATGTCCTTCTTGACAAAGACCTGATTGAAGGCCTCTTCCGCTTTCAGCCCTTCCCCCTCTCCATGATAAAGGTCGACCAGTCTCCGGGCCATTTTCCTTTTGAGGAGCACGGGATTCACGGAATGGCTCTTGAGGATCTCCATATCCTGCTCCGCTTCCTCTTTCGGGAACCAGGCCGCCAGAGTGTAGTAGGAAGACAGGAGTTCATCGGGAATGGACATGGCCTTGCCGAAAATCTCGGCCGCCGGCTCCATGATCCCGATATAGTTGCCGAGACTTTTGCTCATCTTGTCCCCGCCTCTGGTACCTTCCAGCAGGGGAAGAGTCAGGATCACCTGAGCTTCCTGCCCGTAGGCTTCCTGGAGATGGCGGCCAATCAGGAGGTTGAATTTCTGGTCGGTCCCCCCCACCTCGACATCTGCTTTCAGGGCCACGGAATCATAGCCCTGAACCAGAGGGTAGAAAAACTCCATAATGCTGATCGGAAGCTGGCTGGAGAAGCGCTTGGAGAAGTCATCGCGCTCGAGCATTCTGGCAACCGTGTAATGGCTCGAAAGAGACAGAACTTCTGCGAAGTTCATGTTCATGCACCACTCGCTGTTAAAACGCATCTCGAGTTTATCCATGTCGAGGATCTTGTGCACCTGCGAGCGGTAGGTCTCCGCATTATTGAGAACCTGTTCCCGATCCATTCTCGGACGCATTTCCGAGCGGCCCGAAGGGTCGCCGATCAGGGCGGTGAAGTCCCCGATCAGAAATACCACCCGATGGCCCAGATCCTGAAACTGCCGAAGTTTTCGAAGACCGACAGCGTGCCCGAGATGAAGATCGGGAGCCGTGGGGTCAAAACCCTGTTTGATGACGAGAGGGAGATCCTCGCGCACAGCCCGCTCGAGCTTCTTTTCCAGAAGGTCTTCGGGAAGAAGCTCCTCGACCCCCTCCATGATTACACTCAACTGTTCTTTCACCGGCAACATGGAACATCGCTCCCTTCGTTCTCGAGGGCGAATGAATCACCAAAGGCTGGAATTGACAAGACAATTCAGTCGGGCTTTATTAGAGAATAATGAGCAGACACTGGAAAAACAAAAAACGATGGCGGCTGCTGAGATGGCTTCTCAGCTTTCGCGTCTTGAGCATCCTGCTCACTTTCGGGATGGGCATGTCCATTGCCCTGCTGGTCTGGCTCTCCCGGGACCTGCCCTCCACTACGCGGCTTCAGGTGATCACACACAATCTCAAGACGCAGGTTCTTGATCGCAATGGAAAAGTCTATGGCTCCTTTGGCACCGAGAACCGGGTGGCCGTCAGTCTGGATGAAGTGCCCCGGCATCTGGTCGATGCCGTTCTCTCCGTGGAGGACAAACGATTCTATCGCCACTGGGGAGTGGATCTGGTTCGCTGGCCGAAAATCCTGATTCGGGATCTTGCCATTCTGCTCAAGAGTCCCAATGCCCCACTGCACGGGGGAAGCACCCTGACCATGCAGCTGGCCCGGGACCTTTTCCTTACCAAGGAGCAAACTCTCACCAGAAAACTGAAAGAGCTGATCCTGACCCTGAAGATCGAGAGAACCTACTCGAAAGATGAGATTCTCACGATGTACATCAACCAGATCTATTTTGGTGCGGGGGCATGGGGAGTGGAGTCCACGGCGCGGAGTGTCTTTGGCGTTTCCGCATCGGATCTTCGCATTGAAGAAAGTGCGCTGATTGCAGGAATGGCGAAAAACCCCTGGGCCTACAATCCGCTTCGCTTTCCGGAAAGAGCGTCCCGCAGAAGGGATCTGGCTCTTTACCTCATGGCAAGGAACCAGGTCATCAGCGAGTGGGAGTGCGACTCCCTGAAAACCATCCCCCTGTCGGTTGTGGGAAGGATGGGACCCAGAGCCAGAACCGGCAGTTACTTTCTGGAACATGTTCGCAAGCACCTGATCGACCGCTACGGCTATGACCGGCTCTACCGAGAGGGGCTGGTGGTTCACACCAGCATTGACTCCACGCTGCAGGCCCAGGCAGAAGTCCGGATGGAAGAACATCTCGCATACCTCGAAAAGTCCATGAAGTATGAGGATACTTATGAGACCGTCTCTGCGATGCTTGATACTGCGGCTACCATTCCCGCCTCCCGCCAGTACTTGCAGGGTGCGGCCATTCTTTTGGACTCAGAAGACGGAGCCATCCGCGCCATGCTTGGAGGAAGGGACTTCCGCCACAGCGAGTACAACCGCGCAGTACAGTCTTCCAGACAGCCGGGTTCTTCCTTCAAACCCTTCGTCTATCTGGCAGCTCTCGAAAACGGGCTCGCGCCCAGTGACCAGATCCTGGATGCACCTCTGGTGGTCAAACAGAGAGGACAGGAACCCTGGAAGCCTCGTAATCACTCCGGCAAGTTCAAGGGCGAGGTCACGCTGCGGCATGCTCTTGACAAGTCCATCAACATTCCGGCGGTGAGACTGATCCAGAGGCTCGGTCCCTCGACCGTGATCGACTATGCACGCCGTCTGGGAATCGACAGCCCCTTGCCAAATGTCCTCTCCCTTGCTCTGGGTGCTGCGGATGTTCCCCTGATTGAAATCACCGGTGCCTACGGGACCCTTGCCAGAGGCGGCGTTCTGAGCGAGCCTTATGCCATCCTCCGCGTCGTGGACCGCTGGGGCCATGTTCTGGAAGAGCATCAGGCAGAACGCAGAGAGGTTCTCGATTCAAAGACATGTTATCTGATGACCAACATGCTGCAGAGCGTCATCACTCAGGGAACCGGAGTTCGTGCGCGCAGGATGGGACTGACCCGGCCGGCCGCCGGAAAAACGGGAACCACGGATAACAACAACGATGCCTGGTTTGTCGGCTACACGCCTGACTATGTCTGTGGTGTCTGGGTGGGCTTCGATGAGCGCAAGGACATGGGTCGCTGGATGGAAGGCGCCCATGCCGCTCTTCCGATCTGGACCGGGATCATGCTCGCGGCCCATGACTCTCTGGAAGTCAGGGAGTTTGAGGTTCCGGAAGGCGTAGGAAAACTGGCAGTCTGCAGAGAGTCGAGCCTCTTGCCCACTCGCTATTGCCCGGAGACGATGCAGGAAGTGTTTATCGAGGGACGGGAACCCAATCGCCCCTGCGATCGTCATTCCCTGAGCAGTTCACAATGGAGAGGATCCGGCTCGGAGTTCCGGGACATGGACCGTCAGTCCATGGAAGTGGACGAGTTCAACAGTCCTTAAAGAGACGAGAGGACAAGGGGTGCAGAAACTGGCGCATCTTCGCCCAGTGAGAGGCACTTCGACAGGGAATCCGCACAGACATCCACCTTTTCTTTCTCCGACCCTTCTACGCGAAGCAAGACATCTCCGGGAAGCACCTTGTCCCCCGGCTTCCGAAGGAAACGAATCCCGGCCCGGGGATCCACACCATCCTCCGCCCTCTCCCTACCGGCACCCAGTTGTACACTGAGCTCTCCGACCTTTCGGGCATCGAAGGGAAGGAGAAAGCCCTCCTCATCGGAGAGAACTTCCCGGGAGTAGTCGGCCTCTGGCAAACCCCATCGCTCGTCATGGGGGTCCAGGCGTCCTCCCTGGGCTTCGCAGAGGCCCAAGAAACACTCCAGGGCCCTTCCGGAATCCAGCGCCTCTTCGGCCATGGCCAGGGCGACACTCTCCTCTTCCTCCAGCCCGCTTCCCAGCAACATTTCCGCACAGAGTCGAAGAGACAGTTCGCGAACTTCATTGGAAATCCTCCCGGCAAGGATATCCAGGGATTCTTCCATCTCCGGGCCATTGCCGACACACTGCCCGAGAGGAGAATCCATGTTCGTGAAGAGAACCCGGGTGGGCAGGCCGAGGCTGGCGGCCGTGTCTCTCAGGGCAAGCCCCAACTCTCTTGCTGACTTCATGTCCTGCATAAAGGCGCCCCGTCCCACTTTGAGGTCAATAACCAGGGAGGAAGGTCCGGCGGCCAGTTTTTTGGACAAAATCGATGCGACCACAAGAGGAAGGGACTCCACGGTGCCGGTAACATCCCGCAGGGAGTAGAGCCTTTTATCGGCTGGAGCGATTTCCTCGCTTTGCCCGATCAGGCAGAAATGATGTTGTTCCATGATCTCACGAAACTCGGACTCCGGGAGGCTGGTCCTGAAACCGGGAATGGACTCCAGTTTGTCGAGGGTCCCTCCGGTAAAGCCGAGCCCCCTTCCGCTGAGCATGGGCACGGCCAGCCCACAGGCTGCGGCAAGGGGAGCAAGGACCAGGGAGACTTTGTCCCCCACTCCTCCTGTGCTGTGCTTGTCTGCAGTTGTGCGGGCAAGGTGACCCCACTCATGTCGAGATCCGGACTCGCTCATGGCCCGGGTGAACTCCCGGGTTTCTTCGACACTCATCCCCTGAAAATAGACGGCCATCAGAAATGCAGAAAGCTGGTAGTCCGGGATGGAGCCATCAACCACACCGGCCACCAGACGATTCAGTTCCCCGGAAGTAAGCTCCCCGCCGCCCCTTTTCTTGAGAATCATCGGCTGCAGATTCACTCGCCGGCCTCCCGAAGCTGCTCAGGCGTGAAGGGAGCAGGCAGAAGCTCTTTCAGCCGGTAGCTTCTTGCTGATCCGTCTTCATCGATGAGGAGAATCTCCAGATCTTCGGCAAACTCCTGAAGCACCTGACGACAGGCACCACAGGGAGGGACACCGAAAGGCGCATCGCTGGAGATTGCAATTCGGGTAAAACGCCTCTGGCCGGAATGTACGGCGCGAGCAACGGCATTCCTTTCGGCGCAGACCGAGAGCCCCAGAGAAGCATTTTCAAGATTCGCAGCGGAAAAGATCTCACCGCTCTCCGTTTCCAGAGCCGCGCCTACCCGGAACCCGGAATAGGGCGCATAGGCCATCTCACGCGCCTCGAGTGCTTTTTCCAGCAGTTTATCCATTCATCGCCTCCCGTATACTGGGCAGGAAAGAAGTTCCCGTCCCCAGAGGTGACAGACCGAATATCCCGGCCACAGTTTCCGCATAATCGCTGAAGGTCCTCCGAATGCCCAGATCGCAGTCGCTCTTCATGGAGGGAGAAAATCCCAGAATCGGAACATACTCCCGGGTATGATCCGTCCCGGGCCCCGTGGGATCGTTTCCGTGATCCGCAGTCAGAAAGAGCCAGTCTTCATCGCGCATTCCCTCAAGGAAAGTACCCAGCCAGCGGTCAAAAACCTGAAGGCCTTCTGCAAAACCTTCCACATCATTCCGATGCCCCCAGAGCATGTCAAAATCCACAAGATTCACCAAGGCGAATCCCGGCGATCGCATCTCCGATTGCAAGCGGGTGAAATGCTCCATGCCCTCTTCGTTGCTTTTGGAACTGATCCGGCTCGAAAAGCCTCGCCCCGCAAAGAGGTCCACCACCTTGCCGACCCCGTTTACGGGAATCCCGGCTTCCAGTAGCAGGTCAAGCAGGGTCGCACGGGGCGGCTCCAGGGAAAAATCCCGTCGCCCGGGGCTTCGCTCGAAGGCTCCCGGAATACCAGTAAAGGGGCGCGCAATGACACGGGTGACCTCGTGGGGACCCCGCATGATCTCCCGAGCCTGCTGGCAGAGCATGTAGAGGGCTTTCTCGTCCAGAACATCTTCATGGGCGGCAATCTGCATTACCGGATCTGCGGAAGTGTAGAGAATGGGACGGCCCGTGCGAAGATGCTCTTCCCCCAACTCCTCAAGAATCCGGGTACCGGAGGCCGGGCGGTTTGCCAGAAAGCGGTAGCCGCTGACTTCCTCGAGTTCCCGGACAATCTCGGGAGGAAATCCCTCCGGATAGACGGGAAAGGGCTTCGGGCTCAGAAGCCCGGCCAGTTCCCAGTGCCCGGTCGTACTGTCCTTGCCCCGGCTCTTTTCAAGCATTTTCCCCCGAAATCCCCGAGGCATTACGCTCGGGTTCATTCCGGCAAAGGGCTGCACCAGGCCCAGCCCCAGACTTTCCATGGCCGGCAAAGAGATCCCCTCCGCGCCTTCGCAAACATGAGCCAGAGTATTTCGACCGCTGTCTCCGAAGTCCTGCGAGTCAGGAAGGTCACCGAGACCCAGACCATCGAGAATCACCGTAAAGACGCGGGGCTTCATTCTTCGCGCCCACCCAGGAAAAGAGGTCGTCCGAGAAGACGGTGAATGCCGGTCCACTCGCTTTCGTCTCCCTGGCTGCGGCGAGCCTCATCCATGACCCTTGCATAGCCGTCGACCTGGGCATCCAGATTGTCGATAAGATGAAAGGCGATGGCCTCCAGGGTCATGGGCAGCTTGGGGCTTCCATACTCATAGCTCCCCTGATGACTGACCACGATATGCTTGAGTTGCACGACCTGCTCCGGATCCAGGTCCGGGTGGCCGGGCAGAAAGGAATCCAGAATCTCAACCCCCTGAACGACATGGCCCAGAAGGCGCCCTTCCGAGTTGTACTCGATGGAAGTCTTGTAATCCATTTCCCGGGCCTTGCCGAGATCGTGCAGAAAACAGGAAGCGATCATCAGGTCACGATCCAGTTCAGGATAGAGATCACAGACCTTCTGGGCCAGGCGGCTCAGCTTGACCACATGCTCCAGAAGTCCTCCCACATAGGGATGGTGCCAGGTCTTGCCGGCCGGAGCATTGCGGAACTCCCAGCCCAGTTGCTCATCTTCCAGCATGTCCAGTAGCAGCCTGCGCAGAGCCTCCGACGAGACTTCGTTGACCCTTGCCTTCCACTCCGACATGAGTTCGTCCCGGTCCAGAGGGGTAACAGGCAGGAAGTCAGAGAGATCCAGTTCTTCTCCCTGGATTGACTCAATCTGGAATACCTTCACCTGGAGGGAGTCACGATGCTGGTGAACCTCTCCGTGGACACGGACAAAGCCCCCCTGCTGAATACTGCCGCAGGTCTTCTCTGCCAGGTCCCAGAGAATTCCCCCGACCACGCCCGTGTTGTCGCTGAACTGAAACAGGGCGAAAGTACTTCCGTCCGGGTTCTTCTTCAGAATCTTCCGCTTCAGGACATAAGGACCATCGATCCGGCTCCCGACCTTCAGCGACGCCACTTTCTGCTTGATCATCATTCCCCGCTTCCTGCGTTCAGACATTAAAACGGATGTTCAGGATGTCTCCATCCTTCACTTCGTACTCTTTTCCTTCGAGCCGGAGGGCGCCCTGCTTGCGAGCCTCGGCCAGCGAACCCAGACTGATGAAATTATCATAGGCAATCGTCTCCGCGCGGATGAAGCCTCTCTCCAGATCACTGTGAATCTTTCCGGCGGCCCGATGGGCAATCAACCCGGATGAAATCGTCCAGGCTCTCACTTCGTCCTCTCCCACCGTAAAGAAGGAGATCAGCTTCAGCAAGGAATAGCATGTGCGGATAAAGCGACTACGTGCCGGTTCCTCCACGCCGAGATCCTCGAGAAAAGCCCCCCGCTCGTCCTCCGGAAGGCGGGAAATCTCCCACTCGCTCGCAGAGTCCATGGTGATCAGGGCAATTCCCTTTTCCCTGCACCAGTCTTCCAGATTCCCATACTCCCCGGAATCGTCTCCATGGTTGACCAGAAGCACGACCGGAACCCGACTGAGGAACTGATAGGTTTTCAGGAGAGCCTCTTCGGATTCTCCCAGTTCCAGATTTCGAAGGGCCTGCTCGCCCTCCAGCCAGGCCAGGAGCTTCTCCATCAGATCGAGCTCCGGCTGAAGCTCCTTTCGGCCCTTCTGGAGGTCCTTGCGGATCTTCTCCAGTCGCTGTTCTATCAGAATCAGATCCGTGAGCACCAGCTCTGTCTCCATGGCCAGAGCGTCCTCGAAGACACCTCGGGAGTCCGGATCGGGAGGAACTTCTTCGGATGTGAAATCGCGAAGGACGTGGACCAGGGCATCCAGGTTGCGGAGATCATCCAGAACCCGGGAGTCCAGTCCCCCGCCTCCGGGCACAAAACCGGACAGGTCCAGGAAATCGATCTCGGCACGGGTAGTTTTCCGAGGCTGGAAGATCCCTGAAAGACGATCCACCCGGAGATCCGGTACCGGGACATGGGCACGATGGCTCTCCGCTCGTCCTGCGGAAAAGCCTGGCGTTTCCTCTTCGCTACCGGTGAGGAGATTGAAGACGGTTGTCTTCCCACTGAGCGGAAAACCGATCAGTCCGATTTTCATTCCGGATCCCTTCTATCTATCTGAATTGAAGCACACGGGGGCTTTGCAGGAAAGAGAAAGCGCTCGGTTCAGGCACAAAAAACCCCGGCTCCCGCAAATCGAGGGCCGGGGCAAAAGAACAGGATCAGCCGTTCGTGATCACGTATTCCTGAAAGCGGAAGTGCTCAAGAGTCAGGGGGCCGCTGACACCCGTCTCCCGACGCATCCGGGGATTGTTCAACTTCCCGAGAACGCCGGCACAATCGAAGGCCGCTTCAGACTTCAGAAGAGCCTTGAGGAAAAGGGAACCCTGGGGAGTCACACCTTCAAGGATGAAACGCCCCTGATCATTTTCGATGAAGTAACGCATGACGCCACCGGCCTCAGCGCGACTCAGGGAACCGCTCATCCAGATTTTCTCGCCCTTGCGACCGAGACTCTTCATCATGGCCTTGACCTCGGCAGCACTCATGCCGGAAAGCTGCTCCTCCAGATTGGAATAGGCGGCTCCATTGAAGCCCCCCTGCGTCTGGTAGCTGGGGAAGGAAGGCATCTCATCGGCGGTCACAAAAGAAGTGTCCGGCCCGTCGATGACATGTTCGAGGATGAGGTAGACCTCAGGTTGGGTGCCAAACTCGCGATGTACGCCCAGTTTGTAGCCTGTCTCCAGAGTCGTCAGGAGGTTCAGATCATCTGCGACCAGAAACTCGATGCGGTCTTCCTCCCTCAAGAGGGCAAGATTCCCTTCCACAGAAAGGATCTCGGGCTGGTTCAACTCGAACATGAAGAGCTTGTGTTCGCTCTCCCCGCTCAGGGCACCACCCAGGGTGACGTTTTCGTAAGGATTCTCGACCTTCTTTTTCCCGCATCCTGCCAGTGGAAGGACGAGCAGAGCCGTCAGGGACAGGATCAGGACACGCGTCAAAACGCTTTTCCGCAGCATTGATGAAGCTCCTTGACAAAACGATAAGGCGCCTCTCCAGACTGGAGAAGCCGAGGAAAATTAGCACCCGATTCGGCTTCCGTCAACGGCTTATGGCAGGAAAAACCGCTTTTTCGAAATGAAGGGAAGACAGAATTGCCCTTCCCCTTTGGCTCCGGGAAACCTAAGTTGAGGTAGATGAAGTATTCTATCGGCATTCTCCTCTTTCTCGCCCTTGCCATCGCCCCCTTTTCCGCTTCGGGAAAGGAGTCCCCGAGCCAGCCCGGCCTGCAGGACTGGCAGGTCTATGTCTGGGATGACCTCTCCGTTCTCATGAGCCCCCTGGAGAAGGATTCTTTTCGCAATCTTCTGCTTCCCGAAGACATGGACCTCTGGATTGAGGCTTTCTGGGTCCGGCGGGATCCCACTCCCACCACTCTCTTCAATGAGAGAAAAGAGGAGCACGAAAAGCGACTGGCTCGCGCGAGGAGTGCCTATCCCCTGGAAAGGTCTCCCGGTTTCGACCTCCGGGGCCGCGACCTTCTGCTCCTCGGCCCTCCCGATGAGATCCTCTTTCAGGATGACTGGTTCGATGAGACCGGCCACCATCCCGGTCGGGAAACCTGGATCTGGGTGGACAGCAAAATGAGGGCCGATTATGAGGACCGGAATCTTGACGGGGAATACGAAGAAGCAATTCTGGACCTGCCCTCCAGCCGACCGGATGTTGCCAGCCGTGCTGCAGGACAGGTCTCCGGAGAGGGAAGTGAAGAGGCCCGTGCCCTCCTTCGGGACCTGAAACGGAGCAACCCCGAGATCTATCAGCAGATGGTCCGGAAACTTGCGGAAGGTGAGATCCAGAACATTCTGGACCTACAAAGTGAGGCTCACACGGCAGAGTTGCTCCTCCCCCGGATCCGGAAGATGCGGGGAGCCTGGAAGGATGCGGTCCGAAAGGGAGAGGATCACTACCAGTACGATTTTCAGGCGGAAGCCCTGTGGGCCGTGTTTGCCGTGGACTGCTTTCGGGCCAGTTCCGGGAATACGAGAGTAGAACTCAGCCATGAGGTCAGAATTCGGGATCTTGGTTTTCGCTGGAACTTCGAAAGCAGCCAGTTCCAGGCGAAACTCCTTAGAAGGGTCGCCTTCTTTGACGAAGAGGATCGGAGGGTTTCCAGCAGGGAAGATTCCCTGGACATTCGCCGGACTTCGATGGAGGAAACACGCAGCGGAGAATTGATCCCGGGAATCTCGGCTCAGGAGCTTCCCCCGGGTTCCTATCGCATGGCCCTTCGCCTTGAAGACCAGCATAGCGGTCGGCTTCAGGTTTTCACCACGGCGGTAGAAGTTCCTTCTTTTCCCCGGGACACTCTGGCGGTCAGTGACCTCAGTTTCCTTTCGGACATCAGGGAAGCAGGGCCGGAAAACGAATCCACACATGGGGAATGGAGCCTGACCCCTCACCCCTTCCACGCCTATTCTTCCCATCTCAATCTTCAACTGTATTTCGAGATCTACGGTCTGAAAGCAGATCAGGACGGACTCAAGAACTACTCAGTTCGTTACCGGATTCGTCGCAAGAATCCGAAGATCCGCAGTTCCTGGCTCTGGACCCGCGAAGAAGTCATCGATTCCGAGATCAGTGCGAGCTTCCGCGATCAGCACGGGGAGGAACTCAGCAGACACCCCCTGACAGTCTCCACACAGACCTTTGACTCGGACAGTTATCTGATCGAGCTTGAAGTGGAAGACAGCCTCAGTGGCAGGATCGCCCGAAGCCGCGGACAGTTCAGCATTGTCCCCGCAGGGAACCTTCGATGAGTTGACAGTTTCTGCGTTCTGGGGAATACTGGGATTGCACATAGGAGGTGCCCGTGTTCTCCCGGATCCTGATTCTCCTTCTCTCCACCGTCCTCTTTTCACTTCCCGCATCTTCCCAGGAAGGAACCCCGGGCAGACCGATACGAATCGGTTTCAATGGCGGAAGCAGTCCCGGGATCATCAAGATCAAGGCCAATGCCTTTGCAGCCTTCCTGGAGGAAAGAAGCGGCCTGCAGATCAAGCCTGTCATTGCCGGTAGTTACAGCCTGCTGATTCGGGACATCGGGGCAAACCAGGTGGACTTTGCCTGGCTCTCTCCCCTCGGGCTGATCAAGGCCGAGGAAGTGGCCGATGCAAAGGTGCTGCTCAAGGCCGTTCGATCCGGGCAGCCCTACTACTGGAGTGCCGTGCTGGTTCGAAAGGACAGTGGCATCCGCAAACTGGGAGACCTGAAGGACAAGCGTTTTGCCTTCACGCATCTCGGTTCCACTTCCGGCTATGTGATCCCCAAGAGCAGTCTCCTGAAAGAGGGAATCGATCCGGATACCTTCTTCTCGGAAGTCCTGTATGCGGGCGGCCATGGTGAAGTCATCCGAATGGTGCTTGATGGAAGAGTGGATGCAGGAGCCACCTTTGCCGATGATCCCCGGGGCAAGATCGGATCCTGGACGGCAGAGGAGTTTCTTCCTCGCGAAGAGGCAGCAAAGCTGAGCACCATCTTCCTGAGCCATCCCATCCCCGGAGACACCTTCACGGCAACGGGCAAGATGTACTCCACTCACCCGGCCCTGGTGGACAAGGTAGTCAAGGCGATGGTGGAAATGGGAAACAGTCGCCCCGGGCAGACCATTCTGCGGGATCTCTACAATATCGATAGTCTGGAGGAAGCCCGGAGCAAGGACTATGATCCTGTGAGGGAAGCCTACAAGCGGGTCTTCAGCCTCTAGGCGCGCTCAAGATACTTGCCGGTGCTCGTATCCACGCGGATCCGGTCTCCGGTGTTCACAAAGGCTGGAACCGTCACGATGAGGCCCGTCTCCATGGTGGCCGGTTTGGTCTGGGCCGTTGCCGTGGCATTCTTCGCTTCAGGCGGAGCTTCCTGCACATCCATATCCACCGTCTTGGGAAGGGCAAGGCCCACCACGCGCCCTTCATAGGTCTGAACATCACAGACGATATTGGGAACCAGGTAGGGAAGGGCCTCTTCCACCAGATCGGGGTTCAGGGAAATCTGTTCGTAATCCTGAACATCCATGAAGACAAACTCATCGCCGCTCTGGTAAAGGAATTCTTTCTTTTCCGTGATTACATCCACCTTCTCCAGCTTGTCCCCGGTGTTGCTGCGAACTTCCTTGTTGTTCCCGGTATGGAGATTCTTCATCTTGAGCTGGATGTGGGCAGGGCCTTTGCCGGGGGTCACATGAAACTGGTAGGTGATTCTCCAAAGATCTCCGTCGATCAGAACCACATTCCCCACTCGAAGCTGGCTGGAAAGAACTCTCGGCATCCTGTCTCCTTGGATTCGATTTCGGGCGAAACATAGCAAGGAGTAGAGCGGGCTTCAAGTACGGAGAGCTTCCAGAAAGGCGGAAAGGGAATCCCGCAGGGCCTGCAAATGGTAACCGCCCTCAAGAACGGCTAGCAGGCGACCCTCGCAGATCTCGTCTGCTGCACCCCCCAAAATCCGGCCGAACTCTCCATAGGCTTCCGTGCTGAGCTGCAGCCCTGACAAGGGATCAAGGCGATGGGCATCAAAACCGGCTGAGATCAGGAGAAACTCCGGGCGATGCTCCCGAAGCAGTTCCATGAGTTCTCCCTTCATCCAGGCAAGGACTTCCTCATCTCCGCTCCCCGACGGAAGGGGCCGGTTCCGCTGGTTGCCGCAGGCCCGATCCTCTCTGGCTCCCGTCCCCGGATAGTGGGGCCACTGATGGCAACTTGCGAAGAAGACTCGAGCATCCTCTCGAAATATCCCGGCGGTTCCATTGCCATGATGAACATCAAAATCCACGATCGCTACTCGACGCAGCCCGCACTCCAGAAGATCGGCCGCCGCCACCGCAAGGTGATTGAAGAGGCAGAAGCCCATGGCCCGATTCGATTCCGCATGATGCCCCGGGGGACGAAGCGCACAGAAGGCGCGGGAGAAGTCCCCCGATAGAACACGACGGGTTCCCTCCGTCGCCGCCCCCGAAGCCCGGAGTGCTGCCTGCCAACTCTCCGGGACGACCGAAGTGTCAGGATCCAGAAAGGACGGTCCCCTTTCACAGGCACTTTTCACCCTGTCAAAATGATCGGCACTGTGGACTCGGAGGATCTCCTCCCGACTTGCAAGCGGGCATTGCTCAATCCGGTGAAAGGAGTCCTGCTTTTCCAGTTCCTCGAAGAGCGTGTCTATTACAATGAGGCGCTCGGGGCATTCCGGATGTCCGAGTCCGTTATTATGCAAAAGGAAGGCAGGGTCAGTGTACAAGGCGATGGGAGACTTCATGACGAGAATCTAGCACATCGACAAAGCATGTCAAAGGAAGGCAAGTCGTTGACGATTCCTGCCTCGCTCGTATATTCTTCCGCCACCCTCTCAAGGAGCTTTCATGGAGAACAGGCTCAAGAATTCCTGGGCATTGATCCTGGGCGCATCCAGCGGCTTCGGAGCCGCTGCGGCTCGTGCGCTGTCCAGGGAAGCTTGCCACATCGTGGGCATTCATCTCGACCGGAAGGCCACCATGCCTCTGGTTCATGAACTGGTGGCCGACATTGAGAAGCAGGGCGTCGAAGCCCACTTCTTCAACATCAATGCGTCCAGCGAAGATAAGCGTGGCGAAGTGATTCGCTCCCTGAAAGAGCAGGGCGTCGGGCAGATCCGTGTTCTGATGCACAGTCTCGCCTTTGGCACCCTTCTGCCCTTTTTCCCGAAGGATCCCGAAGAAGCGGCCATGCGACGGGACCGCATGGAGATGACGCTCGATGTCATGGCTCACAGTCTTGTCTACTGGGCTCAGGACCTCTATCGGGCTGGATTACTGGGGAAGGGAAGCCGTGTCTTTGCCATGACCAGTTCCGGCTCCGCCCGCGTGATTCCCGCCTACGGAGCCGTCAGTGCGGCCAAGTGCGCTCTGGAAAGCCACATCCGCCAGATTGCCAGTGAACTGGGAGCCATCGGAGTCACCGCCAATTCTATTCGTGCAGGAGTCACTGACACCCCGGCGCTGCGCATGATTCCCGGCAATGAGAATCTTCTGGAGAAAGCCCGGCAGCACAATCCCGCAGGGCGACTGACAGAGCCCGAGGATATTGCCGAACTGATCGTCAGCCTCTGCGGCCCTGCCGGCGACTGGGTCAGCGGAAATGTGATCGGAGCCGATGGCGGGGAAGACATCGTCGGCTAGTCGATCCGGAATCCATGCAAGGTCCGGGAAATGAAACATCCGTCCGCGATCACCATGACGGTTCCCGAAAGTGAATCTCCTGCCGAAGAGAACTCCAGACTGTAATTATAGAAGTCCGGCCCATCGACAATAACCGCCGAGGCGGATTGTCCCAGAACTTCCACTTCCACCAGAATCGCTCCGTCTTCAAAGTGGATCCAACAGCTGTTCTGGGAAATCTCCCAGTTGAACTCGCTGTAACTTTCGGTCGGTTCGCATTCACCGGACAAGACCCGACTACTGTCGGCGACAAACCAGTGGCCTCGCAGGTTTTCACAATCTGCCCCTGCATCCATAAGATAGATTTCTGCAAGGGAAGAAACCGTCGGGTCCTCCTGGCTGCGTGCCCGAAGGTGAACGGTGGCCGTGTCAGGAAGAAATTCCGGAGCAAGGTAGAGACCTTCGTCATCCACGCTCCCGTGGCTCTCCCCCTCGTCCAGTGACCAGTCGATTCCCTGATTGATGCTGCCCTGCACAAAGGCAGAAAAGGCATAACTCTCTTCCAGGTCGAGCATGATTTCTCCCGGAGTGAGTTCCACCAGGACTTCACCAAAGACCAGTTCACGAGCCGAACCCTGCCCCTCAAAGTCACAGGTCTGCCCGGATTGGCGAATCACGCCACTACAAGTGAGCTCCAGTTCCCCGGTGCCATAGTCGATCCGGTAGACAGCATGGGCACTGCTCTCGCCCTCTTCTCCCTCAAAGACCAGTACCACGCTGGAATCATTGCGGGTGGACTCCGTCTCAAGACTGAGGCCGGCAAGCCCGTCGAGGCTTGCGGAAACAAGGCAACCCTCCTGTTCGAGAGTCAGCACCGGAATGCGGGAATAGGCCCCCTCACAGTCCTCCCCCTCTTCAAAAAGAAGCCAGTAGCCGGAGTCCTGGGGACAAGCCCCGTCAGGATCGACCGGTCCCTCCTCGGCACAGGAAAGGGAAAGGAGGGCAAATGCAGCGAATAAGAAAAGTGATTTCCACATGATGGAGGAAGATGAAGAAAGTCCCGGAGGGAGTCCAGAAAAAAGGAGGAAAATGCGACTTGATGCCCGGAGGCAATTCGCTTCATTATCCCCGGACTCAAGACTGAAGGAGATCCCATGGGTCGCAGTATGATCGAGAAGATCTTTGACCAGCACGGAAAAGCCGGAGCAAAGCCGGGAGAAATCGTCGACCTTGAAATCGATGTTCGCATCGCAAGAGATTTCGGGGGAGCGAATGTCGTCGGCAATCTGGAGAGCCGGGGGCTGGGTCTCGACGATCCTTCCAGAACCTTCTTCACCTTCGACACGAATCCCACCGGCAGCGACCAGAAGTACGCAGCCAACCAGCAGCGCTGCCGGATTTTCGCACGCAAGGAAGGCGTGCGGGTCTATGACATTGATGCAGGAATCGGAACCCATGTAGCGCTTGAAGAAGGAATGGCCCTTCCGGGCAAGACCCTGGTTTCCACCGACAGTCATGCGAACATCGTGGGTGCCATCGGCGCCTTTGGCCAGGGTCTCGGGGATGTGGACATGGCCCAGGTCTTCGCTTATGGAAAAACCTGGTTCCGCCTGCCTCCGTCTCTTCGCATTGAGCTGACAGGAAAGCCCGGGCCCTTCGCAAAACCCAAGGATCTGGTGCTTGCACTCCTTCAGAAACTGGGGGCCAGCGGCCTTCTCGGTCACTCCGCCGAGTTCCATGGCGAGTATGCCGAGCAACTGGGCCTTGACGACCGGATCACCATTTCCTCCATGGCCACGGAAATGGGAGCGATTATCGCACTCTTCCCGCCCAATGAAGAAGTCATCGCCTACTGCCGCGCGCGCAATGCGGATTTCGAAGCGCTGTATCCTGACGAGGATGCCGAGTACTCCGACAGGATCTCGCTGAATCTGGATGGTTTGCGTCCCATGATCGCAAGACCCGGGAAGCCGGATGACACCTGCGAGGTTCGGGAATTGGCGGGACGGAAGATCGACTCGGCCTTCATCGGAAGTTGCACGAACGGCAGGCTCTCGGACCTGAGGGCTGCCGCGGAACTGCTTCGTGGCAAGCAGGTCGCAGACGGCGTGGTTCTCAAGATCGTTCCGAGCACGGACCGGATCTGGAAGACAGCCCTGGAGGAGGGCCTGATCGAGATCTTCAAGGACGCCGGAGCCCTGGTAGGCAACGCTGGCTGTGGCGGCTGTGCAGCAGGCCAGATTGGAATGAATGGCCCCGGCGAAGTGACTCTCTCCACCGGGAACCGGAACTATCCGGGAAAACAGGGGCGCGGAGAAGTGTATCTGGCCAGCCCTTCCACTGTGGCAAGCAGTGCCCTGAGCGGTGTCATTGCCAGCGAAGAAGAGATGCCTGCGGGCGTCACCTCTTTCCCCCTCGGAAGCGATCCGACCCCCCGCCCTGCCTCGAGAGAAGATTCAAAGGCGGAGGGTAAGCCGGAGAAGCTCAAGGGACGGGTCTGGGTCATCGACCAGGATGACATTGATACGGACATGATTTTCCACAACCGTTACCTTGCCATCACCGAGCTTTCAGAGATGGCTCCCTACACCTTCGACAATCTTGAG
Source organism: Candidatus Krumholzibacteriia bacterium (assembly GCA_030748535.1). Classification (NCBI taxonomy): domain Bacteria; phylum Candidatus Krumholzibacteriota; class Candidatus Krumholzibacteriia; species Candidatus Krumholzibacteriia bacterium. Next base: position 402,795 of record JASMLU010000001.1, read on the forward strand.
GGCTGGGAAGACTTCTCGAAAATGGCAAAGCCGGGGGACATTGTGGTCACCGGATCGAACTTCGGGGCCGGGAGCAGCCGTCAACAGGCCGTTGACTGTTTCAAGGCACTGGGGATCACCGTCATCCTTGCCCGCAGTTTCGGTGCAATCTACGAGCGCAACGCCGTCAATGCGGGGATGCCGATTCTGGAGGCTGACCTGATTCCCCGGGGACTTCAGGATGGAGAAATCATTGAAGTGGATCTGCGAAGCGGTATGATTCTCAGGGAAGATGGAAGCGAGTTCACTGGCAAGCCCTGCAGTGAGGTTGCACTCGAAATCTACCAGCGGGGAGGCCTGCTGGAAAGCCGGGAGGAAGCATGAGCGCGAAGGTCGCAGAAGCGGGAGTTCGTGGCAGAAAAGTCCGTTCGGATCTCTGGACGAAAGTGGAGCCAGCCGGAAGCGGAGGCCTTGAAATCGAGCTTCAGAGCAAGGTCGAGATCATGTATGGAGATTCCATCCGCCGGCAGTTGCGAAAGGGGCTGGAAACTCTCGGCATCGAAAACGCAAAACTGCAAGTGGAGGATGCCGGTGCCCTTCCCTACTGCATTGATGCCCGCCTTGAGGCTGCCGCCCGTCGCGCATTGCCGGATCTCGACAAGAGGATCCTGCCCGATGAGCCGAAGCCCCGCAGTGAAAGCAGGCGTGATCGTTTCCGGCGCAGTCGGCTATACCTCCCCGGAAACAGCCCGAAGCTCTTTCCCAATTCCGGGCTTCATGGCGCAGATGCCCTGATCCTCGACCTCGAAGATGCTGTAGCTCCCACCGAAAAAGATGCGGCCCGCATTCTGGTGAGAAACGCCCTGCTTTCTCTCGACTTCGGAGAGGCGGAACGAATGGTGCGGATCAATCAGGGAGAGCGCGGACTGGATGATCTGGGTGAGATCATCCCCTGCCCCGTTCAATTGATCCTCATTCCCAAGGTAGAGTCTGCTGAGGATGTTCGAATCGTGGATGAGAAGATCCGGGAGATTTCCGCCGAATGCGGTCGTGAGGAAAGCGTCTGGTTGATGCCGATCATTGAAAGCAGTGCCGGAGTTCTTGCCTCTCTGGAAATCGCCCGGGCCTCCGGGAACATCGTCGCTCTGGCCATTGGGCTCGAAGACTACACGGCCGATATCGGAGTGCCCCGAACCGAGGAAGGACGCGAGAGCCTGTGGATGAGGAGCCAGATCATCAACTCCTGCCGGACCACCGGCATTCAGGCAATCGACACGGTCTACAGCGATGTCGCCAATGAGGAAGGTCTGCGCGAAAGTGTCCGCGAGGCAAAGGCTCTGGGATTTGACGGCAAGGGATGCATCCATCCCCGGCAGATTCGGGTCGTCCATGAAACCTTTGCTCCTTCAAAAGAAGAACTCGAAAAGGCCTGCCGCGTGGTTCTGGCCTTTGAGGATGCCGAGGCACAGGGCCTGGGTGTCGTCAGCCTGGGAAGCAAGATGATTGATGCGCCCGTCGTCAAGCGGGCACAACACACCGTGGATCTGGCCATTGCAATGAATCTCCTGAATGAACAGTGGCGCAGGGAGGACCCGTCATGAGTGACTTCGTTAAGAACGCAGCAGGACGAAGCATACCAAAGAAAGTCAACGGAGTAGACCAGGTCCCTTTTCAGGGAGTAGGCAAGCACCCTCCCCTTGAAAAGAAAGCCGCCGCACCAAATGCTTCCTGCCAGGATTTTCCAGCCGATGGTGACAAGCGTGTCAGCAGTCTTCGCGAAGCACTGGAGAAGTGCGGACTTCGTGATGGCATGACGATCAGCAACCACCACCACTTCCGAAACGGCGACCGGGTCATGACCCGGGTATTCGATGCTGCGGCGGAAATGGGAGTTCAGGGTCTTACCTGGTTTCCGAGTGCGGCCTTCCCCTGCCATGAGCCGGTGATCGAGCATATGAAAAACGGAGTCGTCAAGCGCGTCGAGGGAAGTCTGAACGGTCCGCTCGGGGATTATGCCAGTAGCGGAGAAATGGACGGAGTCGCTGTTCTGCGAAGCCATGGCGGCCGCTGGCAGGCTGTGCAGGATGGGGAGGTTCACATTGACATTGCCATCATTGCTGCTCCCACCGCGGACTCTTTCGGCAATGCCACGGGTGACCGCGGGCCGAGTGCCTGCGGAAGTCTCAATTTCGGGCTGGTCGATTCACTCTATGCGGACAAGACCATCGTGGTGACGGACAACCTGGTCGATTTCCCCTGCATCCCCTGGCAGATTCAGGGCAATCAGGTGGACTATGTGGTGGAACTTGAGGAGATCGGAGACCCGGCGAAAATCGTTAGCGGCACAACCCAGATCACCAAGAGCCCCGACCGACTGCTTATCGCTGACCTGACTGCCCGCTTCATCCGTTCCACCAGTCTCTATCGCGACGGTTTTTCCATGCAGGCCGGAGCCGGAGGGACGGCCCTCGCCATGGCTATCTATTTGAGAGACATGATGCGCGAAGACGGGATCCATGCCCGTTTCATTCGTGGTGGATCCACGAAGTATCTGGTGGAGATGCTCGAGGAAGGGCTGACGGACTTCATTCTGGACGGACAGACCTTCGATCTGGAAGGTGTTCGCTCCCTGCGCGAAAACTGGAATCACGTCGCCACGAGCCCCTACACCAGCTACAACTGGCACGGGAAGGGTAATTTCGCCTCCCTGGTGGATTTCGTGGTTCTGGGCGCAACGGAAGTGGATCGCCATTTCAATGCCAATGTGGTCACGCACTCGGACGGCCGCATGCTCCACGGTATCGGCGGATGGCAGAACTGCCTCTTTGCCAATACCACGATTCTTCCGATTCCGAGTTTTCGCGACCGGATCCCGGTTCTCGTCGATGAGGTTACTACTCTCTGTGGCCCCGGCGAGTTAATCGATGTCATCGTCTCGGAGCGAGGCATTGCCATCAATCCCCTCCGGGAAGATCTCATCGAGGAAACCCGGAATTCCGGGCTCCCCATCCGCAGTTTCGAGGAAATCCAGGAGGAGGTCGAAAAACTCTGCGGCGGAAAACCGGAGCATCCCGAGTTCACCGAGGAAGTAATCGGTATCGTCAAGTGGGTTGATGGCACAGTAATGGATTCGATATTTAAAGTGAAATCTTAAGGCAGCAACCGGCCTGGTTCCCCGCAATCCCCCTCCTCCTGGCCCAGGCCAAGCCAGACTTCCTCGAATAGCCTGAATCCTGTTCCTGCGCTTTCCCCGAGCTGATCACCTTCCATGATGCGCCGACCCCCACCAGGATCACCCTGTTCACATTGCAAGGGACAAGGAGATGAGGGTCGGGCACGGGACCTTCGCCCAAAACAAGAACCCCCTCCCGCTTTGCGGGAGGGGGTCTCTTTGCGAGCTATTTCAATAACAGGAGCTTCTCGCTGCGATCCCGGTCGCCGCATTGAAGCCTCGCAAAGTAAATCCCGGATACCAGTGAGCGCCCCCGCTCATCCCGTCCGTCCCAGATCACTTCCCGCAAGCCCGCCCTCTGGAAGCCATCGAAGAGAGATCGAAGCTGCCGGCCTTTCACATCATAGATATGCAGACTTGCCGGCCCGTCATGGTCCAGGCTGATCTGCAGTTGAACTCGCGGATTGAAGGGGTTGGGCCAGGCATTCAGGACCAGGGGAAAAGCATCGACGGGCGTGGCCGGCGAGCCTTCAGAATTCGAAGCTCCCGGTGTAGCCGTCTCCATGAAGTCCCAGGGAAGTCCGCCGTCCGAATATCGTCCGTAGGAAATGTCCGTGAGCTGGGAGCCGAAGGTCAGGAAGTCGATCGGAGTTCCGTCCGCCTGATAAAAACCAATCTCTTCCCCGTTGCTGGACAGCTTGAAGTTCGCATGCAGGGGGCCATCTTGCGGATCGTTGTCCGCCCAGACAATCAGGTAGCCAAAGGGCTCGATCACGGAGGCCGGATCCTGGGGGAAGGTCCATTTCCCGGGTATCGCCAGATCATCGCTCAGGGTCATGCCCGCAAGATCAATGACATCGCTCCCGGCATTGTAGATCTCGATCCAGTCATCATAGCTGCCAGCCTCATCCGGAAGCACGGAGACATTGTCAGCCATGAACTCATTGAGGAAAAGGGGAACGCTGGCATCCTGAATCATGACTTCTTCCGCGAAAAAGGGAGCGCCGATCGGGTAGGTGGCCTCCATCCCCAGTGAATCCACGGCCACGATCCACCACTTCAGCATGCCGGCCTCTTCCATGGGAACGCTCTCGACGAACCAGTTCAGGGAGTCCGGTCCAGTGGGCATCATCTCCAGTTCATGGGACTGCCCCGCCATCTCCAGATGCAGGTCCATAGTGTAAGGACGTTCATGAATGCCAAGTCTTGCATCGACCCGCAGGCTGTCCTCCGTCCAGGGATTCTCCGGGCTGAAATCAGCACTGAGGATTCGGGGGAAGCTTGCAGCCTGGTTTGCCAGTCCGGAGCTGGGGAGCATCTTCTGCCAGGTGATCCAGCCATCGGGGAAGCGCCCCTCGGACGCGCCTTCCTGAAGCGGCCCGTAACGAACCCGATCTACCTGGTTTCCATCCTGATCCAGGAGAATCAGGATTCCCCCGGCCGGGTCCAGCACAGCAGGTCCACCGGTCGGCATGACCTCATGAACCATGTAATCCCCGGGTTCCAGCACGGTCGCGGGAATGCTGCTGAAATCCCCCCCATAGAGATTCCAGCCCACCAGCATCATGGACTCCTCACCGTAGTTATGAATCTCCACCCAGCCCTCGCCGGGGCCGGAAATGGCCAATTGAAGCTCGTTGATTCCGACCGGCGTGATCGTGGATTTGAAATCAGGAATCATGGTCTCAAACTGCGTGTCCCGCTGGTTGAGCCGATAGCGAAGGTAGCTTTCTGCGATATCGTAATAGTCCATGTTGCCGAAGAAAGCGCGATAGACATCCCTGTCCCCGGCCTGCTCCAGAGGGTCGTAGGTCTCATTGACAAGGTTCTCCAGATTCGGGCCGTTGAGAACAGTTGCATGAAGGTTCTCAAGCTCTTTTGCATAGGCCCATCGAATCTGGGGGACCTCCAGCATCCGGTTGAAGAGACAGTTCCAGGCCCCGTCCCAGAAGTGTGGGGAGTTCTCCGTCCCGAAATCCAGGGCAAGAGCTTCCGGCCAGAAGGAGAGAGTCATGTCCCAGGGAAAGAAGCTCCATCGACCGGTTTCCCGACTGTGATAGAGGTAGTAGTTCCGGTCGATGAAGTCGTACTGCCTAGTGTAGATCATCATCGAGTAGTACTCGAAGAAATTGCCGAAATCGATTCGCTCTGCGATGAAGGGCGGAAAATCGAAGTCGTCCAGATTCGCCGTCCCTTCGATCAGGTCCCGGAGGTCATCGTAGCTCTGATCGGATCCTCCCTTGTACTCATAGTACAGGTGGTACTGTGAATCGTTGGCAAGGGCACCCATGTCCGCATAGGCCTTGTAGAGATTGCCAACCTCCAGGTCTCCCCGCTTCAGGACGAAATCTTCATCCACCGGTTCCACAAGATCGTAGACGCCCCGGTACTCGCTGTTGAGAAACAGAGACACGGAGTAGGCATCGGAGTGCCAGACATTCAGTTCATCAAAGATGCGGAAACTCAGTTTATTACGAATCAGATAGTTGTCATCCGGGTTTGAAATGAAAAGCAGTTCATCGAAATCCGCATAGGCATCCTCCAACCCGGGCCGCACCTTCCAGGACTTCTTGTTGAAAAACTTCGCAAGCCCCCCCCGGAAGCGAGCTTCGCCAGCATGGTAGCCACCCCCATCCACCGCCCATCCAATGTTGTAGTATTCGTCGGAGAAAGGGTTGGCATTGAGGCTGTCATAATCCACGGTCGTGATGTTGACCTCGAACCAGGGAAGACCTGTCTCCGATCGTGCCATCGTGTTCACAGCCTGAGGAACACTCAGGGCACTCTCCCGGCCCCAGGCATCCCGATGGGAGATTGCATATTCGTAGGACATTCCGGGGAAAGCATCCCAGTCCACGAAGTAGCGACGCACCGAAGACATGCTGCCGACTTCCAGCCAGGGATCCTGATCATTCATGCGCCGATAGATCGCCGTTTCTTTCAGACTGACATCCCATTCATAGCCCCAGCGAAGGATGTTCATTTCATAGCCAGCCATTGCCGTGAAGTCTGTCGGTGAGTCCGGTGCAATTCCCGGATCCGCAATGTCCCAGACTCCGATGGCTCCGATCACGGCTCCACCACGGGGGCTGTCAAACTCCACATCCAGAGTTCCGTCGGAGACCGTGCTGGCGATGGAGTACTCATAGGCTCCCATGAAGCCGACCTTCGCGCAGAGGTCAAGATCATCAAAGATCTGCACCCCCTCGATCCAGATGTCCATGAGGCGAAGGTTCGGACCATGTCTTTTCCCGTCCAGCAGGTAAAGGCGAACGATATACTCTCCGTTGGGGAGATCAAATCGATAGGCCGTCGCTCCCTTGCGCATCCAGGTGTAGAGGTCGTAATCCAGGGAAGTCCAGGGAGCGTTGTTCGGCACAAATCCGGGGACGGTCTGTGATCCGCCCACGTAACCCTGGCTGCCAGGGAAGTAGGGCTGGTCAGCTTCAAAGGTATTCATCTGGGAGTCGGTGAGACGACTTCCCCCGCAATTGAAGGCATAGAGCGGAGCCTGTGCCTGAGAAGATAGAGCGAGGCAGAGGAAGAGGAGTGATGCAAGGATGCGATGCTTCAAAAAGCCTCCTGATATTGGCGAACCGGGGCTTAATTTTAGCATATCGGCAAGGCGGAATCGAGTGCCTCAGAGAAGAAGAAATGATGGCAATCCACTACAGGAAAGAATGGAGAAGTGCCTTCCACGCTGAAACCTGATGAGGCCAGGAAAAAACATCCGTGATTTCAAAAAGTGGAGATCCGTCTCCCGGATATGGCTTCAGGACTCTCTCCCGAAGAGCGGGGAAGAGTTCCCCTCGGGGGTAAAGACAGGTCGATGGCCAGATCTCGGGATAGGCGAGGTCTGCGGGAAGAAGGGGAAGGGCTCCTCGTGCGGCCGCTTCCAGAACCGACAAACCCTGAAACTCGTGAAGAGAAGTGGAGACGACCAAATGCGCGCGCTCCAGTTCCTCCAGATACTCGCCCCGGCTCTCCAGATATCCCCAGCGAGCAATTCTGTGAGCTAGCCTTTGCTTCGCTTCCTCAAAAACAGGGGGCTGCTCCCGGAAGGACTCACCGATTACCGAGACCTGAAAGTCCAGCCCCTCCTTGTCCAGTTGATAGAGAGCCTCGAAAAACTCTTCAGGGTTCTTGTCATGCTCCCAACGATGGTTCCAGAGGATGCGGCAAAGACCTTCCCGCTCCGGGGGCATGGGTCTATCTAGAAAGTCAGGAGACAGGGGGACGGGAAGCAAGTGGGAACGGTCGAGGATCCTTGCAGAAAGATCCCGGGGAGCATGATCCGGCATGGCACGCACAAAACCAGGAAGAGCATTCAGAAAACTGTCACGATTGAAAGCCGTGTTCCAGATCACGCGATCTGCGGACAGGGCACTGAGGATATTGATCCAGCCGTAGTGATAGTCCCGGGGATCCTCGTTTCGGGTCGGATAGTTCAACTGGTTTTCATGAAAGTAAAGAAGCGCCGGGATCTGCCTTGCCTCTGCAGGAATCAAACCCCGAAACTCTGCGAGGTTCATCAGGGAACTGGCAAAAACGAGATCGACTTCCGGTTTCTCCTCCCGCCAACGATCCGCAAAGACCGCTGCAGCTCCCCTCATGCGCCACTTCCACTTTCTTGCAGGGAGACTCCAGAGCAGAAAGTCCTCTTCAAGATGACGGACCATGCCATCGACCAGTTGGCGGTGGCTTCCTCCGTAGTACGGTTCCAGAATCAGGATCTTCATTTCACTTCCATATAGAAAGGGGGAGAGCCTTGGCCCTCCCCCTCATGATCCTGCAGGCAGGCCTAGAGCTTCCGGGCAACTTCCTCGGCAACTTCCAGCGTTGAGTGGCTGCCGCCCATGTCATAGGTGCGGAAATTTCCGTCCGCAATGACAGTGGCAATCGCTGACTCGAGGCGGGCCGATGCGTCAGACTCTCCCAGGAAGTCAAGCATCATGCGTGTGGACAGAAGCATGGCCATGGGATTGACCTTGTATTGTCCCGCATACTTCGGCGCAGAACCGTGGGTAGGTTCGAAGACCGCAAAGTTGTCGCCAATGTTTCCGCTGGCAGCAAATCCGAGCCCCCCGACCAACTGGGCAGCAAGGTCGCTGATGATGTCGCCGAACATGTTGCCGGCTACCAGAACATCATAGTCTTCAGGGTTCTTGACCAGCCACATGGCCATCGCGTCGATGTTGGTTTCCCAGAGGGGAATGTCGGGGTAATCCGCGGCCACCTTGTGTGCTGCGCGGGTGAACATGCCGCCCGTCTGTCGAAGCACATTGGGCTTCTCTACGAGAGTCACGCTTTTGCGACCATGCGTTTTCGCAAACTCGAAAGCCTGACGAACAATGGACTCGCAACCTGCACGGGTCACCAGGCGAGTGGTCATGGCCATCTCGTCCCGGGGAACATCGCGGAAGCGTTCGGCCTTCGGTGCATGCTTCGCCCAGGTGTCAAAGAGCTCATCCGGAACCGGGTGCGCTTCAATCCCGGTATAGAGGCCTTCGGTGTTTTCCCGGAAGACCACCAGGTCAATTCCATCCCGGAAGTTGAGAGGATTGCCGGGGTAGGCTTTGCAGGGCCGTAAATTCGTGTGGAGATTGAACTCCTGACGAAGGCGGACAATCGGGCTGAAGTACTTGTGTCCTTTTCCCTGCAATTCAGGGGAAAGTTCTTTTTCTGCTTCCGCTGGCGGCTTGCTGGTGATCGCCCCGAAGAGTGCGGCGTTGCTTTCTTTCAAAAGATCAATGGTGCGATCCGGGAACGGATTCCCCTCGCTCTTCCAGAGTTCCCAGCCAATGTCTCCATGCGGGTACTCCGCATCCAGCTTCAGAACATCGAGAACCAGCTTGCTGGCCTCCATTACCTCGTTGCCAACCCCGTCTCCGGGCAACCATGCGATACGGTAGCTCACGCGCACTCCTTTCGTCGCAATAGACAGGAAAAGCTAGCGAGGAGACTTGCGAAGCGCAAGACTAATTGCTCAGTGGGGTCAGGATCTTGCGACGTATTTCCACTCCGGGGGCACTAAGCCGGAAAAGATACACTCCACGGGAAAGATTGCTGCTGTCCCAGACCAGGTCTCGGGGGGAAGTCAGGGAGCCCTCATGGAGGGTCTCCAGCCTGCGCCCCCTGATGTCGTAAATCCGCGCGACTACCGAAACATCGCGATGGGGAATCAGGGGAAAGATCCAGGTCCTCCCGTCACTGCTCCGTGGCTCGCCCATCTCGACTCCCGCCAGTACGGGAACAGGGTCCGGATCGGAATCCTTGCGATTCGTCACATAGTCACCATTTCTCACGAAGGGTTGCGACACGCCATTGCAGAGGACCTCCGTCGCATCAGGGGCCCAGATCAGGAAGTCGAGATTGTCATCGCCCAGGAGAACCGTTTCGCCCTGCCAGGTGACCGAAGAGGGACGATCCAGCTGGACCATCGTCCGGCCCTGATCCAGATAGCGGCTACCTTCGAAAAGGAAACTTGCAGTTCTCATCCCGCTTTGAAGTTCCACTCCGGCCCAGAGACCATCGCTGTAAGACCCTGCCCCCTCCACCCATTCCTCGTCCTTGCGAAGAAGAATCCTGCGGCTTCGGTTTCCCCGCTCGCTTGTTGCCAGGATCCCCCCGGCAAAACGGAAGGTCGTGTCCCGGGGCGCTTCCGTGTTGAGAGGGACCGGAGCGAGGTGCATCAAGACACGGTTCCTTTCTTCGGATCGGTAGAAGCGGAAGACCTGCGACTCCGGATCTACATTCCCGTTGTCCCAGGAGGACAGGCCCCAGGCCCCGTCCACGAAAGCGGGTTCATGAGCATAGAGGTGAAGGGAACCGTTGTCGCCCGCAATCTCCCAGGTGTCCACTCCCGTCAACTGCACCTGCAGGTCTTCCTCCAAATGCATCCGCCAGCGAAGGGCACGATCCCCTCCGATTTCTGACAGAAGGTCATCGCGAAGGTAGATCTCCGGCAGTTCCCCCTCCTCTCCCGGGAAAAGGAGCAAGCTGCGCTCGGCCACCTGCATGGGATTGCCTCCATCGTATCCCCAGGACCAGTCCCAGCCTTCCCAGGGAACATCCGGGTCATTAAAGGCAGAGTGGGTCGTGTAGGCCTGAGCCATGTCAACCTTCAGATACTTCAGGAAATCGCTGTCCCAGAGGAAACTCATCACTCCATCCGTTCCGATGGATTTCCCGGCATTGTGCTGCCCCCGGTCGTCGATCGTGGGGAGATTGTGAGCCTTTGTGTCGGTATCGCCATAGCCATGGTCAATGGCAAAGCCATGGCCCATGGCGCGAAGCGTAAACTGCCCGACATCTTCCTGCATGTGCCCGCCCATGAACTGCCCGCCCTCTAAAGTCATGAGGAAGCTGTCTTCCAGCGGGTCGCCCGGCCAAGCCTGCCGGTAGACATAAAAGCCACGATCGGGAAAAAAGCGATCACGGCCCAGGAGCCGCGGATCCAGCTCCGGGGGGTTCTGGTGCCAGAGAACCGTCGCCCAGGTGTCCGAATCCTCGCCGAGATTATGCCCCTCGGCACCGGATGTGTGGCGCAGGAGCCAGGCGGCCAGACCCGGTTCCGCCAATCTCCCGCTGGCCCACTCCAGAAGACTGACATGTCGGCTGGTTTCGAAGGCCAGGGTGCTGCTGTCATTGCGGTTGAGGAACTTCCCCTCACCGACTGGCAGGATCTGCCATGCCATCCACTCCAAAACCCGCTGAAGATGTTCCTCCTCCCACTCTGCCGTGCCCTCCAGACGCCAACTCGCCTCCCAGGCCGGAAGAAGCGTCATCATGGTCCAGACCAGATAGCTGATGCCCTCCCGATAAGTCCCGTCAGCAGGCAGCAGATCCTCTATGCCGCGCTTGATGTAGACTCTGCCCGCCTGTTTCGCCTGAGCGACGACCGGATCTCCCGGGAGGTCTTCGCCGAGGGCCATTCCCGCAAGAAGAAGGCTTGCTCCAATCGTGATCCCCTTGTTGCTGACCAGGGGATTGAACTGGAACTTCGTAAAGAGAGAATCACTCGAAAGAACTTCCATGGATTCCAGCATCTCCGAAACCAGACGCTGCCGCAGGCTGTCAGAAGCGCTGCGAAAACCGTGATCATAGGCCCAGGAGAGGTTCCAGAGACGGAGAGCCGGACTCAGTTCCCCTAGGAAGCTATCCAGATCCGAGGGCCCCCAGTTGTCACAGAGATACAGGGCCAGTTCCTCCAGAGTCTCCGATGCAGTGCTCGCCGTCTCAGCGCTGCCCAGGCGGGCCGCAAGGCTCAGTTCTGCTACCTGCCGATAGCCCCAGTAATCGAGAACCAGGCTGTCCGGACCCATGGTGGCGTAGTTCTCCACTCGCGAGAGGATCCCGGAAAAGGTCGATGTTCTCAGCGGGTCTGATGCAATGTCAGAGAGAAGATCGGGGATCTCCGATTCGTGAAAGAAAAGAGAGGGATGGTTTTCCGTGTGCGGCGGCAGCACCGGGTCGGACAGACCTGTGCCCTGCAACATCAAGGAAAGCAATATCGCCAAAAACGCGCGCACGGATCCCCTCCGAAGGGACGGGTGAAAAAGTCCCCCCTTAATTATATCAGCTTTGGAGGGGTTCTCTCAAGGGAGGGGCTCCCGAAGGAGAAGGACAAAGCCGCCCTCCCGTCGAAGGATGCGGGACGGATACTGCCTCTGGATCTCCTCTGTCCGATGAAGGGGAGTTACGATGTAGAGCGGGCGATCTGTCGCTGTCATCAGTCTCTCCCGTCCCTCCGCAGAACGATCCGACCAGGCTCGCCGCCCCATTGTGTAGAGATGGGCATAGCTCTTGAAACCGGCGATACAGAGATCCGCAGGCTCCTCCCGCAGGCTCTCGTAAAGCGCAATGGCTCCCCCCTGGGAATGTGCCTCGATTTTGGGAAGCAAAAAGGGCCAGGATAGAAGGACACAAAGCCCGACAGTGAAACCCTGACTCATGGTTCCTCTTTGCCAGTTTCCACGGAAGACCCACAGGAGGGAGACAAGGGTCCCCAGTGCAAAGAGAAGCCCTGGAATCAGTGCCAGAGGACTCCAGGGAACCGGGCGAAGTATGTTGGCACGGGTAAACTCGTCCTCAATTAGATGAATCCAGGCATCCGGGTTTCTCATCAGGGCTGGCAGTGCGATGAGAAGAAGGGAGATCAGGCCCCCCACGAGAACCCAGAAAATCAGGGTCAGTTTCGAGAGCCTTGTCGAGTTGGCCAATAATCGTACTTCCCTTGCCGCCAACCAGGCTCCCGGCATGTAGACCAGGCTCGTGTAGTGAGGAATCTTGGTTTTCACAAGAGCAAAGAGAAGAAGGACAAAGAGCAGCCAGACTCTGGCAAGAAGAGTGGCGTCTTTCAGGGAAGGATCGCTTTCCTTTCGAAACAGGAATCGAAGAGCAAAAACAGAAAGCGGGAAACAGCCGAGGAGAAAGATCAGGAATTCGTAGCCGGGGAATCCCCCGTGGCCGGCATCCTGAGTCTGAAGCAGGCGAACCTGGTAGCGGACAAACTCCCGGATGAAGTCTCCCCCATTCACAAGACTCTCCATCAGAAACCAGGAAGCGGCACTGAGAACAAGAGCAAGTAAGAAAAGCGAGAAGGGGAGAATGCGAAGGTGAAAATCGCGCTTGATCAAGCGATAGATCACAAAGATCGCAATCGGGATTCCAGCGCCAAGAGGCCCCTTGCTCAGCACTGCAAGGCCGAGAGAAAGGCCGGAAATCATCGCAAGAGGAAAAACCCTTTCCTCCCGGCGATCCAGTTCGAAGAGGAGAAACAGGCCGAGAGCAATCCAGAAATTGAAGACCGGATCGATCAGACCCATGCGCCCGGTTACCAGAGGGAGAAAGCTGCCAAGATAGAAGCCCGCCCAGAGGAGCCCCTGCTTTTCATCCTTCCATCGCCGCCCCATCAGAAAGAGCATCAGGGCTGTCATGATACTGGCGATGGCACTCGGCAGTCGAGCCGATGCTTCGCTATCGCCCAGAAGAGAGGAAGCCATAGCCTGCAGCCAGAAGAAGAGAGGAGGTTTCTCGTAAAAGGGCTGACCGGCGATGGTCACTGTCAGGTAGTCGCCACGCTCGCTCATCTCGCGGGCAGCCTGAGCGAAGTTGAACTCATCCCAGTCGAAAAGGTGAACACTTCCGAGAAGAGGGAGGAAGACAAGAACCGCTAGCAAAAGAACCGGAAGGATGCCTCTCATGATGGCTTCTGATCCCTGCTGCGCAGGTCGGCGGGCAGCCAGAGTTTGGACATCAGGTCCACGCCGAACATTCCCAGAAGTGCCCCCCCGAGAACATCCAGGGGAAAGTGCGCTCCGACATAGACCCTGCTCACGCCCACCAGGAGAGCGAGCAGATAGAGCCAGCGCATACGGTTTCCGAAAAGAAGATGAAAGCCTGCAGCAAGTCCGAAGACGGCCTGGCTGTGACCCGAAGGGAAACTGCCATGGCGCAATTCGCGAAAGAGCTGCCGCATCGGAGTTCCATCGGGCAGGACTCCGCCCAGTTCCAGCAAGGGACGCGGGCGACCGACCCAGTCTTTCAAGAGATGTACGAAAACCGTGGTGAGCAGGACTGCCCCTAGAAGGAAAAGAAAGCGACTCCAGAAGCGACGGCGATCCAGCAGTAAGAGCCCCAGAATTGCAAGAGGCGCAGCAAGGAGCCCGTCTCCCAGCCAGGTAACCCAGCCAAGGAGCAGATCGCTTCCGGGAAAGTGAAGTCCATTGATCCAGGCGAATAGTGCGATATCCGCCTGACGAATCCAGGAACTGAGCGTACAAGCCGCCGATGGGGAACAGGTCTGGAGGAGTATCATGGAGCGAAGATAGTCAGGCCTTGTCCGGGGAACAAGAGAAAAGGCTGGCTCAATGTTTCCAAATATGGTACATTAATAAAAGTCCCCAACAAGTTGTGATACATGAAGATACGCAACATAACACTCCTTCTGGCCCTTTTTCCCCTTCTTCTCTCTGCCGAAGAACTGAGGCTGCTGGACTGGAATATCCTGAACTATCCGGGTGCGGGCTCGGACAGGGAAACCCACCTGTCGACTGTGATCGGGGAGTTGGAACCGGATCTACTCGTCGTACAGGAGCTTCAAAATATAAACGGCTACCAGCAGTTTCTCAGTGCGGTGCTTGAGCAGGTTCATCCGGGGCAATGGGGCGAAGCCCCCTTTCACAACAGCTACAATTCGGACCGGGGTCTCTACATCCGTGAGGAATGTGCCACCGTGATCGACTCCGGATGGCTGGACACGGATCTTCGCGACATTGAATGGTGGGATCTGGAGGCCACCTCCTCGGGAGATATCTTTCGCCTCTACACCCTGCACCTGAAAGCAAGCCAGGGAAGTACGAATGAAAACCGCCGGCACGATGAGTGCCTGGTCTTGCGCAACCAACTCGACACGCTCCCCGAAGACATGCCTTTTATCGTCGCCGGCGACTTCAACATCTACCACTCCAGTGAGCCCGCCTATCAACTGCTTCTCTCCAGTGGCCCGGGACAACTCCTTGATCCCATCGACTCTCCAGGGAACTGGCACGACAATCCCTCCTTTGCATCGATCCACACACAGTGTCCAAGGAAGGAGCAGTTCGGCGGTGGATCTTACGGAGGAATGGATGACCGCTTCGACCTGATTCTTGTCAGTGAGCACTTGCTGGATGGCGAGGGTCTGGAACTGCTTCCGGAAACCTATACCGCCTACGGTAACGATGGAGAACACTTCAACGAGTCGATTCTCTACGGCGGTTTCAACAATGCTGTTCCCTTTGAGATCGCCGAAGCGATCCACGAGGCCAGTGACCATATCCCGATACTTGCAGATATCGCACTGGGGGAAAGTGTCGATGCGCCCGAAAGTGAGGCGCATTCGATCAGACTCTCCGCATGGCCGAATCCCTTCAACCCGACCTGTGTTCTGGAAGTCCGTCTGGAAGAAGCCGCAAAGGTGACTCTGGAGATTTTCAATCTAAAGGGCCAGAGGCTTGAAGTACTCGTTCACCGCATTCTGGAAGCGGGCAGGCAGCAGTTCCCATGGAAGGCGGAAGGGCAACCCTCCGGTCTCTACCTTGCAAGACTACGCACAAACAGGGGGCAGGAAAAAGTGACCAAGCTGCTTCTTGTCCGATAGTCAAACGGTTGACAATCCCGAAAACCCTTGATAGCTTCTCGCATCCGGGAAATCCGGTATGTCCCCTTCGTCTAGCTCGGTTAGGACACCAGGTTTTCGACCTGGCGACACGGGTTCAAATCCCGTAGGGGATACCTTCTCAAGCGAGGGCTTTTGCCCTCGTTTTCTGTTTTTTGGCATGGCACGCTTGCCCTTCAAACCTGTTCCGGCTAGTTTCCATGGAAGATCCAAAGGAAGCCCATGCCCCATCGCGAAGCCCTATACAGCGTCCGCGAGGAAATCCTCCACAGTATCACTCACGGTCTGGGTGCTTTGCTGAGCATCGCCGGCCTTGTCCTTCTCGTCACCTTTGCGGCTCTGCGTTCTGACGTCTGGAGCGTAGTGAGCGTAAGTATCTTCGGAGGCAGCCTGGTTCTCCTGTATCTGACTTCCACCCTTTACCACGGCTTTCCCTGGCCCCGAGCGAAGATGATCTTTCGCAAACTGGATCACGCAGCCATCTACCTTCTCATCGCGGGAAGCTACACACCCTTTGTGCTGGTAAATCTCCGTGGAACCTGGGGCTGGACTCTCTTTGGCATTGTCTGGGGTCTGGCACTCCTCGGCATTCTCTTTGAAGTGTTGCTCAAGCGTCCGCCCAAGTGGCTCTCTCTGGGTTTCTATCTGGGTCTGGGATGGATGGTCCTTGTTGCCGCAAAGCCCCTCATCGAGTCGGTTCCCGCCTTGGGTTTACTCTTCCTGGCTCTCGGAGGCCTCTCCTACTCTCTGGGCACGGTTTTCTACGCATGGAAGAAACTCCCCTACCACCACGCCATCTGGCATTGCTTCGTCATCGGGGGAAGCGTCCTGCACTTCTTCTCTGTCTTCTATTCCGTGATCCCTGAGGCGTAGCTAGAATACACCCCAAGCTCAGGGCGTAAGATATTGTCACTTCATGTGTTCTGATATATGTCGCCCTGCTGGCGGGCGCAGGCACAATTTCCCGGCCAGAAGCTAGAGGCCCCGATACACCGCCAGTACTTTCCCGAGAATGCGGATTTCCGCTGAGCCGGCCGGCACGATAATGGGATCCATACTCGCATTCTCCGGCTGAAGGCGAATGGCATTGGACTCACGGTAGAAGGTCTTCACCGTGGTTTCGTCATCCACCATGGCAACGACGATTTCTCCGTTGCGTGCCTCCTCCTGAGACTGCACGACCAGCATGTCCCCGTCGAGGATATGGGCATCAATCATGGAATCCCCCGTGACCGTCAGGAGGAAGCTGCCATTGCGTGCCATGGAGCTGTCGATTTCCCTCCAGCCCTCGATGTTCTCTTCGGAGAGTACCGGCTGTCCGGCGGCCACGCGTCCCAGAAGCGGAAGACGAAGCACACTGTCCGCAGAGCTCGGGCGAAAGTCCAGAAGCTCAATGCCCCGGGACTTGTCCCGCTCGCGGCGGATGTAGCCTTTCCTCTCCAGAGCTTCCAGATGGTCCTGCACTCCCCGGGGAGAACGGATTCCGAACTGCCCGCCTATTTCCCGAAGGGTTGGCGGGTAGCCATTCTTATCGAGAAAGTCCCTCAGGAAGTCGAGGATGACAGACTGGCGATCTGTGAGAGCCTTTTTTTGCATACAGACCTTCTACGGTGAAAGTACCAAGCCCGGGAACAGCGAAGCTGCACCCGACGCACTCCATCGGAGCACAGGCGAAGGACGGGGGTCAAGAAAAAGCGCGGACCGGTCTCCGGGCGGGGCCCGGGGGTGAGAGACTCTGTTTCCGGAGACGGACGATCCGTCCGGAGCCAGCCCTTCGCGCCAGAATCGAGGAGCAAGGAGGAGGACGGCTGGGCCGACCTCATGAATGTCGAGCAGAGCGAACCCTCCCTGTCGCCTGCAGGACTCTCCTTCTCCCCGGAACTTTCTCCGGCCGCCCCGTCCCGGGCAAGGCGCTCTCCTGTCGGACAGATCCTTTCCCGAAGCAATTCCACAGCCGGATAGATACCCCCTGCCGGATGTACCTTGCAGCCGGGACAGAGAGCGTAGAGTTCAGGGTGTTCCGGATCCGATGGAAGATGAGCCGGATTTTCTTTCCGGAACCCCCTGGATTTCTCATTCATTGCCGCCCGGGCATTAGCCAGGGCCTCTTCAAGACTCAGGTCTCTCTTCTCCTCAAAGGGAATCGGGTATTGCTGGAGAGAGCTGTGATTCATGATTCTTTCCTCCTGAGAAGACGCGCGCGGCGAACGCTGTCCACACCGAAACGCCGCCCTAGCTCATCCATGGCATCGCTCACGCGTTCGCTGTGGCGAGACCCGGGTTCTTCAAAAAGACTCCGGGGAACTTCTTCCCGCGCCAGAAGCGAGGAGACAGAAATCCCCAGAAGCCGGGCCTTCTCTCCCCGGCGGTCCACCCGCGTGAGGAGCTTTTTGGCAATCTCGTAGAGTGCCCAGGCCTGATCGATGTACTCGGAACTGCTCATGGAGCGGGTCATGCTGCGGAAGGAGGCAGTACGGAACTTCAGCGTCACGGTGCGCCCGGCCACGCCCTGTTTGCGAAGACGGCGGGCCACTTTCTCGGCAAGAGCCAGAAGCGTTCGCTCAATGGCTTCCTGCGAGCCCCGGTCCTCGGGGAAGGTGATTTCGTGGCCCACGGATTTTTCTTCCTGAAGAGGCTCGACGGGCCGCTCGTCCACACCACGGGACAGACGCCAGAGGTGAGTCCCCCACTTGCCGAAGCTTTGCTCCAGTCTTTCCAGGCCCATCCCGGCCAGATCGCCAATCGTTTCCACACCCATGCGCTGGAGACTCTCCAGAGTTCGGGGACCCACGCCCCAGAGGCGGCTGACGGCCAGGGGATGAAGAAAAGCCTCCACCGTGCCGGGAGGAACCACCACGATGCCAGCCGGTTTGTGCAGGTCGGAGGCAATCTTCGAAACAAACTTCACGGGCGCGATTCCCACGGAGGAGTTCAGACCCGTTTCCTTCAGAACCCGCTTCTGGATATGGCGGATCGTCTGCTCCGGCGGCCCGAAGAGCAGGAGCGTCCCGCTAAGGTCGAAAAAGGCCTCGTCCAGACTCAGGGGCTCGACCCGGGGCGAGTATTCCCGGAGGATGCTCATGACCTGCCGACTTTCCTCGACATAGGCCTCCATGCGAAGATCCATGAAGCAGGCATCCGGGCAGAGTTTCCAGGCCCGACGCAGGGGCATGGCACTGCGGATGCCCAAAGCTCTCGCCTCATAACTGGCCGCCGCCACCACTCCCCGGCGACTCGGATCACTACTGCCCACGACCACGGGACGACCCCGCAGTTCAGGGAAATCCCTCTGCTCCACCGATGCGTAAAAGGCATCCATGTCCAGATGAGCGATGGCGGGAGAACGGGAGAACAAGAGCAATTCCTTTCCTTTGGCTTCGTGGAAAGGAATACTATACATTTGTATAGTGTGTCAAGCCTCTCTCAAAAAAAAGTTCCAAGTCCTTGGGGCACAAGAAAAAGGGAGAGGCAGCACCTCTCCCCCCAAGGCTGGAAGCGACCCGGTCTTAGCGATAGAGAGCCTTGAACTGGCTCCAGCTACTGGTCTCTGCCGGAGCCATGTCGCAACTGCTGGGACCGAAATCGCTGCTGTAGCGATCATCGCCCGGAACACTGATGGCCTCCCAGTGAAACTCAAAGAGATCACCCTCAAGAGCAGCGAAAATAACAGGAGCCTCTGTGACAGGATCCCCCAGAGGCACTCTCCAGTCGAGAAGCCAGGAGCCGTCCGGCTCAAGGCGACCCGGGACATTGCCCATACCGGGGTAATCCGAAAGGTCGATGCTCAGTTCAAGGATCTTTCCCTCAATCGGCGTGATCCGCAGACTGCCCAGGGCTTCTGCGGCGCTGTACTCAAAGCTGCCCCGCCAGGCGAGACTGTTCTCTCCACAATCCAGAGAGTATTCCAGAATCTGGACAGCGGAAACCGGTACGGCAAGCAGTGAAAGGAGAAGAAATGCGAGTGTTAAGTTCTTTTTTTTCATGATCTTGTCCCCCATTGACTGGTTTTGATAACACATCCTCTGCTCCGGTAATCGCAAAAGAAATGCCAGAGGGAAGGAATGGGCAGAATCATGCCCCTGAGGGAACTAGGAGGAACTGCGCGCCCGGAGAATCCGGAACTCCAGATCCCGGAAAGAGCGCGCCATCGAACGGGCGCTACGGGCAATGGAATCAATGCCACGCAGGGAAAACTCGTTCTCCTGCATACGGGCCAAAAGAAGAAGCTCGAAGGCTGTCGCGCGCATCCAGCCCACATCCACCCGGTAGCCGCAGGCAGCCAGGGCGCCGGTTCTGTCAAGGAAGCGCCGCAGGCTACGAGCTTCGATATTCAGGGTGCTGCAGGAGGCAAAGAGGATGACCCGGTTCTCGCAGCGCCCTTCCAGAAGCTCTGCCATTCGATCCAGAGAATACCGCTCCTCAGCAATCTGGATCCCCTCCTCCAGTCCATGGCTGGCCAGATAGAGAACCGGATAGGCCTCATAGCGCTTCTGCGTCCACTTGCCGAGATAGAGCTCAAACTCCTCGGCGGTAGCAAACTCCCGGTGGATGTAGTCCACTCCCTCGTTCAGACGAAGAAGCTCCAGAAGGGGTCGCACGGTGGACATGACTCTCAGGTCGGGATCCCAAAGACCCTCGAGACAGAAGATGCCCTTGTTCTGATCTTTCTTGCGCATACCCGCCTCCTCTTCCCCGAAAGCCTAGAAGCAGCAAGCCAAATGGGGAAGCAAAAAAAAGACCCCGCAGGGTCCATTTCCAAAGCAAGAAAGATTTCAATCCCTAGGGGGAAGCAGTCCAGGCAAAGTAGTCAAAGAGGGAGTAGCTAAAGGTACCGTCGTCATAGAAGGTGCGCAGACCCGCATAGAGCTTTTGCCCGTCAGCAGGCAGGCCGGTGGCCAGTACGGAGTAGTCCCGCTGATAGCCGGAATGGAAAAAGACCTCTTCACAGTTCTCATCAAGGACTTCAAACTCGAAGCCCACCACGCTCGGAACATCCGTCCACTCAAAGAGCACGTCCCGGCCCATGAGAACTGTCCCCGGCAAGGGGCGGGCAATCTCCGGCGTCATGTACTGCATGTGCCACCAGTTCGACTGGTAGGTCAGATCACAGGCCTGGTCGTATAATTCCAGATAGACCTGATAGGGAGGCTCCAGATCCCTTGGATAAGCATACCAGAGAGAGTTGAGATCCTCGTTGTCCTCCAGATCGCAGAAGACATTCAACTCCGCGCCTTCCTGATCAAAGAGTGTCACCAGGGTTCGGGAGGAAAGGGAGAGTCCACCGTCCTCGCAGGGAGGGTAGCCCGGGCCCGCCGCGAAGAGAACATCCGGGATGACATCCCAGTTCACAACCTTCATGAAGTAGCGGGTGTAAACGATTCCATCTTCAACAAAATCCTCTGTGCCCGTGGTGCCAACCCGTGGCTGGGGAAGATCGGGGAAGCAGTCCACAGCTCCGCAATCTTCCGGATTGTCCGAAGGACCGACCAGCACTTCCACAATCTCGCGGACCGTTCTCGGGGCCGGCTCGCCGGTATCGGGATCCACATAGAAATCCGAGATCTGGATGTCGATGGTCACGACTCCCCCATCAAGCAAACAGGGATAGTCGTGGATCTCATAGACAGGCGTGTTGCTGATGCGTTCCAGAGGAGCTTCACCATCGCCCCAGTCAACGGTCACCAGCATGGAGTCGTTGTAGAAATTGCCATAGGTCATCGAGAGCATGACCTCGTTGGCCCCGGGAACAGTGGGCGTCACCATGAGTGTAGCGATGATGGGTGGCGGCGCGCCGTCACTGACAGTAGGATCCAGGGCGAGTGGGTACTGAACTCCCGGCTCGGTGAACCAGGAAGTGGACAGGCGAGTGACCAGTTCGGCACGGCCCGCTTCCAGGAAGCGAAGCTCGTACTCGATCCATGGCCGGTGAAGGAAACGGGCATCCCAGGCCGTTGCGGCGGGAATGTAAAAGACCTCGGCTCCCCCGGAGTCATGAAGGCTGATTCCATTGGCCGTGATGGCACTCTCACCAGCAAAGACTTCTCCCGCGCGAGTGAAGACCCGAAGATCCTCATCGAAGCTCAAGGGCTCTATGAACTCCAGAGTCTTCGCCTCGTCGACAAAATCCGGCAGGTACTGGAAGAGGATCACATGGCGAAGCAGGCCCTCGGTCTGAGTGATGCGAAGATCGATTCCGTTTCCAAAGAGTCCGGGAAGATAGCGGCTTGCGCCCTCTTGCAGAGGGGCAACGGCGGAAGCCTGGAGGCGATCCACTTCCAGACCGGTAGGCCCGTAGAGAACGATCTCACCGGCTTCGAATTCGAAGCGGTGCGTTCCCCCGACCTCGGTCAGGATCGCGCCACCCGTCTCCAGATCCACCAAAGGATCGGAGAAAGGTTCTGCGATATCCAGGCTACATCCGGCCACGATTGACATCAGGATACTGAGTACCCCGATACCATATAGCCGAATGTGGGCGACCCGATTCATGGGTCCTCCATTTCCGTGTACAGGCTTCCCGTGTAGATCTTCTACACCCATCCGAAGACAAGTATAGCAAAGTAGCTAAAGCCTTGTGTATCAGCAGCTAAGACCCTGAGGTGCGGGATTTTTCTGATAATTGTGTAGGCGAGCACCTACGCAATCGTAGGAAACATCCAGGAAGTTCAGGGAAGAATCGGGAGCCCCAAAACTGAAGAAAGACTGTCTCCGAAGCTATAGGCGGGAGTATTGGTCTTGTCCCAGCCAATAGACCAGACCATAAAGCCCTTCATTTCAGCACCTTGCGACTGAAGAATCTCGTATTCCGTGGCAATTTCCAGGGGCGACAGCCAGCCTCCACCCGGAGCGGAACCCGTGGGAGTGGCCGGATGCCCGCTCGCGATTTTGTCAGAAGGAATCTCGATCTGATAACTGCACTTGTCATTCGGATCAAAAAAAGATTCCCAGGGATGATGCTCGGGAGCTTCAAACTCGAAAGTCCCGCTAGCCAGAAGAGTCACATATTCCGAGATGGAATGGGCGCCATGAGAATGGTTGTAGAACTGGGGCTGTATCCAGTCGACATAGGGCATCATGTCGCTGCTGAGCAGGGGAGCATAGTTGTTCCAGGAGCGCGTGGGACGATTGACCGGAGGGTCGTAATCGTAGAGAAATGCCTGTGGAGGGCTCAGGGTAACCAGATAACCATACCCCTTTATTTTTTTTATCAGGCCCCGCATGCAGTAGAGGAAGTCATGAAGAGACTCTACCGTCTCGATGTCGATGTCGAGACCGTCAAAACCATACTGCTCGAAAACATCGAGCAACTGGCTTCCCGCTTTTTGAATCCAGAAGTCCCGGCTTACATTCAGGAATGGAAAAAAGCCCCTCTCTCCCCCCATGGACAGCAGGACACGGCAACCGGTTCTCTCCTTGAGAGACCGAATCTGTCCGTTTTGAATCTGCGCGGGGTAAGCCACCTGTGGTTGTCCAAGCTGAATCCAGTCCAGGTTGCCGTAGCTGTCGACATTGCAAAAAGCCACCGTGAGAACATTGTAACTCTCGGGGATCTGACTCAAGTCCGGTGGTTCCTGCATGGTTCCCGGCTGTGTGGCCCCCCAGAATCCCGACAGGACTATTGGAGGAGCTTCCACATGTGCATGCTCGTTCCCGTTGTCGGGATACACAATGACCAGTTCCGTGCAGGCACAGAGGAAGAGGACAAGAAGGGGAATCAGGATGGGTCGATGCATGTCACTTCAGGAGCAGGAGTTTACGGGAATGGGAACTCTCTCCGTCAGAGAGCCTTAGAAAATACACTCCACTCGCCAGTTTCATTCCCCGCTCATCCCGTCCCTGCCACTGCAGCGAGTGGTTCCCTGCTACATACGGACCATCGGCCAGAAGCGCAAGAAGCCTCCCGCTCAGATCATGAACCGACAAACGAATATCGCATGCCTCCAATAGAGAGAAGCGAATCTCCGTTGTGGGATTGAAGGGATTGGGAAAGACATTTCTCAAGACAGTGGAAGCGCCCGGCGTCCCTTCGCTCACTCCCACTGCATCGGAAACACTGTTGAGCGCCCCCGGAGTGCCGTACCCTTGGGAGGAGGCCCAACTCTCGGGAAGCGAATTGTCGAACTCGGCATCCAGAAGCTCCAGGGTCGGACCGAAACCGTCGGCCTCGGGAGGCCAGGGAGGGGCATCATCATAGACAAGCTGATCGTAGATCACTCCCTCTGCGCTCCGGAAGCTCAAGGCCTCTCCTCCCCCGCTGAAACCGAAGCCCAGATCACCGACCACCTGCGTGACCTCCGGGAAGCAGGCATGAAAGAGCTGGTAACTCCTGCAAAGCACCAGATAGGCGTGAGCCGCAATCACCGTCCCCTCAGGAATGACAAAGGTATTGGCCAAATCCATGAACTGCATCCCGGAAATGTCAATCGCCTGATCGCCAGGGTTGTGCAACTCCACCCAATCCTCCGGATTGAACTGGCCGGATGAGTGGTAGTTGATCTCATTGATCACGATCCCGGAGGCCGTCATGTCGAAAGGCAGGGCGCCCATGTCCGCAAGAGTTCCGTCCGGGTCGGGAGGAGAGAGAGGATCGCCCGCATTGATGCAGGGAGAAAAGGCCGTGAGATTGAAATTCCCCGCAGAAGCATCCACAAAGAGAGGAGCCTCGAAGAGGTTGCCGATACCCGGAATGCTGTCAGTATCTGAAAGGGAATAACGAAACTGAACTGCGGAAAGAGGGTCGATGGCAATCGAGGAGTCCAGGCTCGAAGAGACAATGCCATTGATCACGGTCGCAAAGCCACCCCCCTGTCCGGCGTTCTTCTCGTAGGCGGAGATCCCCAGCACATTTCCATAGAGAGTGTTGCGATCCATCGTGACAAAAGAGGAATCCTTTACCGCAACCGCGATATCACAAGCTTCAATCGTATTGTAAAGGAGAGTTGCCGTACTCCTCTCCCCGACGGAAACCCCCTTGTCCGCGGCCTGCGATAAAGAGTTTCCCTCCAGTGTCGCGAAACTGCCTTCCCCGACATCGATGAAGTCGTCCTCCCCGCTCGAGAACTGACATCGACGGACCTGCCCATCACTCACTCCGTCGAAGTCCACGGCATCTCCACCGGCAGTCACATTCTCAAAGACGCAGTCCTCGATCAGGGCCGTCCCGACACGCAGATTGAAATGTTCCCCCTGATTTCCCGACAGAAACTGGCTGTCCCTCAGTTCGACGCTGGCTTCATTTGCATAGACACATTGGTAGTTGTCCCTGAAGACAAGGTTCTGGAGAAAGAGATCGGTCGCATAGCTGGAGATGGCCGCCTTTTGCCAGGCGGGTCCCCCCTGAGCGACTCCTGACGAGGCTCCCTCGATGAGGACATGCTCCAGCGTGGAGGGAGCGCTTCCAGCCTCGAAACAGAGTGCGCCCCAGCGGTCGGCCGACAGTCGCGGCATGAAATGAATGGGTCGCCATGCGTAGCCATGGGCATCAATCTGCCCTTTCACCAGAACCCTCACTCCATCGGCCAGACGAATCTCTGAACCGTATTCGATTTCAAGAAGCACCCCGCTCTCCACGGTCAAGTCCTCGTTCACATAGTAAGGAGAACCCAGGATGTTGAGGGTCATGTCTTCGCTGATCGAGGGTGGAAGAACGGTGCCCTCCACAACCTTGAAGGAATTGTAGGTGTCAAAGCCCTCTACCTCATGCCCCGGCATTCCGTCTATGGCCTGCACCATCCAGTACCAGAGGACATAAGGGTTGAAGGTATCGGGAGGAGTAAAGACCGTATCCTGCAGGCCCGTGTACCAGGTCGTCAGGTCTTCGGCAAAAGTCAAGCTCCTGCTGATTGCCAATTTGTAACGGACTGGATCACCATTGGGATCGCTGGAGGAACCCCATCGAAGGGTCACACTGTCGGGAAATGAGTAGGGAGTCCGTTCCAGTTCGAAGGAACGGGGTTTCCAGGAGAGTTGTTCAATCAGGTCAGGAATGCGACCTTCAATCCCGATCACCTTCTCCTGTGAAGTGCGATACTGCCAGTCGTTGAGGTCATACACATTGTCGCTATGATCGTTCTCCACGGAAGCCTCAATCACAACCATCAAGCTGTCGATGAGCGGAAACAGATGGTCCGTGGTAAAAAGGGTCGTCGCCAGTTCCAGCACGCGGCCACGATAAGCATCGAAGAGTTCGGGAACGATAAAGACCCGTTCCGGCAGTGGATTGTCATGGTAGGTGAAATAGGATGTGCGATGATAGGGATAGGATGCCCCGTACTGGGCAAAGGTCTTGTCCACATCCCAGGGCAACATGATCCAGTTCCCGCTTCCTGCGATGTCGTGATACATGTAGTAGTTGTGATAGTAGGTGCTTCCATTGGCCAGAAGACTGTTCAGGGCCAGGATGTTCATCAGGCGATCGTAGTCAAAGTTCTGCTGAAAGTAGTTGGGGAGATCCGCGTCAGAAACCGAATCGAGATTGTCAATCAACTCTTGCAGGTCATCTCTCGATTCATTCTCATTGGTTTTCTTTTCCCAGTGTATCTCCACATCATCAAAGATGCTCAGGCAGGCTCCATCAAGAGTGGCCTTGTAGAGATTGCCCTGCGGGTCGAGTCCCTTGTCCGCAAGAAAGTCCTCGTCCACATTCTCCACACGAATGTAAAGCCCGAAGTACTCTCCATTCAGGTGGAGCCTTGCATGCTCCGCATCAAAACAGGGATGCCCGCTTTCCTGGAAGAGTCGGGAGGCAAGAACCGTCCTCATATAAGAGCGGTCATACCAGTCGGCATTCATGAGCATGACATCCCGGCCGTTCGGAAAAGCAGCCCCGTCGCTTTTGATTCTGAGCGACTTTTTCGGAAACTCTCTTGAGGAATCTCCCCGGATTCTCATCCTGCAGTCAGGCCAGGTAACTCCGTTGATCCCCATCGTGCAGGGGATGTAGTGATCCAGCCAGTAGTTGTCATAAATGAACTGAAAACTGTCGGGGTCACAGCTGAGGAAATAGTCCGTCGGAGCCAACTGGGCATGACCAAGCGGGGCAATCAGGGAAATCGCCAAAAGGAAAAGAACCGGCTTTCCCGGAAAATGCATCCTTCCCCCACCTTGTCGTGATTGATTCAAGGAATCCCAATTATAGCACATCCAGGGAGGAGTGGTCTAACCGGGCAAAAGAGAACCGCGCCCCGCAAAGCGGAGCGCGGCACATTCATAAAACGCGAACTATCGGAGCAGAACCATCTTTCTCGACTCGCTGCCTCGCAGGGTCTGAAGCCGCGCGAAGTAGACACCGCTGGAAGAAGGGTTCCCATCGCTGTCGAGCCCGTCCCAGGCAATTTCCTGCATCCCGGCCTCATGGACACCGTTGGCAAGTTGCACAATCTGTCGGCCTTCAATGTCATGAACCGTCAGCAGGATTTGCTGCTCTTCCTGAAGATGGAAGCGGACCCTGGCGTGCGGGTTGAAGGGATTGGGATAGATTCCAAGAATCCGGGTCGGACTTTCCGGCAAATCTTCTGCGGCATTTCCCCCGGGGAAGGCAGACTCACAGGCACCCAGATCCGGGGCGGTTCCCGCCGGACGAGGGCGATCCAGCCCGTCAAAATCAGTCGCGATGCCATAGTCCTCTGCACCCGCCGCAACACAGGGACTGTCCTGCTGAAGGTGGAGATCGGGCAAAGCCTCATCGACGAACAGCGGATCGACATCCATGATCTGCTCTCCCGCATAGCCTCCCTGAACCAGACAGTAGCGGAGGCTGAAGCCGGTTCCCATGAACTCGGCACCCCCGGCTCCTGTGTCCGCCCAGAAAATGCTGTTCCCGGCATCGAGAGTTCCGCCAAACATCGCAGCAGCGCCGCCACCGTTGGTGGACTGATTCTCAAAAGTAGTCACATGAAGCATGGAGGCTGTTCCCCCCATGTTGAAGAAGCAAGCGCCGAGGGGAGCCTGATTGCCCGTGAAGATCGTGTTGCTGACTTCGAGGCTGGTTCCCGCTGCAAGATAGATTCCCCCGCCGCCAGGGATTCCGGTCGTACCGGTAACCTGATTGGAGTCGAAGAGGAGGCGGTCAAGAACGGTGGCTCCGACAGCAAGATACAGGGCTCCCCCGCCATCTGTCGCCATGTTCGAAAGGAATGTTCCTCCGGAGAGATTCATGTTTCCGGACAGAAGAGACAGCGCTCCTCCATAGGACCCGCTACTGTTCCCTTCGAAAGAGCAGTCGTTCAGGTTCAGTTCGCTTCCCTCCATGCAGATCGCGCCCCCATGAACCGTGCCCGTATTGTCCACGAAATCACACATTTCAAAGAGCGCAGATCCACCGACCCAGGCGGCTCCTCCACCGCTAGTCGCTCCACTTCCCGTTGAAGAGCTGTCGATCCTGCATCCGGAAATAACCGGCGAGGAAGCAGGGTCAATCCAGAGCGCCCCGCCCTCAAGGTCATCGTAGCCCTTGCGAAGTAGCAGGTTTTCAATCCGCGTTCCCGGGCCTTCCGCATTGTCAAAGATGAACAGACGGTGGCTGCCTCCTCCGTTGAGAATCGCATCTCCGAGGTTTCCATCTCCCCGGATAACGATATCCTTGCCATAGGGACGAAGGTCCGAGTTGTTGAAGGTGCTGTAGGCTCCGGGAGTGACGAGGACGGTATCGCCGGAGGCAGAAGCATTGATCGCCACCTGAATGCTGGCATAGGGATCATTGTGGGAGCCAGCGCCACCGTCGCTTCCATCCGGCGCTACAAACCAGACCGGCCCTTCCCAGCTCACTTCAAGGTGATCGAGAAGATGTTCCACATCGGTTTGCCCGTCGACATCCTGCACAATCAAGCGCGGGCTGTAGATTCCCGTGTCCTCGAACACAAAATCGTGAGGACCGGGACCGGAAGCATCCACGCTCCCGTTCCCGTCGAAGTCCCACTGCCAGTCGACAATGCTCCCGCTCACGCCCACGGAGCGATCCGTGAAGGTGACGACTTCCCCCGCATTGGAAAGGGTGTTGGACAGTTCCATTGACGCATAGGGCGGCTGCCCGCTCGTTGTGTAGCGAGTGTAGTAGGTGTAGTCCCCGAAACTGCAGCCGGCGTTATAGGAGATGTTGAAATAGCCGTCCATCCCCCAGTCCTCGCCCCAACTGTTCTTAACGATGAAGTAGCCCCCGTTGTCGTTGTAGCCCACGATGCAAACTGCGTGGCCGCCCTCATACTCCCCGCTCGCGACATAGATGCCGGAGAGGTAGGAGTTGAAGTTTTCGTAGATGTCCATCGTGGTGTAGAGGGGACCGTAATTCAGCAAGGCATTCTTGATCGAAGTCGTATTGGCCGTGTAACAAACGACTCCATAGTTCCCGTAATAGTAGTCGCGGTATTGCGTATCGGAACAGTGATCTCCGCAAGGGACCGTATCACTTTCCTGATAGGGCATACAGTCGTCATCGAGCATGCCGCTGTTTCTTGCGTAGTTGAGAACATTCTGCCCCCAACCTCCTCCGCAACCCCATCCATTGGAGATGCAGGAAAGGGGATACTGCTCGCTCATGTTCAGGTTCACAACATCGCCACCATCGATGGCGAATAGGAAGGCACTTTCCAGAGCGGCAACCGCACCAAAGACCCAGCAGGAACCGCAACTTCCCTGATCCTGAATCCCGGTTACAAAGTTCCCGCCATTGTTCCGCCAGTCCAGCAGGCTCCGATCGCCTGAACGATCCTCCGTCATGACATAGGGTATTCCCACATCGCCGTTAAAGGGTTCCAGATCATGCATCAGCGTGGCCCGCCGCTCTTCGGGAGTCATCCTCATTCGACTGGTCTCGCCAGCAATCCAGTCATGGCCGAGAGCATCAATCCCGGACTGGAACGCAGAAATCTCCGCCTCCATCGTAGTCTGACGTTCCGGACTCATGTCGCTCGAAGCCAGGGACGAAGAAACCAGTGTCACAGACACCAGCAGGGTCAAAAAGAACGCCGCTCCGTGCAGCTTTGCCGTGCGCATCATTCACCTCCGCGGGACAAACCCGTTCTGTCTTGAGGGCCCAAGTACCCCTAGGGGTCTACAATTATAGCATTCCCGGGCACAGCGTGTCCCTAGGGTTTTCGGCAATCCTGCGGGAAACTTGACGCCACATCGCTGTTATGGTAGGAATATCTTATCTCTAAGGCATTGGATGGGATGCTACTAATAAGAAGTTTTATGTCCCGTCCGAACACCCTGTTCTTCATTTCGCTCTGCATCCTTGTCCTTTCTCTCGCCTGCGGTCGGACCTTTCTCATTCAGTCCAGCATTGACCTGACCGAGTGGATCGATGCTGATGACCGTACTTTTTCTCTCGACATCACCGACCCTGACCCCGACTTTCAACACACATGGTTGGACGCTCCGGTCGTTGAGATTCAACTCTCCGAGGCCTTTGAAGAGTATGTTGTCACAGACGAGATCCTGATATTTCTGGGTCTCGAATCCTTGACCCATGTTTCCAATGGGGACATCGACCTAAGTGCGGAGGTCTCTGTCTACATTTCTGAATTCAATGAACCGGAGATCTGGGAAGAAGAACCCCTGTATACTCTGGACTTCCCTCACTTCAACCAGCCAGGGGGTGCCGAGTGTGCGGGCACACTGGAACTTGCTGAAGACTTTCGGAATCTGATTCACTCTGGTGTCCCTCTCTTCCTGGGTTTGCAGGCCACCGCAAGCAACCAGGGAGGAACAGGTCAGTACAGTGGCTCGATCATCGCCACTCACTTGAGACTGGACTACATGGGCCACCGGGAATTTTAGCTCTGTGGGGGCATGGTAAATGCCATGCCCCCTTGCAGCTATTTCATCAAAAGCAGCTTCCGGAATTCCCTGCCCCCTTCATGCTGCAGGCGGGCGAAATAGACTCCACTGCTCACTGCATGTCCGGCATCATCCCTTCCATCCCATTCCACACGGTGTTCACCCGCAGAAAGGGACGCGTCTGTGAGGAGACGGAGGGAGCGGCCCGACAGGTCCAGAAGCTCCAGACGCACATGTCCTGCATTTTCCAATTCGAAGAGCAGTGTCGTTTTGGGGTTGAAGGGGTTTGGATGGCTGGACAGGCGACAGACAGGGAGCTCTGCGGGCGAAGCCGTATCGCCCCCATAGTAACCATCGTCGTAGCGAATCACGCGAGAGATCTTCAGGTTGTTTCCGCCACAGGCAAAACCGCGATGCTCGTCATACATGTCCAGGCCGAGAAGACCACAGGGCTCGTTGATCGCTTCGAGCGCCCAGGTCAGTCCCCCGTCGCTGGTTCCCAGTATGGAGCTTCCGGGCTGACCTTCCGGCCCATTGGGGTTGTAGCCCACAGCCCATCCCTCTGTCTCGCTTACCATGCGAAGTTCCACCAGAATGTGCTCGTCTTCTGAAGGGAAGTGAATGCGGGTCCAGGTGTCTCCCCCATTGGTGCTTCGATAGATCTGGCTCGTAAAGTCTCCGGCACCCACGGCAAGGCCGAAATCAGAGTCGACCATGACGATACCGTTCATGTAGCCGATACCGGTGCTGGAAAACTGTTCCGTCCAGTTTGACCCACCATCAGGAGAATACCAGATCGAAGCCTCATACTGGCCAGGGCGACCGCCTTCACTGCGGGGCTGTCCGGGTACATACTCATGGAAACGGGAGAGCGAGGGTTCTTGGCCCGAGAGCCCCTCCTCTTCCGGCCAGGTCCCGCCCGTTGCCCAGAACTCGTTTCCCTGCACACTCAGATAGCGAAGGGCATGCGAAGCGGGAGCCGTGTGAGTTTCCCAGGAAGAGCCTCCATCGTAGGTGGAATAGAGACCTGTCAAGTTGTCGAAACTCCAGGAGCCCACCATGTGGGCTTCCTGCTCGCTCACGGCCGTTACTGTCAGGTAATTCGCAACCAGGGAAAGGAAGGGCGGCTCTACAGGATCCCAGACCGCGCCACCATTTGTGGTCATGGCGCCGCAGCCCTCGGCGTCCGGCATGAATATCATGTAGCTACCGGAGATAAAACCCTGCGAAGGATTCAACATGTCGATTCCGAGAAGAAAGATGGAGAGATCCATTCCGGAGTACTGGAGTGTCCAGCTTTCTCCCCCGTCGGATGAGTAATAGATCTGGTTGCTGTTCGTCTGCTCATTGAGACCGATAGCCCAGACCTCATCCGGGCTGACACAACTGATGTCAAGCAGTGTCAGCCACTGGGGAAACTCGTAAACCACTTCCCATTCGCCTGCGAATGCCGGAAGAAATAGAGTCATCAACAGAACAGACAGAATCGCTCGCATGGCCCCTCCTCAATGACTGCCCCAGGGTCGGTGTGTGTCCACGCGCAGCTTTTCGGCGCCCCAAAGCAACACAATTATAGACTATAGACGAGTTTTTCCAAGTCGTCCAGCTTCTGCATTTTCCCTTGCATAACGCAGAAACAGGGTTATAAATCAGTCATAAGGAGGTAGTGTATGCACTGGATCAAGGTTGTCCTCGTTCTCTTTCCCATCCTATTCTGTTCTCCCGTATCAATAGCAACGATAATCACACCGGTTTCCGGCACACTGATTGTCCATTACAACCCGGATGTCCTTGACCCTGAAACCGGAGGGCCGGAGGAAAGCGCGCTGAACATCGCATGGATTGAGCTGGCAAATGGAGTTCTGGACTTCGCGACTCCTGCCTGGCTCCCGGATCCGGAAAACCACGGATGCAACATCTCTATCTTTTCCCCCTTCGCAACGGGAGCAGGTCATGCAGACTACATGGCTCACGCACTTCACACCCTGGACAGTGGTGTCAATCCTGTTTTCGAGTTTGAGCCACATGGCGGAACTCCCTGTTACTGGACCCTGGACTATTACAGCCCGGAAAACGGACTTCCTGTCAACGATCCATCCAGAACGAGAATGCACACTCTTCTCTTTGGGAGTTTTACCAGCCTGGAACAGGAATATGATCCTGCAAATGACGGGACCGGGGGCATCCCGGATATTCAGTACCTGAGTGTGGGACTCAGTGTGGATGACGAGATCTACCACGCCATGTCCCTTGCCGAGATCTACAACAATGACCTGTGGCCCTATATCGGAGGCTCGGGAGACTACAATGAGATCCTCTTTGAAGGAACTCTCTATGAGAGAAACGACGGCATCAATGACGATGGGCTGAATTACTGGGATGGTTCAGGATATTTCGCAAGTGGACTCGGGACTGGAGTCACGGCTAGCAGTTGGAGTGAACTTAAAGCGATGTATTGATCAGCGCAGCAGAATCAGGCGAAGTTGCGAGACATCCCCCTTGCTTACAAGGCGTGCGAAGTAGACACCGCTTGCAAGTTCCTGCCCCTGATCGCTCCTTCCGTCCCACTGAACACGATGTTCCCCTGCGGCGAACTCACCGGAGACAAGTTCCCTCACCAGTCTTCCGCGAGCATCATGTACTCTCAGACGAAGCCGGGAAGAGCGCGTGAGGCTCATGCGAATCGTGGTCTGTGGATTGAAGGGGTTGGGGTAGGCGGAAAGGGAAAGCTCCGGAGATGGTGTTACACTCGAGGTCACGTCCACGGGAAGAAGGGGGCGCTCAAATACACCCCGGCCATGGCTTGCGCAACGAAGGGCGCGATTGGTTTCGGAAATCTCCAGATCCATGACAATAACCGCTTCGGGAAGCCCTTCAAAAAACTCAAACCAGCTTGCCCCGCCATCCTCGGATGCAAAGACACCGAGGTCGTTGCCAACGTAAAGGTTCCCTGAGGAAAGCGGGTCCACACAGACCGCATTGCAGGGGAGGTCCGGAAGTCCCGCTCCAATGTCTTCCCAGCTTGCCCCGGCATTCTGGCTTCGAAAAAGATGCGATGTGCCGAAGCCCCCGAAGCTGAGATAAAGCGTCTGATCATTCTGCGGGTCGACACAGAGATCCACGGGGTAGCGATCGGGCAGAGATCCCGTGATCTCCTGAAGGGTCTGGCCTCCATCACTACTACGGTAAACACGACTGCGATCGGAAACGGGAGCCGTAGCGCAATAGAGAACATCCTCATTGCTATGGGACACTCCCATCGAGAGAATCGGATTCCCGTCAATCTCGGAACCGCTGTTCATGACCGTCCACTCGGATCCAGTGTTGTCCGAGCGAAGAAGATAGGATCGTCCGGCATACATCCTCTCCGGACGAGAGGGGCAGAGGAGGAAGGGTGAGAGGAAACAGGCATCACCAATCTCAGGAAAGTCCATCTGTTCCCAGTAATCCCCGCCATTGCTCGTTCGATAGAGGTTTTTCAACCACTGATAACTTCCGAAACGGATGTCATCATTGTCAGGGTGGATCGCACTCCAGCCTCCGTCACCGAACAGTGCGCGACGCCATTCACCCGTGCCTTCATAGATCGCCGTGTAGTTGTCCTGCAGACCACCGATGGCAAGCATGGAATCCTGCGAAGAGGAGGAGAAGCCATTATAGAACTGCGTGGTCTGAAAGCCACCATTGAGGCCCAGGTAACTGTCCCCAAGGTCCTCACTACAGAACACTCCCCCATCTGTTGCGAAGTAGGCGACATCAGCTGATCCCGGCATCCACTCGATGGCATGAACATCCACGTGGCAGTATTCGGGAGGGCCTTCCGGTCCGCCAGCGGGCGGCACATCATGAATGTAGTGCGACTCGCTGACCGCCTGCAGATCTTCCCCCATGTTCTCCGATCGCCATACCTTGATTCCCGCAGCAAGGACCCTCATGGAATCCGATGGGCAGATGGCAAGGTCATGGGAGTACCAACCCTGAAAGCTGGAATAGTTCGCAAGGCAGGCCAGAAACCAGGTATCCCCGCCGTCCAGACTCCGCATAAGGAAACTGGCAGAAGAGCCATTGTATCCATTGTGTTTTCCGATGCTTGCAAAAACTGCGTCCGGCATCTGCTCCGTGACGGCCAGGCGTGTCTTGCCATACCAGTCCTCCGGCAATCCGCCGGATAGCCGAGTCCAGTTGTCCCCCGCATCCCGGCTGCGATAAATGCCGAAGCCGGGAGTCTGGTCACAGCCGCTGGCCATGTAGATTGTCGTAGTATCGTTCGGGGCGAAGACCAGGTCGGTAGCCATCACCGCACTATGAACCTGAGTCCAGGTGTTGCCTGCATCCCGGCTACGCCAGGTGCCTTCGCTCGTTGCAGCAAACAGGGTAGAGGAATTCTGGGGATTGATCGCAAGAGCCTGAACCCCACGCTTCTCCTGCATGCTCCAGTCCAGGCTCTTCTGCCAGGTCTCCCCCCCGTCGGTACTTTTCAGAATCCCTATTCCATAGCTCCCTCGTGTAGTGCGTTGAACCAGCCCCCCGTCGGCATTGCGATAATGATAGACCTCGCCTGTGCCGATATAGATGGTCATCGAATCTTCGGAAGCCACGGCAATCGCACCCACACCGAGGACGGGGAAGCCGGTCTCCACCGGAAACCAGGCTTCCGCCCCGAAACCACCTGTGTGGCTTCTCCACAGTCCTCCACTGGCAGAACCTGCCCAGAGGGTCATCGGATTCTGCGGGTTGAAGGCAAGACTCAGGGTTCTTCCCCCGATGTTCACGGGACCGAGCGAATGCCAGGGCGGGGGTACTTCATCCCGGGAATGCTCGCTGCGCATCGCACTCACTTTTTCCCAGGCAGCCTGAAGTTTACCCTCCGGCAACTGCGTGCCGGGATAGGCTCGGCTCATCTGCCAGAACTCCAGACTCCCAAAGGCCCCCGTGATCTTTGCAGGCTCACGATTCCACTCAGACTGACTCAAAAGCAGAATGACAAGGAGGCAGAGAGGCAGATATTGCCGGGTCTTCATGGCTTTCCCTTCAGCAGGACCAGCTTCTGCGTAATCTGCCGGTCTGCAAGCCGAAGTCTGGCAAGATACACACCAGCGGGAAGCGTCCCGTGTTGCCACTCCAGAACATGTTCTCCCCGGGCGAATTCACCTTTGGCAATCCGCTTCAGAAGACGTCCCGAAGGATCATGAAGGGTGATCTCCAGAGGCTGGGACCTGTCCAGTTGAAAGCTAAGGCGCGGAGCGGAAAGACCGGGATTGGGCCAGGCCCGGAATTGCACCGTATCAAGGTTCGGGGGAGCTGGTGACCAGTCGAAGTAGTCTTCGATCTGGAAAAGCTGTGGCGACTGCCCGGCTCGCAACTCCAGAAGCTCTCCATTGTCCAGAGCCTGCCAGTCCTCCTGTGTCTCTCCCGGATAGCGGGACGCGACCGCCGTGTAGGGCGTCGTTTCCACTCCCCCCTGTTTCCAGTAGAGGGAAACTCCCTCACGGTAGGCCCAGAGGGATTCTCCATCCGTGAGCAGGATGTTCAGGTATGCGTACTCCCCGGGCAGGCGAAGTCTCAGTTGAAGAACAACCTCGGCAAGAGCGGGAAGGAGTTCGCCACCAGAGATTTCCAATTCCTGAAGGAGGTAGAGGAAATAGAGTTCGCTATCCACCCACTCCTCCGGGCTGGAACCGGTATGAGGTGGATGTGAATCCAGAAAAAGAGGATCGATCAGGGACAGGAGAACCTGCTTGTCGATGTCGCCATTGTGCGCCAGAAGCCAGGGTTTGCCGAGAAAGTCCCGGCTAAAAGGATGAGGATCGGGAATGTCACAAAGTCCGGAACTGCAGTTGCGGATGTGGGCAAGAGCCAACTGGGACCGGCTTTGCAGGAGAGTGTCAACGGCGACATCAAAGAGGGAATCTTCATAGGCCGGAGGCAGGCCGCGATTCAGGTAGTGCATACCTTCTTCAAAGAAACTCAGGCCCCAGCCATTTCGATGGGCCTGGCTCAGGACTTCCAGAGAAAAGGGCTCCGTGAGCAGATGTTCCTCTATAATAGTAGAAGGAAGGGAATCGGACACTGCGGCCCAGAGGCGACAGGCCTTCAGAGGCTGCGCCATCAAGAGCATGACGAGACAAAGGGCGGACAAGACGCCAGAACGCAGGTTTCCTCCGAAGCACATGCCTGATTATAGCAGATCCGTCACTCCCCTGCCCACTGCAGGGTAAGAAAGTGATTACAATGACTTGTGCCCCCCCACGAGCAGAGGCCCAGAATTGACACAGATCAT
Source organism: Candidatus Krumholzibacteriia bacterium (assembly GCA_030748535.1). NCBI lineage: Bacteria > Candidatus Krumholzibacteriota > Candidatus Krumholzibacteriia > Candidatus Krumholzibacteriia bacterium. The sequence continues at coordinate 439,161 of JASMLU010000001.1, forward strand.
ACAATTCAACTTTAGAAGATCTGGATCCAATTCATGGTGCAATCCTCTCTGCGATCTCATCGCAGTGGGCGAAGATCTCATCTGCATCGAGATCGGTGAACTCTCCTCCGCGAAGTCGACAGCGCCCCGCCAGAAAGACCGTATCCACATCACTGGCATCAAGCGAGTAGATCACCTGGGAGGACGCGCTGTGAAGCGGGCGAGCGTGAGGCTCCTCCAGTTTCAGAAGAACCAGGTCTGCCTCAAAACCGGGGGCCACCTGTCCGATCTGTTCTTCCAGTCCCAGCGCCCTGGCTCCACCCAGTGTTGCCATTTCCAGAGCCCTTTCAGCGGGAAGTCGCTCGGGATCCGAGAAGACCAGCTTCTGCATGAGTGCCGCCTGTCGCATCTCCCGAAACATGGAAAGACGATTATTGCTCGCCGTGCTGTCGGTTCCCAGAGCCATGTTGACCCCTGCATCTTCCAGCGCCTGAAAGTCCATCGCACCGGCGCCCATCTTCATGTTTGAAGTCGGATTGTGAACCACCGTGACCCCTCTTTCGGACAGGATCTCCCGGTCTTCCTGTGACATAAATATCCCGTGCGCTGCCAGCGTCGGACGCTCAAAGAGTCCAAGATCATCCAGAACTTCCACGGGACTCTTTCCATGTTGCTGCACACAGGAAGCGATCTCTCCGGCAGTCTCCGATAGGTGGACATGAATGCCGAGTTGGTAGCTTTCGGCCAGCTTCAGGACTTCCTCCAGATAGTCATTGGAACAGGTGTATTGTGCATGAGGCCCCATCAGAAACCGAACCCTGGAATCCCGGGAATTTGAGTTCCCTGCGTAAGCCGCCGCTCTTCGAAGAGTCTTGCGCCCCGGATCCTGGGCCTCAATCAGGGCTTCGGAGAGAGAGGCCCTTGCTCCCATTTCTTGCAGTGCTGGAGCCATGGCCTCTACATCCACACACATGTCCGCGAAACAGGTCGTGCCACCGCGGATCATTTCCAGAAAGGCCAGGCGAGCTGCCCAGGCCCGGTCTTCCGGAGTCATGGCAGCAATCATGGGCCAGATCTTCTGTTCCAGCCAGGGCATGAGCAGCATGTCGTCGGCTGCGCCCCGCATGACCGTCATCCCCACATGGGTGTGCGCATTGACCATGCCGGGAAGAGCGATCATTCCCGAAGCATCCATGCGCCGGGCATCACGCCAATCTTCCGGAGCCTTCTCGCCGACATAGGCAAAGTGCTCCCCCTCGATTCCAATCCAGGCAGAGGGTAAAGACTCCCTTCCGGGTCGGAGAAGATGTGCATTTTCAATCAGAATCCGCTGCATACGGGCATCCTAGCGGAGCAAGGGAAGGAAAACAAGATGCGGATCTGTCCTTGTATTCTGATTGACATTCTGCGAGCATTCGTGAAAAGGAGGTATCATGGACAAACTGAGCATGATCCCCAGCACTCGCTACATTGCAAAGCAGTACCTGATTCTGACTCTTTTTGCGCTGGCAACTGCCCTCTTTCTTTACGGGCTGGCCTATCTGATTTCCCAGGACGGAACCAACACCGAGACCTTCCTCAAACTGTCTCTCTATTCCTGCCTCGGGCTCTGGTTGATTTCGCTTCTCTTAGTCGCCCCGTATTTTCGTAGCCTGCGATATGAGATTGCCCACGATGAAGTCATCGTTCATGTCGGTATTGTGACCAAGAGCGTCAAGCACGTGCCCTATCGCACGGTTACAAACATCAAGATCAATCGAGGGATCTTTGACCGCTGGTTTTTCAATATGGGGACTCTGAACATCCAGACGGCCGGCATGAGCGGCTCCACGGGAGCGGAAGAAAGTCTGGTTGGCTTGCCCAATGTTCATGAGATCTATGGGATCGTGGCAGAAAGACTCAGGGCATTTCGGGGCGGAATGTCTCCCACGACTGCAGATGAGGAGACTCCTGAAGAAGATCACGGATTGAATGAGGTAATCAATGAACTCAAGGCGATCCGAAAGGCGCTGGAGAGATAGGATCTGCCACCCTCCGGGCAAGCGAATAGAGTGGGGAACTCGTGGGCATTGCCCCTTCTCTTGACAAGACAAGGAAATTAGAACAGCTCCGGCTACTCCTCTGCATCGATTCGGAGAAGATGGTCCAGAGAAAAGGGACCCGAGCCTCTCCAGACCAAGAGAAGGAGCGAAAAGAACACATAGATATTGAACTGAAAGTTGATGTTCCCGCCCAGGACGCTTCCACTTGAACTGCCAATCAATCCGTAAATGACCGCCCCCAAGAGGACAAGTGCATTTGCGCCTGCAGCAGCACGTGTGATAAATCCAAGTGCCAGGCTTGCCCCTGCTACGATATGGGCAGATACCACTGACCAGGCAATCATCGTCTGTGCCTGTCCCAGCCCTTCACTGAGAGTTGCCTCCAGAACGGACATGTTCATAATGAAGTAGATCCCCTTGATCATCAGGGCAATCCCCAAGTAGATCCTCAAAGCGTCCATGGGGCGAATGTGCTTGATTCCGGGGATGAGATCCTGAATGGGGACTTGATCCTTGCTCTCCTTTTTCCGACGTTCCAGAGCAAGGTTGAATTCTTCTGCAGCCGCAGCCTCCTCACTGGGTTTGAACTTGACCAGATAAGCAGCAAAAGCTGTCATGGCAACGATCCCCCCCAGAATCATCAGGGCTTGGGGATAGCTGACTCCCTCCATTCTGAAGAGGAAGCCCGCAGCCACTGCACCCATGGTCCCCCCTGCCCCCACAATACCGGCAACTGAGCCAAGGGCCTTCTTGTTTATGAAGGGAACAACGGAAAAGGTGGCACCCTCGGACATCTGTACGAAAAGGCTGAAAACGATCATGGCGGGAATCGCCAAAGCAAGAAGTTTCATCTGTGAAAAGAGGAGAAGCGCAATTCCTTCCAGCTGCAAGGCGATAAACAGCCAGTGAACTCGCCCACGAAGCCCTCCCTTTCTCACAAACTTGTCACTGATGAAACCGCCCAAGGCGCGACCGAAGATATTCATAAGGCCGAAGAGTCCTGCGATCAGACCCGCCGTTCGGAGACCGAGATCGAAAGTATCCATGTAGTAAATAGCAGCGATGTTATTGATTGTCAGTTCAATTCCAAAACAGGTGCCGTAGATCAGAAAGAGGGCCCAGACCCGGTAGTCCTTTGCGGCCAGGAAGAAGGTAGACTTTTTCCGGGATGTCGCCAACTCGCCCCGTTTCCTCAGTTCCTTGAAATTGCCATCGGGCAGATCCGTGGTGAAGAAGTAGTAGGCTAGCCCCGTCACAAAACAAACTGCTCCAGCAACAACCATGGAGAGGCGCCAACTGGTTTCTCCCGTCAAACCAAATGCAAGGAAGGCCGCAAATATCAGTGGCATTACCATCTGGGTCACTCCACCACCCATGTTTCCCCAACCTGCAGAAGCGGCGTTGGCCGTTCCCACGACATTTGGAGCAAACATCACAGAGGTGTGGTACTGGGTAATGACAAAAGAAGCGCCAATGACTCCGATCCCCAACCGAATCAGCAAGAATGTCGCATAGTCATGCGCCAGTCCAATGGCCATTACAGGAAGAGACCCGACCAATAGAAGGAAGGTATAGCTAAGGCGAGGGCCAATGCGATCACAGAGCCAGCCAATGAACAGGCGGGCTACAAACGTAATCGAGACAGAGGCGATGATCGTATTGCCGATCTGTGCCTTTGTCAGGCCCAGTTCTCCCCGAACCACCGCCATGAGGGGAGCAATCCCAAACCAGGCAAAGAAACAGAGGAAGAAGGCAAACCAGGACATGTGAAATGCCCTCATCTGGGGGGTTTTCAAGCTGAAGAGATCAATGCTCGTTGCCTTGTTTCTCACTTCCATTGATCAATCTCCGAAAAGGAAGGGGTTGGGTTAGCAGGGGATTTCAGCATTCTTGCGCGCATAGAACCACCAGTTCAGCACCAAGCATGTTGCGTAGTAGACGGCGAATCCGTACAGCGCATACTGTGGGGTTTTAGCCTCGATCTGAGTGGCGAAGATCTTGGGGATAAGGTAGGCGCCATAGGCTGCGATGGCTGCGGTCCACCCCAACACCGGTCCCCGCTTGTCCTTGTCAAAGATGACGCCGATCATGCGGAAGGTCGAGCCGTTTCCGATCCCCGTTGTGGCAAAGAGCACGATGAAGGTCAACAGGAAGGGTATGAAATACTGTCTCGGGTCCTCGGAAACCATCGCCAGCGAAACCAGATAGCCGGCACCGATGGTCGAGATGATCATGATGATGGTGTCCCAGTGGGTCACCCGGGCGCCGCCGAACTTGTCGGAGATCCACCCGCCGACGGGACGGAGAAGGGCACCCACTCCCGCGCCGATCCAGATGTAGGCTGCTGACGACAGGCCCGTGGGCTCTCCGGCCTTGGCGCCCACCGCGTAGACGCCAAACACATCGTCGATGAGCTTGGGAAAAGCATTGGCGTAGCCGATGAAGGAGCCAAAGGTCATGACGTAGAGATAGGTCATGATCCAGTTGTGCTTTTCGCTGAAAATTGAGAACTGTTTCTTGAGCGGTTCCTGGATAGCCTTGGGAGTCAGAAACCGCATCCCTCCCAGGGTGATCAACACCGCCACGATCGCCACGATGAAGGTCTTGATCAGGACCGGGAATCCACCCCAGGGGATGATCAGCAGAACAATCGCAACCCAGGCGCCCACAAAACCGATAAGTGTCAGCCACAGGTATTTGCCGACGGCCACAGGCGTCGAGCCCGTCTTGTGGAAGGGGAGGTTGTTCATGAAGAAGAAGGCCAGCAGCACGCAGGTCGCCAGGATGGGCACCCACACGAGGCCTGCGTTCTGGATCCACATTTCTGTGGTACCGCCATCCACGGCGTACTTGTAAGGGTCGCCTCCCATGCCTCCGAACAAGCCGAAAGTGACGGCCCACGGGATCAGGAACTGCATCAGGCTGACGCCGAGGTTTCCCAGTCCTGCGTTGAGGCCCAGGGCCAGCCCCTGCATCCGCTTTGGATAGAAGAAGCTGATGTTGGACATCGACGACGAGAAGGCTCCGCCCCCGACCCCGGAGAGCGAGGCCAGGATGATGTAGATGTGGAAGGGGGTCTCTGGATTCTGTAGCGCGATGCCTGCACCCAAGGCGGGCAGTATCAGCAGGATCGTCGTCATGAACTTGACGTTGCGGCCGCCGCAGATGGCGATCATGAAGGAGTTGGGGATGCGAAGCGTGGCCCCCGCCAGGCCCGCCACCGCTGGCAGAGCGAACATCAACGCACGGTAGCCAGCGTCGTCGTAGCCCTGACCGTTGTTCATGAAGGTGAAGTTGAAGAGCTCACCGTCGGAAGCGAAGTGCAGTTTCTGGATGTACTTGGCGACCATGCCCCAGTAGATCCATACAGCAAAACCAAGGAGGAGATTCGGGATGGAAATCCACAGATTCCTGTTTGCAATCCTGCTTCCTGTATTCTCCCAGAAACCCTGATCCTCAACTTCCCAGTGTTCAATCTTGGACATACAGCACCTTTGATATGACGCTAGTTATCTTTCAAGGAAGAGTCGCGGTACCATCGAACCACCTGATTTCTGCGAGCCAGATAGACAAGAGGGGCTACCAGTGCATGGACCAGGCGGGTGAAGGGGAAAACGAGAATGATCAGGAAGGCCGAGATGATGTGAAGCTTCACCATCAGGGGCATGGCCGACACCAAAGCGATCTCCGGTCGAAGAAGAAAGATCGACTGGAGATAGGGAGACACGGCAGCAGCAAACCACGAAGAGCCCCAGGAATGCAGAACCGCAATATAGACCCCACTCGCCAACTGGAAGAGAAGTAGCAGGTTCATAATCCAGTCCCCGGGGCTTGTGACCACCTTGATCCTGGAAGAACTCACTCGACGGTACAGACTCCATGTAAATCCAAAAAGCGCAAGGAACCCGCAGGAAAGGCCTGTCACTTCAAGGACATAGAGCCGAAGGGGAACTGCATTCCAGGCAAGAATGGAACGGGGAATCATGAAAGCAAGGAGATGTCCCAGCAAGACAACGATGATCCCGTAATGAAAGGGGACGAGCCCCCAGAAGTGCTTCCGGTTCTCCAAAAACTGGGACGACAGACTCGAGTAACTGAAGGGGTGGCCACGATACCGGGAAACACTGACCAGGAAGAACAGGACCAGAGCAACATAGGGGAGGATTGCAAGGAATAGGTAGTCCAGGTACTGAAAGAACGCGAGTGCGAAGAGGGATATCATTCGCTGTCCTCCTTGGAGGATGGGTCCAGGTCGGATTCGTCACTGGCACTCGGCATGCCATACGCATCAAGCAAGGTGTCTCCAATCACCTCAATCACTTGTCGATATGGATTCTTGATCTCTGCAAATCCTTTTCTCATCTTGCTCATCGCCGGGAGAACCTCGTTCACAGCAAGCTGTTTGGCCTGCTCTTCAGGGAGTCGGGAAAGAAGGGGAAGGACATGGCAGAGATGGTCCGGTAGCTCTGCGGTCTCCTCCACTTCATAACTCCTCAACATTTCCCGCATTCTCACAAGGAAGGCCCCTCGCTCATACTGCTCTCCATAGAGAAGCCAGCCCAGTTCCAGGTTGCAGACCGGATTGATGTCAAAGGTTCTCGTGAACTGTTCTTCCAGTTCACAGAGATCGGTAGCTTCGACGAACTCGGCAAATCCACGAAGCCCGCTTCCCAGTTCAGGAACCTGATTATCCAGTTCCTCGCAGGCGGACTTCACGGTCTCCTGATAGCCCGCATGCGGGTAATCAAGCAGTTGAGCCAGAAGCTCGAAGGGGTGCTGTGCCGTTCGTATCATTTCCCCCTCTTGGGCTTTTCGTTAAAACCGAAGCCAACCATCTGCTTGTGCTCCAGAGGATCTCGCATTGTCTCAATGGCAACCTCGCGATGAGATGGCGGTATGACAAAGCGTTCATCAAATGTGCAAAGGGAAGTCAGGCGATAGATCTCATCGACTTCCTCCGGGTTTGTGTCGGCCTGGCTCATGGCTTCGGCAGCCGTTTCACTGTCCAGATCCCCCACCGTCAGGTTCCTTCTCATGGCACGAACCGCCATTTGCTTGCGCAAGGCATAGCGAACGTGCTCTGTCTGACCTGCGCCAAAGAGGTTGCCAAGGAATTGAAGTGGAACGCGAGCTTCATCAATTTCATGAAAGAAATCCCCGGAAACCCGAGTCACGGTCTCTCCATCCTGGCGATGCATTACCGGAGATAGAGGGGGAACATAGAAAAGCATCGGAAGCGTGCGGTATTCGATATGAGGAGGCAGTGCAATTTTCCAGACCTTTACAAACTGATAGACAGGAGAACGCTGGGCATACTCAATCATGTCATCGGCAATGCCGGCTTCCCTGGCTGCCTGGATTACTTCCGGATCATGAGGATCGAGAATTGCATCACGGTGCGCCTCGACAAGTTCATCATCAGGCAGTTTCGCAGTAGCTTCGATCTTCTCTGCATCGTAGAGCAGAACCCCGAGATACCGGATCCTCCCCACGCAGGAATGGAAGCAGGCCGGCGCCTGGCCGGTTTCCACACGAGGAAAACAGAGGATGCATTTTTCTGACTTTCCCGTTGTCCAGTTGAAGTAACTCTTCTTGTAAGGACAGGCCGCGACACAGGAGCGCCATCCGCGGCAATTCTTCTGGTCTATCAGCACTATGCCGTCTTCACCCCGCTTGTACAGAGCCCCGGAAGGGCAAGAGGCAACACAGGCCGGGTTCAGGCAGTGATTGCAGATTCGGGGAAAGTAGAAGAAGACCAGACGCTCAATAGCGGAGAGTTGAGCGCGCTCGTCCTCACTCAGGGAAGAAAGATTTGGGTCATTGGCAGCGTAGATTTCCGACCCACCAAGATCATCATCCCAGTTCGGGCCGGCTGAGATATCGATGTGTTTCCCTGTAACCATGGAAATCGGGCGAGCCGTAGGTTGATCATCACCTGCGGGAGAATTGAAGAGATCCTGGTACTTGTAAGTCCAGGGCTCGTAGTAGTCATCGAGACTTGGCTGATGAGGGTGGTGAAAGATATTCGTCATGGACTTGCTCTTGCTGGTGGACTTCAGGGAAAGCTTGTCACCTTCAAGTTCCCAACCTCCGCGATAGGCCTCCTGATCTTCCCACTTTGAAGGGAAACCTGTGCCCGGCTTTGTCTCCACATTGTTCCACCACATGTATTCAGTGCCTTTTCGATCCGTCCAGATATTCTTGCAGGCGATGCTGCAAGTATGGCAACCGATACACTTGTCCAGATGAAACACCATCGCGATTTGACTTCGGACTTGCATTCAAACTCCTAGACTACCAGTCAAGCTTCGGAAGCTTGCGGACAATGACATGAGTGTCGCGGTTCGTGCCCACGGGGCCCCAGTAATTGAAATGATAGGTGAACTGACCGTATCCGCCGACCATGAGATTGGGTTTCAGTCGCGTACGGGTCAGACTGTTGTGCCCGCCTGCGCGCTTTCCTTTTCTCAGGGGAGACTTAGGAACACTCAGGGTTCTCTCAGGAGAGTGGTAAATGATGCAGATCCCTCGCGGAATCCTTGCACTGACCGCAGCACGGGTCACCACAACTCCATGGTCGTTGTGAACCTCTACCCAGTCGTTATCCACGATGCCAACATCTGCGGCATCCTTGTGATTCATCCAGAACGGCTCCACTCCCCGGGACAGGGTGGTCATCCTGTGGTTGTCCCCATAGGTGGAGTGAATGTGCCATTTCCCGTGAGGAGTCAGGAAATTGAGCATGATGGACGAGTGATCGCCTTGGGGGCTGCCCAGACGAACCGCAACGCCCTTTTCCACCTCTTCAGCGGGATCGGTTACGCGAAGATCTGCATATTGAGTAGGAAGAGGTTTAGGCTTGTAGGTGGGCAGGTGTTCGCCAAACTGCAGATACCCCGGGTGGTCCAGGTAGAAGTGTTGCCTCCCTGTCAAGGTCCTCCAGGGAACCAAGGCTTCCTTGTTATAGGTAAAGGGTGAATAGGCGCGCCCGTTTTCAATCAAACCCGACCACATCGGGCTATTCACAAAACGAAACGGGCGGGTTTGCAAACCCTTATAGTCGGTTCTCACATCACGGCTCTTCTCCACAAGGTGTGCAAGAGGAAGGCCCGTTCGCTTTTCCATGTTCTTGTAAGAGCGGTGAGAAAGCTCCCCATTGGTCACTGTGGCAAGTCGCAGAATCGTGTCGCAAACTTCCTGGTCCCGTTCCAGGGAAGGATACTTTTCTCCTCCCCACTCCACCGTCGCTGAAGAGTCCTTCATTTCATCGTAGTAATCTTCAATGGAGTATTGGGTACCATGAGCGCCCAGCCCATTCTTGCGAGCCAGTGGCCCGAAGGAAATGTACTGCTTGTGCAGGTTCCTGTAGTCTCTTTCAACCACCTTGATGTTCGGCATCGTCTTTCCGGGGATTGCTTCCACTTCACCCTTGATCCAGTCGCGTATCTGCGTCTGTGCAATTTCAGCCGGCGAATCATGTAGAAGAGGAGCGACCACAATGTCGGTCACCTTCTCCGGAAAATGTTTCTCGGAAAGTTCGGAGAACTTCTCGGCAATAGAGCGGAAAATCTGCCAGTCACTCTTCGATTCCCAGCAAGGTGGTACAGCTTCGGAAAGAGGGTGGATAAAACTGTGCATGTCCGTGGAATTCAGGTCGGCCTTCTCGTACCAGGTTGCAGCCGGAAGAACGATGTCCGAGTAAAGCGCTGAAGTATCCATCCGGAAGTTCAGGTCGACCACCAGATCCATCTTCCCGGTTGGTGCCTTCTCCTGCCATGCCACCTCTTTCACCGAGTCTCCGGCAATTTCATCTGCGATGGCATTTGTGTGTGTTCCAAGATAGTGCTTCAGGAAGTACTCGTGGCCCTTGCTAGAGGACATCAGGGCATTGCCACGCCAGATGTACCAGACACGGGGCCAGTTCTCTTCCGCATCCGGTTCCTCCACAGAAAACTTGAGGTCCTTGGAGACCAGGCGATCAACAACATGACGCACGATGCCATCTTCGTTACTGGCACCAGCAGACTTCGCCTCCTTGGCCAGATCAATGCTGTTCTCACTGAACTGGGGATAGAAGGGAAGCCATCCATTTCGCACGGCACGAACCTGCGTATCCATAGTGTGTCCCTTGGCAAGGCTGGACTCTTCCTGCCCCTTGGGAACAGTGTGATAATCCGTAAAGGACTTCTCGTAACGCCATTGATCCGTGTGAACATAGTGCCAACTGGGGGCGTTCTGTAGACGGCTGGCTCCATACCAGTCCTTGCCAAGTGCAATCGCACCCCATGGTTCTCCTGGAGCAAGTTTCTCCTGACCCACATAGTGAGCCAGCCCTCCACCGTTGACCCCCACACAACCGCAGAACATGAGTGCGTGGATGCCTGCCCGGTACATCAGGTTGGCGTGATACCAGTGGTTGATTCCTGCCCCGATGATAATCGTGCACTTGCCATCCGTCTTCTCGGCTGTGATCCCCCATTCGCGTGCAAACTGAATGAGATCCTCACGGCCAATGCCCGTGTACTTCTCAGACCAGGCCGGCGTATAGGGCAAGTCAGCGTTATCGTAGTCTGCGGGGTAATCTCCCTCCAGGCCCCGGGGAACTCCGTACTGGGCCATCAGAAGGTCGTAGATGGTGGCAACCCGAACCGTCTTGCCATCCTCAGTTTCAATTCGACGGACGGGGACGCCCCTTTTCAGGTTGCTTGCTTCTCCGAAGTCATCGAATGTCAAAGAAAGCACTTCATCGCAGTCTTTGAGAAAACTCAGAGCCGGATCGATGGAACTTCCATCGCTGGGATCCTCTAGTCGCAGGTTCCAGTGTCCGGTCTCCTCTTCCGCCCAGCGGAAACCGGAACTCCCACCCGGCATTTTGGGGCGCTGTTCGTCAGCATCCCAGACCAGCATCTTCCAATCACCGTGTTCAACATCCTTGTACCGGGAGATCCGGTTCGCACGAATCATCTGTCCGGCATGAAAACCGTCCTCCTTTTCCTCGATCTCGACGAGGAAAGGGGAGTCCGTGTATTTTTTCGCATAATCGAGGAAGTAGGATACTTTCTGCTCGTGGTGGAATTCCTTGAGCAGAACATGGTTGACTGACATCCACCAGGCACCGTCCTGCCCGGCATTGATCGGAACCCACTGGTCTGCATACTTCGCCACCTGATTGAAATCGGGGGCGAAGACATACATTTTCGTCCCGTTGTGGCGGGCCTCTGCAGCAAAATGGCAGTCAGGAGTTCGTGTCATGTTGAGATTGGAGCCCATGACTGCGAGCATTTTGGAGTTGTACCAATCGGCAGATTCATTCACATCGGTCTGCTCTCCCCAGGCTTCGGGAGATGCATTCGGAAGGTCACAATACCAGTCATAGAAGGACAGAGAGATCCCGCCCATCAACTGCAACATGCGCGCTCCCGATGCATAGCTGATCATCGACATCGCAGGAATGGGAGAAAACCCGGCAATGCGGTCCGGACCATGTTCCTTGATGGTATGAATATTAGCCGCAGCCATGATTTCCAGAACGGTGTCCCAGTCCGTCCGTCGGAAGCCGCCCTTTCCCCGAGCATTCTGCCAGGTTGCCCTTTCGCCGGGATCCATGACCATGGACTGCCAAGCATCGACAGGGTCTTCATGGGAAAGTCGGGCCTTTTTCCAGAGATCCAGAAGGACTCCACGAATGTACGGGTACTTCACGCGAAGCGGGCTGTAGAGATACCAGGAGTAGGAAATCCCCCGCTGACAACCCCGTGGCTCATAGGGAGGGAGGTGTTTCTCCAGGCTGGGATAATCGGTCCCCTGCATTTCCCAGGTTACAATGCCGTCCTTCACGAATATGTTCCAGGTACAGCTTCCCGTGCAATTCACACCGTGTGTACTTCTGACAATCTTGTCGTGCTGCCAGCGGTTTCGATAGAACTCTTCCCAACCCCGTGACTCTGGCGATACCTTGTCCTTTATCCAGGGGATCTTTCCCTTACCCTCAGACATTCTGTCCTCCCGAGAACCTCGTATGTTTGAGTGATTCCTTGTTCGAGGACCGAATCATGGGCTCCCGAATCGCGCGAAAACGTTTCCTCCAGACTCCACCAAAGAGAGCCAGGATTACGGAAGCTCCCAAGAGGCCGAGTGAGGCAAAGGTGGCTGAGTTCATATCACTGAAGACGGGGGTTTCCACTTTCCCTGACACTTCCACGAGCCAGGCCGTAAGAGCGATAATCTCATCTTCATTGAAAGGATGATTCTCAAAGGTGGCCGACATCTGGTCTGTAGGAGGCGAAGTGAGCCAGTTGTAAAGCCCGACTGCCCCTCCCAGCCGCACCCCAGCCTGCGTCAAGTCCGGTCCGAGTCGCCCTCCCCCAAGCCCGGGACTCCCTGAGACCTGATGGCAGGAGATGCAGGCGGGACCTCCGTTCTCCAGAGGCTGGGCCGCAGAGAATAGGGCGCTACCACGTTCAAGATCCTCCGGGGTGAACTCCCGCAGACTGACAGTGCCGACAAACCGGGAGCGCTCCAGAGCCGACTCCCTCTCGATCAGATCCAGTAACTCAGAGGCCTGAGCCTCCCCCACGCCGGGAACGGGGGCCATCACAACGCCATTGGCCTCTTCAAGCAGTTTGATTGCATAGGCGTCGCCCTCTGCAATCTTGGACTGCGGGTCTACGATGAACTTCTGCAGCCAATTGCGTTCCTGGCGTTCTGTCACACCCTTGAGGTCGGGTCCGACCAGTCGCCCCCCGCCAATGGTGTGGCAAGCCACGCAGGACGAGCGAAAGATTTCCTCCGCAGACTCAGCCTCGCCAGTTCCGGGAATCAAAAACAGGAGCAGAAAGAAAACACCAATTACTCTCTTCGGTCTTCCGGTCGAAAGAGATCTTCGTTGAACCATACTTCCTCGAGACTGGTCTTGACTGAGCATTTCTCAACTCCATAAGTAGCTGAAAAAACAAGACCTGCGGAGATTGCGGAGATTCGCAAATTCATACCGACAGGTCCGGATTAGAAGAAGTTATGCCAACACCGTTAACCTGTCAAGCGCTTGCGTGAGAATACTCGGGAAAAGGACGGGATAACACTTGCCAAGCCTGGTCTGGCAGACTCGGCTAAGATACGATAGGCTGACCCGGGAGGTGGACAATGGCACGAAGAAGAAAGCAGGATGCTACCATTGGCTGGTTACTTCTTCTGGCCCTTCCTGTGCTGATCTTTCAGGCCATGGCCGAGCATCCAGTGATCTCGGCTGTCATTGTCCTGGCCATTCTGATTGTTGCAAGATCTGCCTGGAAGGCTCGCAAGGATTCTCAGGCAGAGAGCCTTCGACGAATGCTGGGGGCCTCTCCCGAAGAACTCGATCTCATGAGTGGCAGCGAGTTCGAGCAATGGATCTGCGCCGTACTGGAAAACGAAGGAATCTCCGCAGAGAACATTCGCAACAGCGGAGATTTTGGCATTGATGTGATCGCAGAAGTGGAGGGAAATCGCATCGGCATTCAGGCCAAGCGCTATTCCTCCGGAGTCGGCAACGATGCCGTGCAACAGGTCATTGCTGGAAGCGACTACCACAACTGCAGCTTCGCCGCAGTCGTCACGCAGTCGCATTTCACCCGGGCCGCCCGGGAGCAGGCCTCCCGCGCCCACCTTCCTCTCGCACTGATTGACAGAACAGGACTCTCTCGACTTTCCGACAGACTCCGGAAACTGGTTTCCCGATGAGCTTCGCATCCTGGTGTACGCTCTTGAGCCTGTTCGTGCTGGGAGCCCTGTCCCCCGGCCCATCTCTCGCACTGGTACTTCGAAACACGCTGAGAGGAGGAAAGGGACAGGGCCTGATGACAGCCCTTGGCCACGGGCTGGGCTTTGGTATCTATGCCTGCCTGGTGGCCCTCGGCCTGGGGGGGCTTCTCACCCTGCATCCTCTTCTCTCTCCAATGCTGCATTGGGGAGGAGTTCTTCTCCTCTTCTTTATGGGGTTTCGTTTTCTTGCCAGCTCTTTTCAGCGTCCTCAGGAAACTGGTGGGGAAGCCGTCCGTGGAGGACAGGCCTTTGTGCAGGGCTTCCTGATGGCCATCCTGAACCCCAAGATTCTGGCCTGGATGCTGGCTCTCTTTGCCCCTGTTGCCGAAGATGCCTCCGGCAAGGGGACTCTCCTTGCGATGGCGACGATGGGGATGTGCATTGATGGTTCCTGGTATGCGCTGGTAGCCATTCTCTTCTCGGGGAGCAACTGGCTCAACATTCTCCGAAAACGGGGGCAGCTTCTGGACCGTGCAATGGGAATCCTGATGTGGCTCCTCGCCCTGTGGATGATCTTTGATGCCATGAGCTCGCACTAATTCCTTCTCCAAGGTGGCGTTTTTCTGCTATAATTCAATTGTGTGGGGAGGGAACGGGTTGTATTAGCAGCACGCAAGGAGACTCCCATGTCCCGGTTCCATGGATTGCTACTTCTTTTCCTGATCGCAAGAATCGCTCTCGCCTGTGATCCCGACACTCCTGTCAAAGCTCCTGACAATCGAAGCAGTTGCGAAATTCTGACCTCCTCCACTCCCTTTGTCGAGTTGAACGAAAGTCCGGTAGCTGCAGCACCCAGTTGGTTTCCCACGGAGTACAACTGCCTTGATGTTGCCAAAGACGATGAAGGCTACCTGCTTCTCTTCACTTCAAGCGAAGGCTTTTATCGTCTGACCTCCCCGGACGGAATCGCCTGGTCTGAACCGGACACGCTTCCGTCCTTCCCCCGCCACACGAGTTGGTTCGCTGACATCAAGTGCCCGGATATCCGTTTCTATGACAACGAACTGCTTCTCTATTTCAAAGGGAATATCGCCGATTCCAGCGACCCGATTGAAAAGGGAATCGGAAGAGCCGTTTCCTTTGACCGGGGCTTGAACTGGGACATTCTCCCCAATCCTGTCATCACTCAGGATCAGGGTTGTGACAGTACTATGATCGACTCACCGTCGGTCATTCCCTTTGGCGACCAGTTTCTCATGAGCTACATGGTGAAGAGCCAGGTTGCGGACTTTCACACCTGCATAGCCTTCTCTCCTGATGGCATCAACTGGGACAAACATCCAGGGAACCCCATCATTTCCCCGGAACCCGGCACCTGGTACGACCGTGCTGCCGGCACTCCAAGGCTCCTTGCTGACCCGGATGGCAGCACGCTGCACCTGTTTTTCACGGGGACGAAGATCGGGACTCTCCGTTGCGCCAGAACCGGTCATGCGGTGAGCTTCGACCAGGGAATGACCTGGACGGTGGACCCGCTCCCCGTTCTCGACCTCAACCCGGTGGACGAATCATGGAATGACTCCAGTATCTGGTGTTCCAGTTTCATCTGGGAGGGGTCCAGACTGTCCACCTACTTCGTGGGGATGAGTTCAGACACTTCTCAAGTGATGCAGTTCGGCCTTGCCCAGGCGCTCTGGCCCCTGGACTCCTCGGTGGATGCCCCGGCCGACGGGGGCTCTTCCGGGAATGAACTTCCTCTGCTCATCACCTGGCCGAATCCCTTTGCACAGAACACCACGATCCGCTTTGCCGCCGAGACGGTTCTGCCGGGAGGCAGCTTGGACCTGGTAGTTTATGACATTTCAGGACGACGGGTTCGCAGCCTCTGGACCGGCAATTCCGGGGAACTACCGCCCCTCTTTGTCTGGGACGGAAAGAACGACCAGGGGCGGAGACTTGCTTCAGGGCAGTACTTGCTGAGCGTCACTCAGGGCGACAAAAAGATCGCCACAGCCTGGGTGACGAGCCTGAAGTAGGGATTCCAAGCCTTCCCCTCTCGATAATAAAGACCTATTCTCCCAATAGGTTCATTTCCATTAAACAGATCCGGCACTCGCGCGTCTAATTCCCGGAGACAGCAGTGAACGAAACCAGTGCGGCAGAAGAACGAGAACTGATTCGCCAATTCCTTGAAGGTGATCGATGCGCATTCAACAAGCTCATGAAAGCAAGTCAGGCAAGGGTTTACGGCCTTGTACTGGGCATGATGGGCGATCCGGACACAGCATCAGACATCACCCAGGATGCCTTTCTTCGCGCCTTTCGCTCCCTGCACCGCTTTCGGGGAAACTCCCGCTTCAGCACATGGGTACACAAAATCGCCGTCAATCTCTGTCTCAGCGAGCTGCGGAAGGCGAAAGTGAGGCAATCCCTCTCGATGGACTCGATTTCCCAGCGACTTTTGCCATTCATCGGGAATCCACTCAAAGAGCAGGAACAGACAGAAGTCGCCCAGGCCATCGAGAATGCCATTCACAAACTCCCCCCCCGCCAAAAGGCCGTCTTTCTCCTGCGAAACAAGGAGGAGCTTTCTTTCGCAGAGATCGCAGGGATCCTGAAAAGAAGCGAAGGGGCCCTGAGAGCCAGTTACTTTCAGGCCATCCGGAAACTGCGAAAGGAACTGAAGGATCATGAGTAGGGACTGTACTGGCATTCGGGAAAGTTTTTCTGAGTACCTTCGCGGGGAAGTTTCCGGGGATCTGCACCGGAAGATCGAGGGTCACCTCGGCCTCTGCAGGAACTGCTCCCGGGAACTGGAAGAGTTCGCCAGGTTCCTCAAGCATATCTCCACGAATGAGGACAGCCCTGCTTCAGATGCAGTTCTTCAGAGGATCCACCATCATATCGAGTCCCGTCTCTATGAGGAACGCAAGCCCTTCCCCTGGCTCCGTCTTGCCCTGCCTCTTGCAGCGACTCTGGCCTTGCTCCTCCTCTGGTCTCCTTGGCAACCAAACCTGCTGGAGGAACTGTCTACCGAGGGCCAACAGTCCCTTGCAGAACTCGGGCAGAGCCCGGATGCTCTGGAGGAACTTCCCCTTGAGGAAGAATCCCTGGATCTTCTTCTCGGTGAACTGGAGGAATCGGAATTGGAAACCCTCTCTCTTCAGTTGGAAAGGATCATGGGTTAGTAATGAGTACTATCAAGCAAGCTGGCATTCTTCTTTGTCTCGGACTCGCCCTGCTTTCCGCATCTGATGCAAGCGCCCTCAAGGCCGAAAAGCGTGCGAAAGTGCGAAAACAAATCGAGAAAGTCCGGACCTGGGAAATGACCCGCGATCTGGAACTCAGCGAAGGGCAGGCCCGTTCTCTTTTTCCGGTTCGCGATCAGTATCGCACTGAAGAGCGGGAGTTCAAGGAAGAGCGGAAGAGAATCGAGGAAGAACTCGACAGCCTGGTCACTCTTCGACAGGATCCCGCCAGCGAAAAGGAAATCCTGCACAGACTGGAGCGGCTCAAGCTTCTGGACCGCCAGAAAAGCACCCGTAGAGTGGAGTATCAGCAGAAACTGGGTCGTATTCTGGACACGAGGCAGCAGGCCCGATATGAGCTGTTTGAAAAGAAGTTCGATCGACGCCTGCGGAAGATGATTCAGGATGTCCGTAAGGAGAGCGTAAGGAAGCCCCATCGCATTTCGCAGGACTCCCTGCGAAACAGAAAACCTGCAGATAGCAAGGACAGGAAGAAACCGTCAAAGACCATCAGGAAGAATGAAAAGAAGAAAAAGAAATCTTCCGATGAAAGTACTCGTCGCAAATCAAGGGGATCATGAGAGGAGTCGATATGCTACGCATTGCAAAAATCCTGGGCACTCTGGCCCTGACCATTCCGGCCATCCTGGGCACAGGATGTCTGGAGACACCCTGCGGAGGGGATTGTGAGCCTCCGGCACCCAGCGGGGTCTACTCCATTACCGGTGATGGATATGTAGAAATCCTCTGGGATGATCTGCACATCGCGAATCTCGATTACTATCGGGTCTACTGGTCCTATAATGAAACCGGCTTTTACGAGTATCTCGGCTCCAGCGATGATCCCTGGTTCCTGGATACCGATGTCAGCAACGGCGTCACCTATTACTATGCGGTCTCTGCCGTGAGTACAGAGGGCTATGAAAGCGAACTCAGTTATGAGACCGTTTTCGACACACCACGCCCGGCCGGGGAAGATCTCGTGGTCTGGGACACGGACGAGGAGTCAGGAGTCGATTTCTCCGGCTACTATCAAGACATGATCACCGCATGGGACGATATCGATGCGGACATGTACCTCTACTGGTACGATGGGCAGTACTGGATGGCCAGCACGGATCGCGATCTCTATGGAACAGACATCCAGTACGCAGGCTATGTCGAGTCTCTTGATGAAATCGACTGGGCTCCCGATGGTGGCTGGACTGAGGACGAAGCCGATAATGTCGTCCTCCACGAAGACCATGCCTACCTTGTATGGACCTGGGACAATCACTTTGCTGCTTTCTGGGTGCGGGAAATCGGACTGAACCATGTCATTCTTGACTGGGTCTATCAACTTGACGAAGGAAACCCCGAATTGCTCATCATGGGTACGGAAACTGGCAGCTTACCCCGCATCGGTAAAGCGCCCCGCAATCCGGACATGCCCCCCGTGAAACCTGCCCAGCGCTCTTCCCGTCCCATCCTGAGTGAAATGAGGTGAGGAAATGAAACGCACATTCATCACACTCCTCCTTTCCATGGTTCCTGTTCTCGGAGCCCTGGCGATTGAGGAAGTCTACGAGTATCCGGAAGGCCGGCTTCAGGCCAGCGTCTGGCTCGATGAGGAGAACGGAGCAGTCCACCAGCCCGGAGAAACCGTGGAAATTTACTTCCGTGCGACCGAAGACTGCTATGTCGCCGTCTATGACATCGACACCGATGGTTTCCTGAGCCTGCTCTACCCTCGCTCCGGGCACTCCGGGCGCGTTCTGGGCGAACACATCTATTCCATTCCCGATGAGAGAGACGACTATGAACTGATCATCGACGGGGAAAAGGGAATCGAATATGTAGTAGCCATTGCATCGCCCTATCCCCTGAACTTCGACGCTCTTTACGAGAATGCCGATTTGGCCGATGGCACCCTGCAGGCAGGGAGAGTGACCGGGGCCCCGCACCTTGCCATTTTCGAACTGAACAATGAACTCACCTGGGGTCGTGCCGAAGAGGCCGACGGTTACTCCTCAGACATTGCCTGGTTCTATGTTCGCGATGAAGTTCCCTACCCGCGCTATGTAGTCTACTCCGTGTATCCAGACAGGATCTGGGACCCCTACTGGGATCCCTACTGCGTTCACTTTGACTACCGTTGGGACCACAACTGGTGTCGTCCCTGGTGGTGGCACCGTGGCTACACGCCCTCTTATCACTACTGGTACTACAGTGGCGGCGTTCAGGTCACCTGGCACTACAAGTACCATCACTCATCGGGAAACTCCCACTGGAAGCGATACAAGGCAAAGCGAACTGCCACCCGCTGGCGCAACAAGGCCGTGCGAAGCAAGCAGGTTCGCAGCAATCGCAAACACTGGAGTCCCAAGTCCGTGAGGAAGGCAACTCCCGTCAAGTCTCCCCCTTCAAAGGTGGCTCGCAGCAAGGACCAGAGACGAAGCCCGGCCCCGGGGAAAGTCGCCCGAAAGACGGAAAGCAAACAGGCACAGAAACCGGCAAAGGTGACGAAAGAGAAGGTAAAGGAAGAGAAGGAATCCCGGAAGAAGTCAGAGACCAAGTCCCGGAAATCCAGGAAGTCCGACTCCAAAAAGCCGACAAAGAAGAACAAGAAAGAATAGGTACTATCGAATGAAAAGCCCCCTTCTTCTGAAGAAGGGGGCTTTCTCTATGCATAGAGGATAAGCTCCGTTGAAAAGGCTAGCGCAACTTCACCAGCCTGCGGGTCTCTCCCTTGAGGCAGGCCCAGTAAGTTCCACTGGCAAAACTCGCAGGGAGTAGCCAGGTCCCGCTTTCCCCTTCGATTCTCTGCGTGGCAACACGCCGTCCCCGCAAATCATAGACACGAATCAAAGATCCGCGCTCTGCCCGACTCCAGAAGAGCCGAGGAGAAGCAGAAGGGCTGTCCCTGGTCTGAAAGACAAGGCTGCCCGGGGAGGGCGGGCTTGATGTGGAACTTCGCAGACCACGAAAGAGTGCCAGGGAGCGAGGCGGCAGAGTAACAAAAAACTCATCGCTGCTTCCGAGGCTCTGGGTACTAAGGAACAGGGGACTCGCCGGATCACTGGAAACAGGCGTGTAGAGATCCATCGTCAGATCCACCTGACTCCCGTTCATGCGAAGAGTACAGGGCTCGCTTACCGCCTCCGAAGAATTGATGAGCAGGAAGGCGAGATTCTCTTCGTCCACCGACGAGAGTGCCAGCACCCGGGGGAGATTCAGGGAGTCGACCGGAACTCCTCCGATCACCGGTGTTTCCATCTCACAATCAACATCCACCGGCATGACATGTCCCGAGAGAGCCTGATGCGCCAGTTTGAATCCGAGACCCCTCATGGTAAGTGCGGAATGCCCAGTCACAGGATCATAGTGGAACATCATGAGATAGCCGCCAAAGTGGCAGGTTGAAAAGTGCCAGGAACCCAGGAAGTCCTCCTGATTCTCCAAGCTTGAAACTCCCCCCTGATACAGCGCGGTAAAGGCCGCAGCACCGGGTCCATAGAGGGCATTCGACTGTTCGTTGAGTGTCGCGTTCCACTCGGTAATCACCCAATTCGGGTCATATCCCAGAGCCGTCTGCACCGAATCCGCCTGGAACTGGTAGAAGTCCCAACTTTCTTTCGCCTTGTGCTCTGCAAGGGAACAGATGAAGGCCATATTCTCACTCCCCACATCATCGGTCGGCTGGATCCTTCCATACCAGTGATGAATCTGAAAATCGAAGCTGCTGAAGAGCTCATGCATTTCCTGTTCGTCCAGTTCAGAAGCAGGAAGCGGATAGCAAAAACCGACGGGAACCTGATCCAGCCCCAGGCTGAGGAGTCGATCGGTCATTGCATTCGCCATTGCAATTGCGCCGTCATGATTGATGGTTTTGTAATCGACCACCAGCTTGATGCCCGGCTCCGGTTGGTAGCCATAGCTCAGGCCATCGCCGATCAGGATGCCGGTACTGTCTGGCTTCACTTCAAAGAAACGTTCGCCGAGCGGGGCGGATAGAATGTCGCTGGTTTCAAACCAGGGTGTCACCGAAATCGGCATCCCTTGTGAATCCAGTTCCACTTCATAGACGCTGACGCTGTCGGGTTCGAGAGGGGGAAATCTCAACAATAGATCCGTGTCCTCGCTAGGCCAGGCTCCAAAGAAATCGGGAAGAAGGGGATCGCGAAGAGGATCTCCTCCAAGGGGCCTTCGCCAGTGATCCCCTCCGAAGTAGTACTCCCGACTGTCCTCTGCCGTCCAACTGTACTCCAGTTCCCAGTCGCCGGCGATCTCATTGCCGATTTCAAAGGCTCTTACTGAAATGGGGCCCGGCTCAATACCATTGGCAATCAGCGCATCGTCACGCATGACCCCCAGGCCGACACCCGAAGGCGCAAGGAAGAACTCCGCGAAGTCGGCAGCATCGGTGGCGCTTCCGGTTCCAAAGCGATAGACCAGCGTCGCATCCAGTTCATCCCCGGATTTCTCCTTCAACTCACGAAGAACTCGTATGAAGCGAAGGGCGTTGAGCCCCTCGCTCCCCAGGTACTCGTCGAAAAACATCCCGTGATTCCAGAGATTGTAGGCATTGGCCCGGCTCCCGGAGGGCCAGCGAAGGGAGGTCATTCCTAATTCAACGAGTTGATCCTGCAGGTCACTTTCCAGCCAGGCATCCCTTGGGCTTCGATATCCAGCGATGCCCCCCCAAGATAATGAAGAGATCTCCTGACAGGGATTGGAGGGGTAGAAATCGAGTTCAGCAGCGAGTAGAGACAGAGGAAATACAAGTAAGGCAATAGCAATCTTCATTGGATTCTCCTTTCTCTCCATCCACTGCAATTGACGAACCTGAGCCAAAGGCACTGCAGAATCCCCGTATTCCCGGGTTTTGCTTGCCTATATTCTACCATGTCGTCTTGTTTTGTGCGAAATGGGTCGATTGGAAAATCGTTATTCCACTAGCCACGATCCCTGTTTCCCAGAGCCTCCGCCACCTTGCCCAGGCGATCTTCCAGGCTCTGGACCCGACGATCAAGGTCTCCCCGGCTCTCCTCTTTGAATTCCTCCGCTGCCCCGGCACTCTTTCCAAGGCGAACGAAACGGACGTAACCGAGAACCAGTGTGATCACAAGGGCGAAGGTCAGAACCCAGAATCGGGAAACTGAACTGTCCGTCGCAATGACCCAGCCGATTCCATAGAGCATGGAAAAGAGGCCCCCGAGAAGCAAGCCATTGCTGATCACGGGGAGTTGATCTGCACGAATCAGGGAGATCATCATGGTCAGTGTAGCAAAGATGATGAGGATGATGCTCGTGCTTCTGCCCCAGGGTTCCAGTGCGTCTTTCGCTGCATCTCGTAGCTTGTTGCGTTCGGCCACGATCGTGGAAATCTCCTGCAGGTCCTCCTCCGTCAGACGCTCCGGTGACCGGTGATCCCGAATGCCCTGTTCTTGCTGCGTCAACTCGCGAATCTCCTTCTCATGCTGCTCAGGCGGAGGATAGTAGGTGTAGACCCCCACGCCTACGAAGGCGGTAAGCATCAGTCCGAGGAAGAGAGAGAAGATCGTTTTCAGTCCTGTATTGTTTCTGCTGGCTCCCTGCATGGCAGGCCTCCCGGGTTTTGTGGTACTAAAAGTGCGCATTGATCAGTGGAAGCAGTCTCAGACCACGGGGGTTGTTGCCCACATAGTTGATCAAGCCGATCTGCACGCCTTTCAAATTCGCTGAGTAATTCACCAGGCCCATTTGGAGGCCGGTGAAACTCTCATTGGCAAGCTTGAAATGGAGAAAGTCCTCCAGATCGATTCGGTCGATGTAGAGCCCGTTCATGGCGCCAAACATCACTCCCTTGACTTCGGGGGCAAAGGCAAGCAGTCCTCCGATGGCAACTCCGCGAATGCGTTCACTGGCCCCGAGACCCAGGCCTGCCAGGAGAAGGCCGTCGAGTCTCTCCCCTCCAATTCCTCCCAGGGTAGCGAAAATGCCCTTCCCATCATCACTGACAGCTGCCAAGCCTCCGAGGGCTATTCCCCGAAGCTTCGAGGAGTAGACTCCGCCGCCCGCTATGGCCAGTCCTTTCAGGCTTTTCTCTCCACCAGCGAAGAGACCGGCCGACGCAACTCCCCGCACCTGCTTTG
Source organism: Candidatus Krumholzibacteriia bacterium (assembly GCA_030748535.1). Classification (NCBI taxonomy): domain Bacteria; phylum Candidatus Krumholzibacteriota; class Candidatus Krumholzibacteriia; species Candidatus Krumholzibacteriia bacterium. The sequence continues at coordinate 462,282 of JASMLU010000001.1, forward strand.
CCATTGCAATGCCGAAGCTTCCCATGATGCCGTCCATTTGCTCTCCGCTCAGGGTCCATCCTCCGCTCAGATTGATGCCCCGAAATCGTTCCTTCACATCCACCATGATGAGTCCCGCAGCAATGCCCGTCATTTCCCGGGCACCCACGCCGAGGGCTCCCGTGGCAATTCCACGAATGTGATCCCGTGCACTGACGCCAATGCCGCTGAAGGCAAACCCGTTGATCTCGCGAGACTGGGTGCCAATCAGACCGAGAGTAAGGCCATTGTAGACCGCATCAGGATTCTTGCCGGGGTTCCAGAGACTGCAAGTGACTCCATCGATCTGCTCTACCCCATCGTCGATGACATTGAGCCGGACCCCTGTAAAGCGCTTCGAGTTTCCAAAGCTCAGGCCATTTCCCTTGTATGCAATGTCCAGCGAGCTCGCCTCTGCGGCCGCGGCAAGAATCAGGAACAGACTGAGTGTGATCGCTGATTTCATGTTTCATCCCGCTTTCTATCAGAGCGTTCTCACAAGCCCCGATGTTGACTGTGTCAACTTTACCTCTTTGTGTTGACATTGTCAACATTCTTTTCTATAATTCTCCCATGAGCCACAAAAAAGCACGCTACCACCATGGCGAACTGAGAGAGGCACTCCTTTCAGAAGCCGCTGCCATGATTGCAGACAAGGGCGTAGACAGCCTTACCATGCGGGCCATCAGTGCCCGTCTCGGTGTTTCAAGAGCTGCCCCCTATCGCCATTTCCCCAGCAAGTCCGCACTCCTGGTGGCCGTCGCATCCCATGGTTTTGCGAGGCTTGAGAAAAGGCTCCAGGCCGTTCAAGCCGCTAGCAAGCGAGCAAGTGTCGAGCGTTTTCGTCGCATGGGGGAGGAATATGTGCGTTTCGCTCTGGAGAACCCGGCTCACTATCGCCTGATGTACGGCAAAGAGGCTCTCAGTCGCCAGGATCGACCGGAACTCCGCGAAGCCGCCAATGCGATCTTTGACCAACTGGTCGAGATCATCCGAGTCCATCAGGCAAGCGGGAAAATCCGAAAGCAGGATCCCCGAATGCAGGCCTTTGTCGCCTGGAGCACCGTACACGGACTGGCCATGCTGGTGATCGAAGAGCAGATCCTGGGAATCGTGGATGTGGATCGACTGATCCGCCAAACCACAGCCACCATGCTGGAAGGAATGCGCAGGAAATAGGTCCCGAAGACTGGCTCCGCCTGCAAGTCTAATCCGCTCTAGCGCAAGAATTTCCCAATGTCGTGGCCCCAAAAGAAGAGCTTCAAGCTGCGTTGACTTGTGCAAGCGACTTCCCTATGATCGCTCCGATTTTATAAACCACAACGAAGGAGTAAAAATGGGTGTTGTCGTCATGGGCGTCGGCATCTGCGGAACCTTCCCCGCCTCCGGAGGGCTGTCCTATCGCGAGATGATCGCAAAGGCAGCAACAATGGCCTACGAGGATGCGGGCGTGAAGGCAGAGCAGATTGACGGTGCGGTCTCCTGCGAAGAGGACTTTATTTCGGGTTACTCCATTGCAGATGAGTATGTACCCGATCAGCTTGGCATGGTTCGCAAGCCGGTATATACGGTGGGTGGAGATTTCCTTCAGGGAATCGCATCGGCTGTCATGCAGATTCAGACCGGACAGTTCAAGACTCTCGTTGTGGAGAGCTACAGCAAGGCTTCCAACATCCTGACCAAGGACGAGATCCTTCACTTTGCGCTCGACCCGGCCTTCAACCGCTTTGGAGTTTCCCCCCACTATCTGGCTGGTATCGAGATGCAGCAGTTCCTCGAAAGCTCGGCCTACAGTGAGGAAGATGTGGCAGAAATTGCGGCCTATAACCGCAGTCGCGCGATCGGCAACCCACTCGCCTGTTATTCCTCCGATGTGGAAGCAGACGACATTCTTGGCAGCCGGCTCATCTCTTCCCCGGTCACCGAACTCATGATCGCTCGCCCGGCAGACGCTGCGGTGGTCGTGGTCCTCGGCGCAGAGGAAGCGGCGCTGGAGTGCCCGCAAAGTCCGGTCTTTATCTCCGGAACCGGCTGGGCCTCCGGCAACTCGATTATCGAGCGGCGCGCTCATGACAATTCTGATGGCACAGAACTGGCCGCCCGCATGGCCTATGAAGAGGCCGGCATCAGCGTTCCCGAGCAGGAACTTGATCTGGCCTATGTGAGCGACCTTTACGCACATCGGCAACTCATGCATCTGGACGCGCTGGGCATCTCCAGCAACTTCCTGCCGCAGGTCAATCCCGATGGCGGCAGTCAGGCCATGGGCGATCTCTATGAAGCAAACGGTGGCGCCCGCTTCTACGATGCCGTGAAACAGCTTCGCGGGCAGGCAGGTTCGCATCAGGTTCAGGATGCAAAGACGGCACTCTTGCATGGATGGAGAGGAATACCAACGGACACCTGCTCGGTAGTTGTCCTGGACGCGGAGGGAGGCAACAATGAGTAATCGAGTCGCCGTAATCGGTGCCGGCATGACGAAGTTTGTCCGCCGCGCCCAGGAATCCCCCGGTGAGTTGGCCGCTCAGGCCGTGGAAATGGCTCTGGACGATGCCGGACTTACGATCAATGACATCGATGCTGTCTGCCTCGGCACGGCCCCGGATGCCTTCGATGGCGTTCACCTGAACGCAGAACATCTGATCGCTGGCGCAGGCGGAACTCACAAGCCTTACATGCGTCACTATGTTGGCGGAGGCACCGGCATCTTCAGCCCCATTCACGGCTGGATGCATGTAGCGTCGGGCAAGTTCAAGAATGTTCTCGTGGTCACCGAAGAAAAGATGAGCCCAACGCATCCGCATCCTGCGGGAGCCTTCATCACGATCTTTGATCACACGACGGAACAGCCGCTGGACCTGACACTCATCCACATCTTTGGAATCGAGATGGCCAGGTTCATGCACGTGTATGGTTACAGCGAGCGCGATCTTGCGGAGATCAGTGTGCTCTGCAAGGGCAATGCTCTCCATCATCCTGCGGCACAGGTGGCCGAGAAGATCACGGTACAGGATGTTCTCGATTCTCCTGTTCTCAGTTGGCCGGTGAAGCGTCGCGACATCAGTCCCACCAGTGACGGCGCCTGTGCGATCGTCATGACGAACGAGCGCGTTGCTCGCACTCATTCGAAGGCTCCGGTCTTCATTGATGGCGTGGGCTTCCGTCTCGACACGGCCTATTGGCCCACCCGCGACCTGGCCTACCCGAATTATGTGGCCATGGCGGCACTCGATGCCTACAAGATGGCCGGCATTACCAAGCCCGAAGATGAGATCGACATCTATGAGCCCTACGACCCCTTCAACTACAAGGCCCTTCATCACATGAATGGTCTTCTGATGGACAAGTCGGGACGCAAGGTGCGCGAACTCTTTGACGCAGGCGCTTTCACGAAGGAGGGAAGCCATCCCATCTGCCCCTCGGGCGGAGCTTTGGGCGTAGGCAACCCGATCGCAGCTACCGGTCTCATGAAGATCGCCGAGCTCTATTTCCAGCTCAGCGGACAGGCAGGCAAACGGCAGGTCTCCAGAAGCGCCCATCGGGGCGTGGCCCAGGCCTGGGGAGACCTGATGCAGGTGGGAACCGTGGTGGTCATGAGTTCGGAAGGCGCCATGCCGGTGGAAGCCAGCAAGTGGGCGAAGAAAACGAGCAAGGATCTGCCGGGAACACCTCTGAAGAAGGTGGAGCAGGTTCCTCACTTCTCCTATCAGCCGGATTTCCGCTACGCTTGGGACAACGGTTTCGCACTGACCACCTATCTGGATGGTCTCAAGCGTGGAAAGCTGACGGCCTCCCAGTGCAATGACTGCGGACGCATGATGGTTCCGCCGCGAAGCTTCTGCGAGCTCTGCAACCTGCATCCCGTCAGTGAGTATTACGAGATTCAGGACAGCGGAACGGTCATGACCTATACGCTCTCCCATGTTAACTGGGATTCTTCTCCCTTGCCCAAGGGAGAGGTGAAGATTTTCGCGGTCATCGAGATTGACGGAGCGAGCAAGGACATGGGCATCGTACACTGGCTGAAGGACGTGAAGCCGAAGGATGTGGAGATCGGCATGCGTGTAAAGGCAGAGTGGAAACCGGAGAAGGATCGGGAAGGAACGATTCTCGACATCAAGTACTTCCGTCCCCTGAAATCCGGGGAACGCACGAGCCGGGCCGTGAAGCAGATCAAGCCGGTGGAGCTGGACGCAATGAGTGCAAAGGCTTTCCCGGGGCAGATCCCCCTGAATTATGTCTACACGGCGGGTCTTGGCGGAACACGCTTCTACCAGGATCTGGCCAAGGGCAAGCTCAGCGGAACCTACTGCTCACACTGTGATGCGATTCATGTTCCCGCGAGTGCTTTCTGCGAGACAGGGATGATCGAACTGGATGTTCAGAAGAATGCCCGGGTCGTCAATCCGAAGTCCGGAATCCTGCGCTCCTTCACCGAAGTGTATGAGGATCGCAGCGGACACCCGCTCAAGAAGCCGGCCATCGTTGCACAGGTCTTCTTTCCGGGAACCGTGGGGAGCCTCTTCGGGCTTCTGGAACTTGGCAAGGGAGAGACTGCGGAGCTCGGAACTGCTGTGGAGCTTATGAAGAGCAGCAAGGTCGGACCCGAGCACATCAAGTTCAAGCTCAAGGGTCGTAAGAAGTAGGCGAGCTCTTCCCTTTGTCTCGCAAGAGATGCGCCCTCTCTCCTTGTCGAGAGAGGGCGTTTCATGATATACACTCAAAGAAGCGAAGAGAAATCGGTAAAGAAATAGAGATTAATCGCCAACTCGACAAAGAACTCAAAAGCAAGCTCTAGGATGTAAGATAGTGTTTATCATCATCGCAGACACGGAGGGACAATGAATCACTATCTGGTTCTAGCTCTTATTGCCAATGTCTTCGCAGCAGTTATCGCGGCTGTGGTTGCAGACAAAAAGGGATACTCTGCCGAACTCTGGCTTATCCTCGGTCTGATCTTCGGACTTCTCGGCCTATTTGCGATTGCTGTGATGCCGGCCGGGAAAAAGAGAGTCAGAATAGCCTTCTCTGATAGTGACGAAGGAAACTACCGGCAGTGCCCCTTATGCAAGGAGTTGGTTCTCCGGGAAGCGGCTCGATGTAAACACTGTCAAAGCGACCTTGAGCCTCTTTCCCCTTTTCAAAGAGTGGAGGATCCTCATGGGGATAGACATTCAGAGACTAAGGGCTCCTCAAGGGATGATTGGGTAGTTATTGCAATTATCGTCGGAGTGCTGTTTCTCGTCTGGCTTGCCTACGGTCGCTAGATGGCGAAGGTCGCACGCATTCGCGGGAAGTGGGACCGGATAAAGCTTGGCACAATTTCGGCACTTCAAACCGTCTCCTCAAATTGCGAGAAAGGAAAGCCCCGCAATTCCTTGCGGAGCTTCGTCTTGCAGGTACGCCCAGGAGGAGTCGAACCCCCAACCTTCTGATCCGTAGTCAGACGCTCTATCCAATTGAGCTATGGGCGCATTCTCATTCCGCGGAGCCAATCCCGCGGCAGGCGGAGAGGCAGGGATTCGAACCCTGGGTGAGCTTTTTAAACCCACACTCGCTTAGCAGGCGAGCACCTTCAGCCAACTCGGTCACCTCTCCGAGGTGAAAGGCGGAGGACGAGGGACTCGAACCCCCAAGGGCAAAGCCCGACGGTTTTCAAGACCGTTGCCTTACCAGTTAGGCTAGTCCTCCGAAGCGGGGATCTTAGCCCATGCCTTGTCGGCGCGCAATATATCAAGCTCCCTTCTCCCTGTCAATCCAGCGGGAATCATAGTCCTGCGGATCATAATCCCCCTTCCCTCGTCGAATACGACGCGACTTCCTGGCCGCGGCAAGCAGGAAGAGCAGCAGCCCCAAAGAGACCCATCCCGCTCCCAGAAGGGTGCCACCCCATCGGTAGGCGGGCAGAATCTCCTGGTCGAAATAGGCCTCAAAGCTGCGGCCCCGAAGGTCGTAATGTCTCTGGAGCGAGGGAAAGAAGTCCTCTCCTGCTTTCAGCGAGGAAAGAAAATCCGACCAGGAAGATGGATCCTCCATCAGGTAGCGCAAAGCGGCCTGGCTTTCTGCATAGGCCAGCGTGGCCCGAGGCCCGGAGGACGGAAAACTGCGGCGAAGATCGGAAAGAGGAATGCCCCTGCCCAGGATTGCCGTGCGGGCAAGAAGGCCGACCTTCTGCACATCCCACTCGACAGCAAAGACCTGTGCCCAGCCTTCATGAAACCACCGGGGGAGGCGAGGATGTTGCAATTCCCGGTCGATGAGAATATGCGCCATCTCATGTCGCAGGATCTGTCGCCGCCGCTCCAGACGCAAAAACCGGTCCTTGTCGAGGAGGATGCTCTCTCCCCTTTCCAGAATCAGGGCAGCCGCCCACTCGGGATTGCGCCCGCCGGCCAGCTTCGAAAAGGACTCCCGGTCCGGGGCAAGGATGACCCGAATTGCCTGCTTGTTAGAAACCGTCCCCCAGTCCGCCAGAGCCCTTTCCAGTTCGGACTGGATCTCAACTGCCAAAAGTGAGTCGGCCGGCTCGCAGCGAATCTGGATCTCCGCCCCAGCAAAGGCGGGCTGGAAACCCGCAAGAAACAAGAAAAGCAAGAAGCTCTTCCAGCCCTTTCTCCAGACACTCGCCCCGGGGCAGGCCAGAAATCGCTTGCTGAACAGGGATTTCCAAGCTCTGGCCTTCAGAAGATCTCCTCCATTGTGGGTATTCCAGAACCATCTGGGCAAATTGACACTTCTTCTTCGAGAACGCATGAAGTCAGGGCATTGAGCTTTCGATGATCCCGTGACCGGCCACGCGGTCCCCATCATAGAGAACCAAACTCTGACCGGGAGCAACGGCGGAAACCGGCTCTTCAAACTTCACCCTTAGCCAGCCATCCTCGAATTCCACACTCTCCAGCCTCTGGGCTTCGCTCCGGTAGCGTACTCTGCCACGGAGACCGGAACCGGGACGGAACCAGGCCGAAGAGGCCCGAAGCTCCCTGCAGAGGAGATCGGACTCCTCGCCGAGAGTGATCCGCCCTGTCTCGGCATCCATGTGACGGACATAGAGAGGGCGGCCTGCAGCCACGCCCAGACCATGTCGCTGACCGATGGTAAAGAGCTCCATACCGGGATGCTCTCCCAGTACATTTCCCTCAGGCCCGATGATCTCTCCGGGGTGCAGGGCACCAAACTGCCGGAGGTAGTCGGCCAGACTGCTCCCCCCCAGAAAACAGATGTCCTGACTCTCCTTCTTCCCGGCCACATGCAGGCCCGCAGCCCTTGCCAGGGAACGCACCTCGGTCTTCTGCATTGCACCCAGGGGGAAAACGACCAGGGGGTAGAACTCCGGAGCCAGGCCGGCCAAGAAGTAGCTCTGGTCCTTTCCAGAATCCAGACCACAGGCCATCTGCCAGGGATCTCCCGGAAGAATCCGCGCATAGTGCCCCGTGGCTACGAGATCGAAACCTCCCCAGAGAGCTTCCTCCATCAGACGGGGAAACCGCACCTCGGTATTGCAACGCACACAGGGGTTCGGAGTGCGGGCTTTCGAGTACTCGTCCTGGAAATTGTCGATCACCGCCAGCTCAAAGCGCTCGGTTTCGTCGATCACCCGGTGTTCAATGTTCAGGGTGTCGCAAACCCGGCGAGCATCCCGGACAGATTCCACAGAACAGCAACTCCTCTCGGGGAGAACTGTCTCCTCCCCGAAGCAGTAGTTCCGGAATGTGGTCCCTGTAACTTCTGCACCGGCTTCGAGCAAAAGGTGAGCCGCAAGGGAAGAATCCACTCCCCCGCTCAAGGCAAGGAGTACCTTCTTCCCGGCAACCCGGGAACTGAGATTCGGTGTCGAGTTGTTCACGGGTTTAGCGGATCACATATCCGCGACTTGTGGCCAGTTCGTCCTTGGCCTTGTCGAGAAGGATCTCCCACTCACTGCTCCCATGGGGAATCTTGCGGGAATAGCTTTCCACCCGCTTCACGGCCTCTTCATTGATCAGATCCTCGATCTCCAGATCCTTCGTGATCCAGATTTCAATGAGATCCTCGAAGACTCGCTCGGTCACGGTGATGTCGACAAACTCATCGTCAAGAAGACGATTGCAAATGCGACGGGCCAGGATCTCGATTCTTTCCTCATTGAGTCTCATATCGTGTAGCCCCTTTTCCTGGCAAACTCGCTCTTGAGCTTGCGGCGAAGGACATTGCGATCCATGTCACCGCTGTTGATCTGTCGCTCATACTGTTCGAGAACCAAATCCACTTCATCGTCGATCTCGTCCTCGATCTTCAGTTCCTCGGTGATCTCCCAGGCAATCGCACGAAAGACATCATCCTCATCACCCGTGAGGAAAATACCATCGTGTTCCCGCAATTTCCGCAGGAGCTTCTCGGAGAGGTAATCAATCTTCTTTGGGGAAAGTCTCATGGTTCCTCCTGAGAGAAAACTAGAGCCGGCATTCGCTTCTGTAAAGGGCATTCTGTGGCGCGTTTTTCGCATGGACAAGACCGGCAAGGACTATCCAGAGGAAGGACGGGAAGGCATGAGGAAGCCTTGGTACGGGGAAGACAGGCCCGGGAGCTTCGAGAACTGGCTGAACCTGCAGGAAGAACTGCAGGAAGGGCTGGAACTTTCCCTGCGTGCCCGTCTGGGCGACGAATCCGAGCTTCTTCGAAGCTACCGCCGGGAATATCTGGAGGATCTGCCTCGCTGGACCGGCCAGGTGCTGCGCCCCCGTGACCTTCTGGAGAGACTCTCCCGGGCAAATCTCGTCCTTCTGGGCGACTACCACAGCCTGGTCCAGAGCCAGAGGTCTGCTCTTCGCCTGCTCCGGCGCATGGTTCAACAGGGACTTCGGCCCTCTCTCGGCCTGGAGATGTTTCCCATTTCCCTGCAATCCGAACTGGATGCCTTTCTCTCTCACAAGCTCGACGAAGAGGAACTCCTTCACCTCTTTCGCGAGCACTGGGATTTCCTCTGGAGTCCGGTGCGAGCCCTCCTTCTCTATGCCCGCTACCATCGCCTCCACATACTTGCCCTCAACAGCGATCCCTCAAGTGCTTCTTCCCCGCTTCTGGAGCGGGACCACAATGCGGCCAGGGTCATCTCAAAGCACCGTCCCGGAAGGCAAGAAGGCCCCCTTCTGGTCCTCTTCGGCGACTTCCACCTGGCCAGCAATCACCTTCCTGCAGCACTTCGGGAATCAGGCTACCGGGGCAAGATCCTCCGCATCTTCCAGAATCCGGAGGGACATTACTGGCAGTCCCTGCGCCAACTCGGGGAAAGTCCGGAAATCCTGGAACTGGAAAATGGGGACCTGAGCCTGCAAAGTGCCACCCCGATTGTGAAGCTCCAGAGTTACCACTACTGGCTGACTCTTCGGGAACTGGATCTGGATACGGTGCATCTCACCCCTCCGAGTGAGTCCGGAGAATTGCTCCCGGACCTCAGCCAGGAAGTAGACCACCTGCTGCATATGATCGCGAAACTGCTTCGCATTCCTGTGCTTGAAGAGAGTCAGGCTGCGATCTTCTGGATGGGCGAAGAGAACTTCGCCAAAGAAGTCTCCGAGCAGGGACACTGGACCGAAGCAGAGACCAGGAAGGTCGCCAGCGGTCTGGCCTTCGGGATTGGAACCTATCTCCTGGAGAAAAATGTCGGCATCCTTGCAGAACTCAGCCAGAACCGGATGGCCGAAATGGCGTCCCGAATCCTGCACGCTCGCTGTTCCCGCATTCACTCCCGCCCCCGCGGACTCAGTGATGACTTTTACCTGAGAGTAATTGAGAATGCCCTGATCTTCCTGGGCAGCAAGATTCTCAACCCGCTTCGAAAGTACCGGGATCTTGCCTCCCTGCGGAAACTCCTGCGGGAGAGCGACCGCGAGGAAAGGGACTGGCGAAAGCGTGCGGAACAGTGCCTGGACTATCTGGAAGCAGAGGAGCGTTACCTGAAAGACGGGGATGTCGAGCACTTCCCGGGCCGCCTCTACCGGCTCGATGCTGCAGGGCATCTGGCACTTACCCGCTCCGTGGGGAAACACCTCGGGGGACGGCTCTATGAAGCCCTCATGGATGGCAAGATCGACCGGATGAGCATCCGGGAACTCTTCTTTGAGAACTTTCCCCTCGAAGGAAGTCCCACCCGAAGTTACCTGGGTCTTCTGGACCTTCTCGGCGCAGCCGAGGGCAATGAGTTCTTCGCCGGAAACATCGAAACGCTCTAGGCTACTTCTTCAACTCCCGACCGAGTGTCTTCTCAACGGACTCCATCTTTCCTGAAAGCCGGCCACTGCGCCCCTTGTGGTCATCGATCTTGATCAGGGTCGAGATCCTAAGATTGTCTTCTCGCATCCGGGCATGACAGCGACCGATCAGATCCATGACCTCATCCCATTCGCCTTCTACCGTGGTACCCATGGGGCCGAAACGGTATTCCAGTCCGCTCTTGTCTACGATATCCAGAATGCCGGCGACCGCCTCGCTGAGGTGATCCCCCCCCGTTCCCGTCGGTGCGATGGTGAAAAACGCCAGCATCATCCTCCTAGTTGCGGGCTCCCCGCAGTATGATCAAGCGAAGCAGGTGCATGACGGATACAGCGGCGGCCGCCACATAGGTCATGGCTGCGGCTCCCAGCACTTTTTTCGCACCCGCGCTTTCATCACTCGCAAGGATGCCCTTGTCGCTCAACATCGCCATGGCCCGGCGACTCGCATCAAACTCCACGGGAAGGGTCACCAGATGGAAAATCACCGCAAGGCTGAAAAACCAGATCCCCAGATCCATCAGAATACGAAAACTCGGAAAGATGAAACCGACAAAGAAGAGAGGGAAAGCAAGGCCGCTCCCCAATCCCACGGCGGGGGCAATAGAACTTCGAAGGGCCAGGGGCAGCCACTCGCTCTTGTGCTGAAGTGCATGTCCGGTCTCATGAGCCGCAATGGCCAGAGCCGCCAGACTTCTTCCCTGATGGACTCCCGGGCTGAGGTTGACAGTCCGGTTTCGTGGATCGTAGTGATCATCAAGCTTGCCCTGTGTTGCATTCACCACAACCGAGGACAGGCCCTCGTCGGAAAGCAGTCGTCGGGCGACTTCTTCCCCGCTCATGCCACAACGAGCCGGAACCTGGCTGAATCGCGCATAGTTGCTCTTCACCCGTGCCTGGGCCCAAAGTGCGAGAGCCATGGCCGGAAGCAGGAGGATGAAAGTAGGGTCCCAGAAGAGGGGAAAAAACAGGGCGAAACTCATGAATCACTTCCTTGGTTCATTGGGTTCTCTTCTTCATTGGAAAGGTCCTCCTTCAGCTTGTCCAGAATCTCCCGAACCTGATCCTCGTCCCCGGGAAAAACCATCAGGCGAAAGGAGCCTGTTGACATATTCAGGGCCGTTCCAAAAGGACCGATCCCGATGGGTTCAATTAGAAAGTTCAAGCCCAGTTCCTCCAGCACACTCCGAAGAAATGAAACCTCCACCGGATCGTCCAGAACAGCAACTTTCACCAGTTTTCTGTCTTCAGTATCCATGAATACCTCCCCCTGAGGATTATGGCGATCCATGAGCTCCTGCGCCAGTATTTCCGCAAAATGTACAGGAAACGCAGAGCCAAGCGGGCATTGACAAGAGGGTCAATGTCTCCTAGTTTTCACAAGTTCCCGCCCTGTTGGCGAAATCCCGGAGGCTCCCCTAGCATGCTCAAGCGCTTCACCCTGATCTCCCTTCTCCTCCTGTCCGCACTTCCGGCCTCCGGAGTGACGGTTCTTCTGGGCAACCATCATGTCAGCTTCGACATCGTGGGAGCGACTCGCTATTTCGAGTTTGCCGACTTCGAAGAGTGGCAGTTCCCGATTCAGGATCTCAACTGGGGAATAACGGGGCTGGATCTCAATCCTCTGGTGGACCCCAACCAACTTGACCTGAATCTTCCCGCCGACAGTCCGAAGCAGAACCGCAACCGGATCAGATTGAGTTTTCAGGGAAATCTGGACATCGGTCTCCGAGTCCGTTCAGCCATCAGCCCCCGTTGGGGAGTCGAAGGCTATTTCAATTACACTCCGGCGGATCTTGTCATCAACTTCAACGGGAGCAACCTGGCTGCTGCAAACTTCAACCGCTACTCCGGTGCCACAAATCCTCTGGATCCAGAGGTCTATCTGAACTGGATCTACGGGGACTTCCCCACCTACCACATTACCCGGTTCGGAGCCAACATGGACTATGTCTGGCTTCGCTCCAATGACAATGTCTTCAACTTCTATGTGAATGCGGGTGCAGGAATCGTCTCCTACTTCCGCACGGGCGATCTGATCGTCCCCACGGACTACAACCTTCCCGGAGAGCCAGAGCTTCCCGTTCCCACAGCTCCGGAAAATGTGACCTGGTATCTCCCGAACGACAGTTTCCCGAGCGTGAATCTGGGTACGGGGGGAATCTTCTTCCTGCATCGCTACTTCGGTCTGAACTGGAATCTTCGGGCGAGCTACACCAGCTTCGAGTTCAAGCGCCTGAACTTCGATCCTGAGAACCACTGGATCTTCAGCGCAAGCATCGGCTACTCGATCCGAATCTAGGCTGAGACGCGGTACTTGCCGTCAATCAGGCGAATCTTGTCGAAGACCTTCCGGATCTCTTCCTGCAGTGCCTTTGCCTCCGCATCATTCATTCCTTCTTCTCCAGATGAGACCGGACGCCAGAACTGGCGGTATTTTCGGTCCAGCAAACTACGCAATTCCGTTTCCAGAGCTTCCAGTTCCGGATTCCTGTCTTGTGAATCTGTCATGCGTCTCCTCCTGCTTGACGACCTCTGGAAAATAGAACATCCTCTTCCGCCTTTCCACCCCAAGGATTCTGATGAAGATTGCTGTCATCTCCGATACTCACGGCAAGATGCCGTCTGTCCTGATGGACCGCCTAGAGGGCGCCTCCCTGATTCTCCATCTTGGAGATCTGGGACCGACCGCCCTTCTCTCCCTCTTATCCTCAGTGGCCCCCACTCTGGCCGTTCAGGGCAACAACGACCCGCCCGGGCTGCCAGAACTGCCCGAGAGGAGAAACCGGAGGGAAGGCCCGATCAAGATCCGCATGCGCCACCTTCCCTGGAGCGAACAGGAAATGCGGGGACTCGGCGAGCCGACTCTCTTTCTTCACGGCCACCTTCACTATCCGGTGCTGGAATCGATCCCCCGGGGAAGGCTCCTCTGCCCGGGGGCCGTTCAGGGAGCCAGACGGGGATCTCCCCCTTCTCTGGCCTGGATTGATTTGCAGGAAGATCGGGTCTTGCTGAGAATCCGGGAACTTGAAAGCTCGAAACTGATTCAGGAAGAAGAGTGGATTCTGCCATAGAAAAAGCCCCATCCGCTTTCGCGAACAGGGTTCTTTCGATGGTGCCCGGGACGAGAGTCGAACTCGTACGGACTTTCGTCCACTGCCCCCTCAAGACAGCGTGTCTACCAATTCCACCACCCGGGCGAAGCCCTATTCGGACTCCGTTTCACTGGCCCCACCCGCGGGAGGAGAGGCTTCTTCCTGGGGCGCAACCGTATCGAGTTCGTCAAGAATCGAGGCGCCCTCTTCCACTTCAAAATTGTTGATCGCGCCGGATTTCTGCTGTTTTGCAACGATTCCCTCTGTCGGCTCGGTGGTCCGGGCAGAAAGAATGGACAGAATCAGGGACAGGCCAATAAAGCTAAAGGCCAGGTACCAGGTCATCCTGCTCAAGAAGTTGCCGGCGCTGCGTCCCCCGAGCAAGGCGGCATCACTGGAGCCGCCGAAGGCACCCGCAAGGCCGCCTCCCTTGCTTGACTGCATCAGAACGACGATCACGAGCACTAGGCTCACGAGAATAAAGATTGTCAGTAGGATCAGATACATCACATTCTCCTGAAAGCGGTTGATCCGGAAGAGGCAAGTTATCAAAGGGCTTGCGGACTGTCAAGACACTGAGAATGGCGGGATGAGGGCAAGAAAACTCTCTGCCTCCAGACTCGCGCCCCCGACCAGGGCGCCATCCACATCCTCCAAAGCCAGAAGCTCCCGAACATTGTCGGGCTTGACGCTGCCGCCATAGAGAATCCTCATGCCCGAAGCGATGGAATCCCCATGTTTCGAGCAAATCCTTTCGCGCATTGCCCGATGGACCTCCTGCGCCTGATCCGGGGTCGCGGTAAGACCCGTACCGATCGCCCAAACCGGTTCGTAGGCCAGGACGACCTTCGAAAGCCTATCTTCCGGCATCCCCTGCAAGACTCCCTCCGTCTGCCCGAGAACAATCTCGAGCGTCCGGCCTGACTCCCTTTCTTCCCGGGTTTCGCCTACACAGAGAATGGGAAGCAGCCCCGAGTCGAAAGCGGCGGCGGCCTTTCGGGCGACGCCCACATCGCTTTCATGGAAGTACTGCCTGCGCTCGGAATGGCCGAGAATGACCCAGTCTGCCCCGGCTTCCCGGAGAAGAGGCGCGGAGATCTCTCCCGTGAAGGCACCTTCGGGAGCTTCATGCAGGTTCTGACCTGCCACACCGATGCCGGAAGCCGTCAGCAGTTCGGCGACGGCCGGCAGACTGACAAAGGGAGGGGCCACGAGAAGGTCTGCCTCTGTCTTGCGTCCTTCCATGCCGTCCTGAATGCCCTTGACCAGGTCGCGGGATGCCCGGGGACCGAGATTCATTTTCCAGTTCCCGGCAATCAGGATTCTACGGCTCATGGGTCACGCCTTTCGCCTCGGTCAGAGCCTCCACACCGGGCAGGTCTCTTCCCTCTACCAGTTCCAGACTCGCGCCGCCACCCGTGGAAATGTGGCTCAGGCTCTCTCCGAGACCCAGTTGCTTGACGGCGGCCACCGAGTCCCCTCCGCCGACCACCGTGCGGGCTCCCTTGCCCGTAGCCTCGGCAAGTGCTCGCGCCATTGACAAAGTACCCTGGGCAAAGGGTTTCAGTTCAAAGACACCCATGGGACCGTTCCAGAAAACGGTTTTCGCCTGAGAAAGTCGGCCCGAATACAACTCGCAGGTGTCCGGCCCGATATCCAGTCCCATCCATCCTTCCGGCAAGTCCGTGGGAAGAACGGTGCGGATTTCTGCATCCGCCGACATGTTGGGGGCAATCAGGAGATCCACGGGAAGCAGGATTTCCTTGTTCATTTCCCGGGACTTCTCGATCAGGGAGCGTGCTGCATCGAACAGTTCCTCGTCCACGATGCTATTGCCCACACCCAGCCCCATGGCCTTGAAAAAGGTGAAGGCCATGCCGCCGCCGATCAGGATGCTGTCGACATGCTCGAGGAGGTTTTTGATGACGGGAATCTTGCCCGAAATCTTGGCTCCTCCAAGCAGGGCGACGCAGGGGCGCAGAGGCTCGTCAAATAGCCCGCCCAGATACTCCAGTTCTTTTTCCATGAGAAAACCGGCGGCCGCAGTTTCCATTTTCCGAGCCACACCCTCGGTCGATGCATGGGCGCGATGGGCCGTGCCAAAGGCATCGTTTACATAGATGTCAGCCAGCGAGGCCAGTTGCTCGGCAAAGGCCTCCTCATTGTCGGTCTCTTCGGCATGGAAGCGCAGATTCTCCAATAGCAGAATCTCACCCTCCCCCATTTCCGAAATCATCGACTCGACCTCTTCTCCCAGGCAATCCCGCGCAAATCGGACCGGCGCGTCCACCAGTTTTGCCAGGCGGTCGGCGACCGGGGAAAGGCTCATCTCAAAAACGACTTTTCCCTTGGGACGCCCCAGATGGCTGGCAAGGATGAGTCGGGCACCGTTGTCGATCAGGTGTTGAATGGAGGGCAGGGCCGCACGGATGCGGGTGTCATCCGTCACCTCCTGCCGGTCATTGAGCGGCACATTGAAGTCCGTTCGCATAAAGACAGTTTTGCCGGCGGTATCCAGATCCCGGATGCTGAGCTTGGAAAACATGCTCCCCCCCCACACGAAGGTTCGAGGCTTGGAAATGCGTTCAATTCAAGGTAGGCAGGCATTCTGGAGCCTGTCAAGAGGAGACGCGACCGGCGAGAACTGCCTTGACCGGGCCTTCATAATCCAGAGCATCCCGGCAGGCCAAAAGAGTCGCCCCCGTCGTGCAGAGATCGTCAACCAGCACCAGACAGGCATCTCCGCGATACTCCTTGCGACGACGGAACTCGCGCCCTGCCGCAGACAGTCTCTCCTCCCTTCGCCGGGAAGCCTGTTGCCCGCTCATCAGTCCCCGATGAAGCAAGCACCGGGGTTTCTCCAGTCCCAGTTCCCGGGCAATGCCTCTGGCCAGCAGTTCACTCTGGTTGAAACCCCGCTTCACCCTTCGAAAAAGCGGAAGGGGAACCGGCACCAGAAGCCAGGGACGAGGCCAGCCGGAATGACGAAGTCGCTCGGCCATGGCCGAAACCAGCAAAGGAAGAACTGCATCGCGGCCCGTGTATTTCCAGGCCTTGATCAGCCCTGTCAGGGTTCTTTCAGCCTCAAAGGCGGCAAGCAGCGGGAGCCCGGACAAGCGTTCCTCCCCCAGCAGTGGGCGAAGTTGCACATTGCATCGCTCGCAGAGCAGGGGAAAACGCGCGCCCTCCAGACGAGGAAAGACCAGTTCCTGCCCACAGGCGTGACATTGGCTCGGGAACAGGGTTCCCGCCCAGTATTTCAGATTCAATGGTAACTCACTCTCCGGGAGAGAGAAGCCCGAGGGATTGGGCCATGTCAGATAAAGGCGCCCTGAGTCCTGTCCAGAAACGGAAGGCTTCATGACCCTGATAAAGAAGCATCGAGCGTCCATCCACGACCTTGCAGCCCATTTCCCTGCAAGCCAGCTGCCAGGGAGTTTCATGACTGAGCAGGTCCATACAGAAGACCGGTCGAGGGGGAAGAGGCGGGAGAGGGTCGTCATTGTGTAGACCCAGGGAAGTCGCCTGGATCACGAGATCACAATCTCCGGGCACATTGTCGGCAAGGCCGACGGAACAGGAGGAGTCCGCAGGCATCAGGGACTCGATCAGTGCCTCCGCCCGCTTCGGGGTCCGGTTCAGAATCCGGACACTCTCGGCACCCTCTTCCACAAGAACCCTGAATGCCGCTCGAGCGGCACCTCCCGCACCAATCAGCAGAGCCTGCTTTCCCCGGAGACTGCCATAGTTCTCGGCAAGGGCGGAACGGAAGCCGTGAAAATCTCCATTGTGCCCTTCCCAGGACGAGCCCGAAGGTCTCAGGGTGTTTACGGCTCCCAGCAGCCCTGCCTCATCGCTCAGTTTGTCGAGAAGTCTGAAGCCCTCTTCTTTCAGGGGAACCGTCAGGTTCAGGCCCCGATAGCCTTCTCCCAGAAGCCTGTCGAGGGTTTCTTTCAGGGAAGCGGCGGAACAGTGAATCTTCCGGTACTCGCCCTGCAAGCCCGACGACTTCAGGGCCGCTTCCTGCATCGCCGGAGAGCGGGAATGCTCCACCGGATCTCCCAGCAGTCCCAGAAGCCAGAAGGATGTCATTTCCCGCTACTCCGCCCCTTCAGGATGCGGTAAAAGAGAAGGATGGACCAGAGAACCAGTCCCAGACTGATCCACTGGCTGAGAGTGAACCCCAGAGCGCCCTGGCCGCTGGCATCGTAGAAGCGAAAGAGATCCACGATACTGCGATGGATTCCATAAAGCAGCAGAAAGCTGGCAAAGACCAGCCCCCTCACTCGCAGGGGAAGCCAGAGCAGGGCCAGAAAGATGAGAAGGCCGCCGAAGGAGGCATAGAGCTGGCTTGGATGCACGGCCGGAGAAAGGGGAATCCCCTCCAGGCTCCCACTTGGGCCTGACAGAAACTCACGAGCCGAGTGGCTGGCTGCACTGTGTTCCGGAAAGTGAACTCCGATGGAGCAGTCGGTCGGCAGACCATAGCAGCAGCCGTTCAGGAAACAGCCCACCCGGGTAATGAAAATCCCCAGGGCGAGACCCGGGGCCAGAATGTCAGCCAGAGAGAGAAAATCCTGACCCTTCTTTTTCAGGAACCAGGCAGAGGCGGCAATCGCCAGCAGGATTCCCCCGTAGAGCGTCATCCCCCCTTCCCAGAGATAGAAGACACTCAAGGGCCGGTCTGCAAAAGAATCCAGATGCGAGAGCACAAAGAAACCCCGCGCACCGAGAACGGAAGAAATGAGAATCACCTGGAATAGATCCAGAAAGATCTCTTTCTCGTAGCCAGCCTTCACCCCTCTCTTTTGAACCAGAAAGAGGCCCAGAAGGAAGCTCAAGGCCAGAAGAAAACCGAAAGAGTGGATCTTCAGGGGACCCAGCGTGATGAGGTCGGGATGCATGCTACTCCTTTTGCGCGAATCCTAGTGCCGGGATTCGCTTTCATCAATCAGTATCTCCGCCAGTTTCTCGCAATGTTCACCTGCACACCAACAAGAAGGCAGGTCGAGATCAGGACGCTCCCCCCGAAACTCACTCCCGGAAGCGGCAGGCCGGTCACGGGAGCCAGTCCCATGGTCATCGCCACATTGACAAAGACATGGAAGAGAAGATAGGCGCTTACGCCCACCGAAAGCAATTGACCGAAGGGATGTCGCACACGGGCGGCAATCCGGATTCCCTCGACAATCAGGAGGGTATAGGCGGCAAGCAGCACCATGGCTCCCAGAAAGCCGAACTCCTCTCCGAGAACCGAAAAAATAAAGTCCGTGTGGCGAGCGGGTAGGAAGGCCAGACCCTTTTGCGTGCCCTCCAGAAAACCGCGCCCGGTCAATCCTCCCGAACCCAGAGCAACCTTGGACTGAAAGATCTGGTAGCCCGCACCCAGGCGATCCAGATCCGGATCAAAGAACACATGGATTCTCTTCTGCTGGTAGGGGAGCAAGAGGCCCCAGAGAAAAGGAACCATCAGGCCGCTGGCAATGCTCGTGAGGAAGGAAGTCACTCTCGCCGGGATTCCCATTTCCGGATAGAGGAAGATCTGGGCAAGAAGGATTGTCAGGAAGGCCATCCAGATCCAGTGGGGAAGTCCGAATCCCTCCACGCCGAGGATTTGACCATAGAGGACAAGTAGTGCGCTAATCAGGGGTGCAAGAAGCAGGAGCATTCTTCGAAGGGCAAAGCCTTTCCAGATCAGCATGGGAATCAGAAGCCAGAAGAAGGTGATCGCCGTGCCCAGATCCGGTTGCTGGAGGACGAGAACAGCCGGGGGAAGCACCAGAGCCAGTGAGCCGAGGACCAGACGACTGGGGCTGCTGATCCTTTGCGCCGCCATGTAGGACGACAGCATAAAGATCATCACAATCTTGAAGAACTCGGATGGCTGGAAGCCCACTGGCCCGATCAGGATCCAGCGATGGGTTCCTCCCCTCGCAGGAGGAAAAACGAGAATCAGGATCAGAACCAGAAGGCCCAGACCATAGAGAATCCAGGAAAGGTAGTCCTTGAAAATCCAGAAAGGCAGAAAAGAGGTAAAAAGAAGTCCGCAAAGGCCGACCCCCACCCAGAGAATCTGCCGATGGAAGAAGCCGCGGTGGATGGTGTATTCCGAGCGGTCCTCATCGAAGCCCCAGGAGCCAACAGGAGAGGTCACCGAGTAGAGCATGAGGATTCCCGTAAGCAGGATCAAGGCAAGGGGCAGTATGAGGCGAAGCGAAGAGTGGAGCATCAGAACTCTCCTCTCTCACGAAGCCAGTACTCCACGAGTCTCGAAAAGATCGGCGCGATGTCCGTCCCGTGCTCTCCGTGTTCGACAATCAGGGCGATTGCGATCCTGGGATTCTTTGCAGGGGCATAACCGCAGAACCAGGCGTGTTCGAGCCCGTGGGGATTCTGCACAGTTCCTGTTTTTCCAGCACTCGGGATTCCGGGAACCGCAGACTCCCGCGCCGTTCCCAGCGGACCTTCCATCACCCGGAAAAGACCTTTTCGAATCCGGCGAAGATGCGGTTCTTCAATGCCCAGCTTTTTCGCCCTGCGACTTGAAGGAAGAGACTCCCCGAGAAGAAGTTTCGGGCTCGGCAGAATGTCCCCCCGTGCCAGGCCCGCATAGACGATGGCCATCTGCAAGGGTGTGCAGAGGTATTCACCCTGCCCGATTGAGAGATTCCAGGCATAGCCGCGGGTCCATCGCCCCTTGCCGAATCTCCGGTTGTAGTAGTCCGAATCAGGAACAAGGCCGGCCTGTTCGGAACCGAGATCCAGGCCCGTTCTGCTTCCCATTCCAAATCTCCGGGCCATGTCCGCAATGGGATCCACTCCGATCGCATCCCCGATCTGGTAGTAGTAAACATCGCAGCTTCTCTCCAGAGAACTCTCCATGCTCACCTTGCCGTGGCCCGAAGATAGCCAGCAGCGAAAGTAGCGGGTTCCCAGATCCAGCCCACCCCCGCAGGGTTCAAAGGAACTGCGGTGCAGGAGCTTCTCCTCCAGAGCGGCCAGGGCAACCAGCGGCTTGAAAGTACTTCCCGGTGCATAGCCAGCCTGAAGAACCCGATTGAACATCGGGCGAGACGGATCTTCCCGGAGTTTATTCCATTCCGTGGCCGTCATCCCTCCGGAAAGAAAATTGGGGTCGAAAGCCGGGCGACTGGCTGCCGCAAGCAGATCTCCGCTTTCAATATCCATCACCACGCCGGCACCCAGACCCCATTCGGCAAGGGCACTGTCGAGAACTGCACAGAGACCGATATCCAGACTCAGACGAAGGGTTTCCCCTTCCACCGGCTCCAGCCTCTCCACGGTCTGAAGAAGCGACCCTCTGGCATTGACCAGAAAGAGTTCCTTGCCATCCTGGCCTCGCAATCGGTCCTGATAACGGCGCTCGACTCCTGAGCGACCCATCAAATCCGCGGGGAAATAGGCCCGGCTGCTGCCTCTCCAGGTTTCCAGTTCCTCCCGGCTTACTTCGCCGACATAGCCGAGAATATGCGCAGCAAGTTCCCCCCGGGGATAGGTTCTTCTAGCCCAATCCCGCAGTCTTAGGCTGGGAAGATCCGGGAGCCTTTCTTCCACCCGGAGGATCCTCTCCTGATCCAGATCCCTTTCGAGAACGATTCGGGAAAGTTTCTCCTCAAGGGCTTCCTGATAGAGCGCTTCCAGACGCTTTTCAGGCCAATCCAGAATCCGGCAGATTATCGGGGCCAGGGTGGAGTCGGATTCCAGCGCTCTTCGGGAGAGGCTCAACTCGCAGGCCGTCACATTCAGGGCAAGAGCCTGACCCTGTCGATCCAGCACCAGCCCGCGGGCGGAAGGAATCCTTTTCTCGAGAAACTGATTGTCCCGCGACTGCCCTAGAAAGGCCGAGCCCTGAAAAAGCTGCAGCCAGGCAAGACGCAGAATCAGAAGGCCCATCATGAGGATCACCAGGAGAAGGAGACGGTGAGCCGGGCTGGAAGCCCGGGGACTTCTAATCCTCATTCGCTTCACGGAAGACACCCAGTCCTTCCCTGAACAGGAAGATCAGTCCCAGAAGGAGGAAGTAGAAAACCAGCCCGAGGAAGGCATGAAGCAGGCCCTCCCGAAGCCAGAGGAGAAGGGCGTGAAGGATTTCGGGCCAGTCATAGACCAGATAGAAAATCAACCTTGCCAAAAGAAAGGAGAGAAGAAAGAGAACCATCCGCATGAGGACACTCTTGCGATCCACACGATGGCGCAGATCCGACAAGAGCCAGGCGCTCGGGACAAAGGCGGCAGAACTGGCCCCCAGGGTTTCGAAGTCGGAAACATCGCGGATCAGCCCGAGGGCAAAAGCCCAGAGCAGGGTAGGGACTCGTCCAGCGCGCATCGCAATCCAGAAAAGAAGAAGGAAGGCAAAATCCACGCGATAGCCGGCCGGCGCAAAGCTCTCCAGAAGCGGCTGAAAGAGGAAAAAGAGAAGCAGGATCCCGAGTTGAGGGCGGCTTTCCGTCATCTCCCGCTCCCTTCCATCGCGGGAAAACCGTCGGCGCCTTTCGAGGCCCGGGTGACCACAAAGAGATCCTCAATTCTCAAAAGCGGGGCTGCTGCTTCAATCAGAATCTCCTGTCTCAGCGAAGCAGGATGTTTCCTTACTTCGGAGACACGGCCCAGGAGAAAGCCGGGCGGGATTTTCCCCTCAAGCCCCAGCGTCACAAAGCGGTCTCCCACTCTGACATCCTCCGAAGGTGCCACGCGGTCGATAAAAAATCCCAGCCTCGGGTTCCATTTGAAGGCACCCAAAACCCGGCTCCGAAGATCCCGGGCACCCAAAGAGAAGTGCTTGCTGTTGATCATCAGAACTTCGCTGCTCTCATCGCCCAGGCTTTCAATCCTTCCGACCAGGCCCTGATAACTGACCACCGGCATACCGGTTTCCACACCATCTGCACTTCCCTTGTCGATCCGGATCAGGTGACGCTCATGGCTGCGGAGAGGGTAGCTCAGAAGTTCCGCCGGCAGGAACTGATACTCATCCTGCACATGGAATCCCAGAAGTGTTCGAAGGCGACCGTTTTCCCGAAGTATTTCCTCGGCCCGTTCTCCTGCAAAGCGAAGACTCATGACCTCTTCCCGCAGCTTCTCGTTTTCACTAGCGGTTCGGGTCAGGTAGTGGGCAAGGCGGGTGACTCCATCGGAGGGCCAGGCCAAAACTCGATACACAAGCCTCGCTGGCTGAAAGCGCACTTCCTCGGGAGCTTCCACAAGGGCAAAGGAAAAAGCGAGAAGCAGGATCAGAAGCGCCGGGTCACGGTATTTCAGAAAGGGAGAGGGCCGGTATGCCATCTCAGTGTTCCGCTCCCTGCATGATGACCTGATCGTATTCTTCCAGATTGTCGAGTATCTTGCCCGCACCGAGCACAACGCAGGTCAGGGGATCGTCCACCAGGTTGACGGGCAGGTTGGTCTCATCCTTGAAGCGTTCTTCAATGCCCTTCAGGAGGCTTCCGCCGCCGGTGAGTACAATGCCGCGATCCACGATGTCTGCCGCCAGTTCCGGGGGAGTTTGCTCCAGAGCCGCCTTCAGAGCGCCGACAATTGAAGCTAGCGGTTCCTCCAGGGAATCCCGGATCTCGTCGGAGGTAATGCGGAGAGTGCGGGGAAGTCCGTCACCCTGGTGCAGACCCTTGACCTCCATGGCCAGCGTCTTGACCGAAGGATGGGCATTGCCGACCTGGGTCTTGATCTGCTCGGCGGTCTGTTGACCGATCATCAGATTGTACTTACGGCGGATGAAGTTGACGATGGCCTCGTCCATCTCGTCGCCCGCCACACGGATCGAGGAATCGGTGACAATGCCATTGAGGGCAATCACAGCGATCTCACTGGTTCCCCCGCCGATATCCACCACCATGTTGCCCGCAGGTTTGTCTACGGGAAGCCCGACACCGATGGCCGCAGCAATGGGTTCGCTGACCAGATAGACCTCCCGTGCCCCTGCGTGCTCGGCAGAGTCCCGCACTGCTCGCTTCTCCACTTCGGTGATGCCCGAGGGAACGCAGATGATAATGCGGGGGCGGATGAAGGTCTGGCGTTTCTTCGCCTTTTCGATGAACTGACGGAGCATGATTTCCACCACATCGAAGTCGGCAATCACGCCATCCTTCATGGGGCGAATCGCCTCGATATCAGGATGCGTACGCCCGAGCATGAGTTTGGCCTCGCGGCCCACTGCATGCACCTTGCGGCTGTGCGTGTTCACGGCCACCACACTTGGCTCGTTGAGGACAATGCCTTCTCCGCGGACAAAGATCAGCGTATTGGCGGTCCCCAGATCGATGGCGACATCATTGGAAAACAGTCGGGATATCTTTCCGATCACTTCAGTCCTCGTCTCGGTTCAGGGAAGGTATCCTCTTTCCCTCAGACTGCAATGTGTACCCTGGCCCAGAATCACATGATCCAGCAGGCCGATTCCCATCAGTTCACAGGCCTCCCGGAAACGCAGGGTGAGGCGGATATCGTCCTCACTCGGCTCCGGATCCCCGGATGGGTGATTGTGCATCAGCAACAGGGACTCACAGGCTGCGAGAATCGCAGGCCGGAGAAGTTCCCTTGGATGAACCACCGCTGCATTCAGGCTTCCCTTGGCCACTAGCACCGAACGAATCACCCGGTGGCGGGAATCAAGAAGCAGGGCGCGGAACTCTTCCTGCCGGCACAGTTCCATCAGGGGACCATAATGCCGCGCCACATCATCGGGTTCCCGCACCTGGGGAAGATCACCCTCCCGCAGCTTGCGACTGCGTCGTCCCAGCTCAAAGCTGAGGTACAGAAGGCGAGCCTCCCATTCTTCCAGTCCTCCCAGGCTTCCCATCTCCTCGGGAAGTGCCCTGGATAGCTCCTGAAGACTCCCGAAAGCCCCCAGAAGAGCCCGGGAACACTGTTCCGGGCGGAGAGACCCCGAACTGAGAAAAAAGGCTCCCAGAAGCTCTCCCGTCTCCATTTCCTCGGGATCCTTCCCGGGAACTGCTTCCGGAAGTGTCGGATCCATCCTTCCCTGTCCACGGGAAAGACAAGCCTTCGAAGCATCCCGAAGTCGGGAAGACTGCCCTTTTCTTCCTAACATATCGCATGGCCTTTCGCCAGTCCTTTTGGATCAGGGAAGTGGAAAGGGGGAATTGAAGAGGAAGAGGATCCGGAATCGCAGAGATTATGCCAAAAAAAAACCCCGCCCGAAGGCGGGGTTCCTCAAGCCGAAAATCGACTAGAAGTAGTACTTCATCTGAACAGCGTAGACACCGAGTTCGCCGGGGCCACCAAGCATCCAGTTGAAGGCATCAAAGAGAGCGCCTTCGCGATAGGCGACATCAAGATCGAAGTCACCCACGTGCAGACCCAGACCGAAGACAAAGCCGAAGGGATAGGAAGCATTATCGTCCTGATCCTTGTCCCAGCTCTTGGTACCGGCGCAACGCACGGTCAGCCAGTCATACAGGTCATGCTCGATACCAGCGTAGAAGCCGGGCATCGTGGTGGTGGATGTATCGAGGCTGTCGACACCAGTAGACGTGCTCCCGCTCCCGTAATTGAAACCCAGAACGAGGCTGTTGTCCTCGTTGATGGCATAGTCGAAACCAAGACCGAAGAACATCGCGGTCGTGGTGGTCGCGTCATCTGCACCATCATCCGTGGTTCCATAGACGAAGACCGGAACGGCCGTCACCCCATCACGCCAGGCGTAGAAGGCACGGAAGGCAAAGCCCATGCTAGAGGCATCGACATCCTTGCCATAGTCAAAGGCCAGGTCGACATTGGTGTCGCCCATGTCATAGTCAATACCGAAACCGAAGTCGAACTTGGAGTCGTCTCCGGCATCGTACATGTCATAGACAAAACCGATGGTCGCCATTTCCAGACCATATCCGTAACCGATGGTCAGCTTGTCCGCAGCACCGTTACCGATGCCCAGATAGAAGCTACCCCAGCCTTCCTCGGACTTGGTCATGGCCAGACTCGTGGCATCGGGATCACCATCTCCGTCCAGAGCATCAAAGTTCACCCACGCCATATCACTGTAGTTGGCGATCTCGCCATACCACGAATCAACATCCCCGGCGTCCTTCCAGTAAGGAGCTCCACCGAGAGTTGCAGAGCGCACATCCGTCGCTGAGGCACTAAAGACCATCAGCAGCAGAGCACCCGTTACGATCATCAAACGACTGAATCGAGACACAATTGACCTCCTGATCAGGAAAAACACGTCTCTCTAAAGGTCGGGGGACCGGTTCCCAGGTTTTCCAGGTCTCTCACCCCCAGGCCTCGGATCTCTTTTCCCCCCGCACGGATTTCCCAAAACGAGTCGGCCGGGCTCGCCCCGGTAATCGTGGGGCTTCCTTGAGATCCTCGAACCGCGTGCAAAGTAGGGGAGGCTTCCCAAGCTGTCAATCGAAAAAGAGTCCCTTATGTCACAATCTGTTAGTAATTAAACATCTCCCCGAGAGACCTGTTCTTCTCTTCGGGAGACAGGGACTCGTGGAGCTCAGGATAGAAGTCTCCGGACTGCGGAAAGCCTTGACCTGCCTGACCCAGAGAGTTCTCCCCTCTCGGTGAGCTCTTCACAACGGACCTCTCCGCTGGCATGGAGAATCCGCCCTTCTCCGAGGTAGAGGGCGACATGGTCAATCGCTTTTTCCCCGAAAAAGAGTAAATCCCCCGCCTCCCAACTCCCGGGATCCTCCCGGTTCAGCGCTTCTCCCCCTTCCACCTGCAGCCGGGAATCCCGGGGCAGGCAAATCCCGAGACTCGCAAAGAGCAACTGCTGCAAGCCACTGCAATCCATTCCCGAGGAAGATCGTCCACCCCACTCGTAGGGAATCCCGAGAAGTCGAAATCCCCTTCGGACAAGCGCCTTTACCCCACCTTCTCCCGGACTTCCCAAAGGGGCCAGATGCCGACGGGGAGTCCAGACCTTCTGTCCCCCGGGAAGTCTCCAGGGGTGGAGACCTGTCCGGGGCATCAATTCCGGGAGAAATCCCTGATGAAGTGAGTCCGCTTCCGGAAGCCGGGTTCCAAAGGAGAGGTCCTGCAGGATTCCCGAATCCTCCCGTTCTTCTGCATAGGCATGGCTCCAGCGGCTCGTGACCTGCCAGAGCCCCGCTTCCAGGGGAGCCCCCTCCTGAAGATGCCAGGAACGAAGCCATCCCTCGTAGGCATCCGGACCCTGAACCTTCAGCCATCGACCTTCATCGACTGCATCCAGAATCAGCACCGATTCCCCCAGGAGTAACTGGCTGATCTGTTCTGCTTCGTGCCTCGCTTCGCGACGAATCGAAGCACTCGTGTGGCGAACAATCCCGGTTCTCTCGCTCATTGTATTCACTCCCGATGGGGCAGGCCCCGGGGGTCAAGAAGATCCCGAAGAGCGTCGCCCAGAAGATTGAAACCCAGAACGGCCAGCGCCATCGCCATTCCCGGCAAGAAGGTCAGCCAGGGGGCCGTGCGAATGTATTCATACCCGTCCCGGACCAGAGTCCCCCAACTGACCTGCGGAGCCTGGGCACCAAGGCCCAGAAAACTCAGGCTTCCTTCTGCAATGATGGCTGTGGCCATGCCCATGCTGAAGAGAACCATCAGGGGAGCCATGCAGGAGGGCAGAATGTGCAGAAACAGGATGCGCGCAGTGCCGGCTCCATTGGCCACGGCCGCTTCCACAAACTCCTCACTTCGAAGAACAAGAACCCGGCTGCGGATGACTCTGGCCACCTGCGCCCAACCCAGAAAGCCGAGGGCAAGAAAGAGAACCAGAAGGCTGGCACCGAAGGAAGAAACCACGGCCACCAGAAGCAGGAGTGCGGGAAAGGATAGAGTCATGTCGGCCAATCGCATCAGGATCTGGTCAACTATCCCCCCGTGATAGCCGGCAAAAAGTCCCGCAAGAGTGCCCAGAGACAGGGCAATGCCACGCGAGAAAACCCCCACCAGCAGGGAGATCCGGGCACCTTCGAGGATCCGGGCCAGTAGATCCCTCCCCAGGGCATCGGTTCCGAAAAGATGATTCGGCCCGGGACGCTCCAGTGCCTCTTCCGGAGATGTCGACAAGGGATCGAGCCCGGGAATCAGGCTGGCAAAGAGACCCAGAAGCAGGAAGACGGAGACCAGTATCGAGCCCAGAATGAACCCTCCGTGCCTCCTCCACTTCATGATGCAGACCTCGTTCTCGGATCGATCCAGAGATAGGACAGATCCACCAGGAGGTTCACCAGAAGAAAGGAAAGGGCCATCACAAGAATCGCTCCCTGAATCGCGGGAAGATCCCTTGTGGCCACCGCATCCAGAGTGTAGCGACCGATTCCGGGCCAGGCAAAGATCTTCTCGGTCAACACTGCACCCCCCAGAAAGCTGCCGAAGTCACTGCCCAGCACCGTCACCACCGGCAGGAGGGCGTTTCTCAGGGCGTGGATCCAGAGAACTCTCCGGGGGCCCGCTCCCTTGCTTCGGGCTGTGCGAATGTAATCCTGGCCCAGAACCTCCAGCATGGAGGAACGGGTCATCCGGGCTACCAGGGCAGAGGAGGAGAGAGCCAGGGTCAGGGCCGGCATGAGGAGATGGGCCAGGTCGCCATCGCCCATGCCCGAAGGAGGAAGCCAGTGGAGCTTCATGGAAAAGAGATAGATGAGAATCATGCCCAGCCAGAATACCGGCACCGAAACCCCGGCTGAGGCAAGAGCCATGGAACAGCGATCCAGCAGGGAACCCGGACGGGAGGCGGCGGCCATGCCCAGTCCCAGACCCAGAAGCGTGGAAATCAGGAGGGAGGAGAGTGCAAGGCGAAGCGTATTGGGGAAGGTCTCGGCAATGCTGTCGAATACCGGCTCCCGGCTCACCATGCTCCGGCCCAGATCGCCGCGACAAAGGCGCCCGAGAAAGGCCAGATATCGCAGGGGAAGCGGGTCATCGAGGTGGAGTTCCTGCCGCATCTCCTCAATCACCTGCTCGTCGTAGCGCTCGCCGGCCACGGATTGAACCGGGTCACCGGGAATCACATAGAGAAGCAGAAAACTCAAAAAGCTGAGGCCCAGAATGACGGGCAGAGCCGCAAAGAGCCTACGGACGATGTGGGTCGCCACTTTTCATCTCCCGGTAGTCCTGTCCATTGAAGATCACGGGGGCCTCGTAGCCCCGGATTCCGGGGCGAATCACCTGCAGGGTGACCGGGTGCCAGAGCCAGATCCAGGCTGCCTTTCGATAGAGACTTTCGTTGATCCGGTTCACCAGTTCTTCTCGTGCCGCCCCGGCAGGACGCAGGCGAAGTTCCTCCAGCATGAGGTCCATCCAGGGATCCTCCATCCCGCAACGATTGCCGCCTCCTCCGCGATTTGAAGAGTGAAAGAGAGGGTAGAGGAAGTTCTCCGCATCCGGATAGTCCGCCAGCCAGTCCATGACAAAAGCATCGGCGCTTCCCTGATTGATTGCCTCCTTGAAGGCCCCCCAGTCCCGCACCACGATCTTCACCCGCACCCCCACCTCGGCCAAATAGCTCTGCACGGCTTCCAGGAGGCGACTGGTCTCCGGGTTCTCCTTCTGCCAGATCTCCATTTCAAAGCCGTCGGGCAAACCAGCTTCCTGCAAGAGCTTGCGGGCTTCCTGTGGGTCATAGGAAAGCACTTCTTCGGGATCCCGCGAGCGGAGTGCCGGGGGAACCGGCCCCCGGGCCGGGATTGCCGCATCTCCGCGGAGGGTTTTCATGATCGCAGGCACGTCGATCGCCCGATTCAGAGCCTGCCTCACCCGCAGATCGTCCAGAGGCGGTTTCTGCAGGTTCAGGCCCAGATAGGTCACCGAAAGCTGCTGCTGGCGAAGGAGGGGACGATCTTCATTCTGCCAGTAAGCAAACTCCGCCTGGGGAATCGTAAGGAGGTCCAGGTTTCCCACCTCAAACTCGGCAACCGCTGTAAATGCTTGCGGGATAATGCGAAAGGAAAGACGGGAAAAACCGTCGGGAGGGCAGTCACCGCGGCGAGCAAGAAGGAACTCCTCCCCCCTCTTCCACTCCTCCAGTCGCCAGGCTCCCCCGGCCACGGGAATCCGCCCCCGCCTTGCGGGCTGCCCTTCCTCTCCTTCCGGGTAGAGCCTGGTGGCCGGCATGGCCAGAAGCCCGGGAAAGGGGCTAAAGGGCTCCCGGAGCCGGATTCTCAGAGTGCTGTCATCCGGAGCTTCCAGACCCGAAATCCGGGGACTGAGACCATTCTGAAAGGCCTCGGCGCCCTCAAGAAGGGACAGAACCCAGCGTCGCGGCGAAGGATGCTCCGGATCCAGAAGTCGGTGGAAACAGCGAAGAACCGTGCCGGAATGAAGCAGGCTTCCATCGTCGAAGAACCTTCCACTCTCCAGATGAAAGAGGTACTCGCATCCGGACTCATCCAGAGACCAGTCCCGCACGAGATCCGCAAGGGTTTCTCCCGAAGGACTGAAGCGAAAGAGACCCGGATAGATCAGGGAAACCAGAAGCCCTGACGACTGATCCACAGCCCGAATGGGGTCGAGAGACTGTGGTTCCTCGCCCAGATAGCTTCGAAAAGTGTCGGAGGGCGGAGTGGGGCCTGAGCAGGAGAGACTGGCAAAGAGGGCGAGCGCAATGCCGGCCTTCCTCACTTCTCCCACCTTTCGGCAAGGGGAAACTCCCCGTCAGAATGGTGGTCCACAAAGACAAAGACCGAGCCGGAAGCATAGGTCCAGGTGATCCGGGGCTTGAGGCTCAGTTCATCCAGCGTCTCGTCAAGCCGGTCCGGGGGTCCGAACTGCCAGTAGATCTTGCCTCGATCCGACCAGGCTCCCATGGAACGGGGGCAGCCGTAGTTCCGGTTCAGGACACTGAGTTCTTCCAGAAAACGGGACTCTGCGCCTTCTTCCCTTCCTTGCCAGAAGTTATCCCAGGCTGCTTCCCTGCCTCCGGGAGGCACTTCTTCCATGCGATCCAATTCTCCATACCCGGAGCGGAACTCCAGCAATTCCAACATTTCCGTCCAGTAGCTGCTCCAGGTTCCCGGACCCGGGCCCAGCTTGAGAAGGCCGTTGAGTTCCTGGCGCAGGGAAGCTGTTTCGGCAAGAACACGGAGGCGATACGGGCCCAGAGGGAGTTCCTCGAGCGGGATCTCCCATTCCAGCTGATGCTTGCCCGGCTTCAGATACACCTGACGTCTCTCATCCAGGAGGAGTCTCATCTCGCGATCCTCCAGGTGAAGGCTCAGGGACAGGGAGTCCGTCTCCACCCAGAGATCCAGTTCGACAGCTACACGCAGCGAGGAGGAATCGGGCAGGAGAGAAAGGTGGTCCTGCAGCGGAATGTCCCAGGGATCGAAGAAATCGGGAACCCTGCCACTCGTTTCCGGCCTTGCTTCCCAGCGCGGTCCCTGCATGAAGAAGGGAAGGGATGCTGGGGCGGGAATCTCCACGCGGAGCTTCCTCACCCAGGCTCGCCGGCCGCCGCGGCCGTGAACTCTCAGTTCGAGATCCCAGTCGCCGGGAGGAAGGGACAGTTGCGCCCTGCCACTCCAGCTCTCGCCCTCGCTTCGGCAGGACAGAAAATCCGGGCGGGTCAGTTCCTCCAGAAACAGAATCCCTTCCTGCCTCTGGCCCTCTTTGGCCCGGGCAAGATAGCTCCCGCGAATCTCCGCACGATAAATCTCCCCCTCACGATGAAAGAGAAGAGAGCGAATGGGAAGAGAGAGCTGAATGTCGAGTTGAGGGGTTTCGCCCTGGTCGAGGGTGAGATGGCGGTCCACCCGGCTTCCCCGGGGAAAGGGATCCTCGCGACGGGCACCCTGTGAAGACAGGGCGAGAAAACAGAGAGCCAGGGCAAGAATTGAGCGCGCAGTCATCCTTCTCTTCTCCATCCGGTCGGCGAATCATAGGGGGAAAGGGGAAAGCTGCCAAGGAATCAACGACGAATGTCGCTCTCGATCTTTCCGTCCATCAGTCGAACCACGCGTTCCGCACGGTCGGACACGGAAGACTCGTGAGTCACCAGAATGACGGTGTGGCCCTGTTTATTGAGATCTTCAAGAACTGCCATGATCTCCTCCCCCGTTTTGCTGTCCAGATTCCCGGTCGGTTCATCGGCCAGAAGAATGGAAGGATTGTTGACCAGGGCTCTTGCAATTGCGACCCGCTGTCTCTGTCCACCGGAGAGTTCCGTGGGTTTGTGCCGGGCGCGATCACTCAAGCCCACGGATTCGATGGCCGTTGCCACACGACTGCGGCGCTCCGCAGCGGGAAGACCGCTGTAGATCATCGGGAGTTCCACATTGTGGAGGACATCGGCCCGGGGAAGCAGGTTGAAGGTCTGGAAGACAAATCCGATTTCCCGGTTCCGGATTCTCGCAAGTTCATCATCCTTGAGGCTGGAGACCGTTTGGCCGGCCAGTTCATAGGATCCTGAACTGGGAGTGTCCAGGCAACCGATGATGTTCATGAGCGTGGACTTCCCGGAGCCGGATGGCCCCATGATGGCCATGTACTCCCCTTTTTCGACGCTCAGATCCACCCCGTCAAGGGCGCGGACCTCGCTGTCGCCCACCTGATAGATCTTGAAGAGATCCCGAACATCAATCATGAATCGCTCCCGAGATGCCGGCACTTCTATTCAGCTCGGATAGCGCGATGAGATAGGCGGTCATCCCGTCGATTTCCTGACTTCTTGCTCGAGTGACCGAGACCTCTGCACTGCTGACCTCAAGAAGTGTCGCCGCCCCCACCCGGTAACGCTCCCGGGCAAGCCGCAGTTCTTCGCGCGCCAATTCCCGTGTAGCACGAGCCAGTTCCACCCGCTTGCGGGAGTTCTCCAGCGTAAGCAGGAGGCTCTCAAGAGCCTTTATCAGGTTCCTCTCCTGCAGGTCCCGGCTGTATTGCCGAACCCTCTCGCTCACTCGAGCGGAAGCAATGGCTCTGCGTGTGGCAAAACCACTGAAGAGGTTCCAGCGAAGGGAGAGGCTGTAAGAAGAGCCGTAATTCTCTTCGAATATACCGAGAGGCTCTGCCGGCCAGACCTCATCCCCCCAGGAATAGGAGTAGCTCCCGACCAGGGAGGGCCAGAGGCTGGAGCGAGCCTGCCGTAAAGAGGCAAGGGCCGCTTCCTGCTGAAAGCGCGCGGAGAGAAGCTCCGGATTGGATTTCAGGGCGGAAGCCAGGATCTCATCTCTGGGCAGAAGAGGGTAGGTATCAAAGTCCAGTTGCTCCACCCGAAGATCAGAATCCGGTACAATTTCCAAAAGTGTGGCCAGAGATATCCGGGAAAGGGCCAGAGAGTTTTCCGCTGTCAGAAGCCCCAAGCGGGATTCCGCAAGATCCACGCTCGCTGAAAGAGTGTCCGAACGGGCCACCGCACCCATGGTGTAGGCTCTTTTTACCTGATCAAAACTCTCCTGGCTCAGTTCGAGGCTCCGGGCAGCCAGCGTTTCCAGCATCTGGGCCTTGTGCAGTTCATAATAGGCCGTGGTCACTTCCCGATCCACGGCGTTTCTGGCTACCAGAAGGTCGTTCCGGGAAGCCTGAACCTGAAGTTTGGCCGCTTCCAGACCTGCGATGCCCCCGAAACCGGAAAAGAGCGTCAGGGAACCACTGAGACCGAAGGAGTAACTCTCCGTATTGGAGCCGGAGCTTGGTTCCGTCTCATAGCTCACCCCGCTAATCGGATCTGTCCACTCCCGAGCCGAAGACGGTCCCCTCGTGCTTGAGGAATAGGAGACAGAGCTGTTGAAGACGGGGAGAAAGGAACCCCAGGAGGCCAGCAGGTTCTCCCTGGATAGATCCAGAGACTGGGAGGAGGATTTCAGGGACGGTGAAGCCTCCCTCCCCCTTCGGACACACTCCTCAAGACTGAGGGTCCGGGACTGGGCCGCAGTGATCCCAATAAGCAGCAGGGCAAGAAAGAGAGAAACACGAGTTCTCATGGCACCATCCTCATTCAGCTCAAACCTCTCTGAGTACGGACAGGGAAGGGCGAGGTTTCGAGGCGGCAACACAAGAAAAGGGAGCCGATTGGCTCCCGAGTCCTAGCCCCGGATCCGGAAATCAAAGGGAATCATGATCGTCGTCTTGACCGGCACATTCCTCTGTTTTCCGGGCTTGAAACGACAACGGCGTGCCGCTCTCAGAGCTTCATTGACCAGGATCTTCGGAACTGTGGAACTAAGAACCTGGGCATCAAAGACATTCCCCCGCTCATCCACATAGACAAGAATCTGGACAATCCCCTCCATCTCTGCTTCCCTTGCAATCTCCGGATAGCGAACCGGGGCCCGGAAAGTCAGAATGGGAGGTTCATCGAAAGCGTAGAACTTCTGGGGACCGCCGCCGCCATCGATTACAGGCGGAGGCATATCCTCAAAGGAATCGAAGCTGGTGTCCTCGATGGTGTCTTCCTCGGAAGCCTCGTCCGAGATTTCAATCTCGACGCGAACCTTCGGCATCTCGATTTCCTGGGGTGGAGGAGGAATCTCGATCTCATCGGGGATATCGATGATCTCGAAGACCTCTTCCTTCAGCTTGTAGGGATTGGGAGCATAAGCCGGAGTGAAAAGGAAAAGAAGAAACACGATGAGTACAGAACCGCCAAATGCATAACGGAGCAACTTCTGGTATTGCCTCTTGACCAGTTGTTGAGCGGTAATGACCATCGTTCGCTACTTCCCTGACTCCATGTCGCTGGAGAAACTGACGCGAACCGCATTGATCGCCTTCAGTTCCTCCTGCACGGAGTTGATAATTTCATACTTCACGCGATTGTCGGCCTTGAAAGACACGATCAGGGCAGGATTCTCTTCCAACTTCTTTCCGATAATCGCCTGTATATCCTGCATGTAGATGAGCTTGTCATTGATGGAAATGCGTCCAGTGCGATCCACCCAGATGTTCGCCAACTGCTCGGTCCTCTGCTTCTTCGCTGCCTCGGCCCGCGGCAGGTTGACCTCCAGCCCTTCCTCATGTTTGAAGATGGTAGTCGTCATGAAGAAGATGAGAAGAAGAAAGGCAATATCCGCCATGGAGGACGTGGGGATGGTCGGAGACTTGCGGGGCTTCTTCTGTATGACAGCCATGACCTAGCTCTTCCCCATCTTGAGTGAGATTTTGCGGATTCTCGCGAGCTTCAGTTCATCAAGAACATCCACCATGACGCCATAGTCCGCATGGGGACTGGTTTCGATCACTACAATAAGCTTGGGGTTTTCGTCCTGAGCCTCCTGAACCAGTTTCCGGATGTCCTTCACCTTGACCGGCATTCCCTTGACCGTAATGGAATTGTCCGCGTGCGCCTTGACTTCCAGGATGTTCTTGCGACTCACCTTGGCCGCAGATTCGGTCTGGCCGCTGGGAAGAACCATGGGAAGGCCCCGCTCCAGGTTGAACACCGTGGAGACAATGAAGAAGATCAGCAAAAGGAAGGCGATATCCGATGTCGATGCCATCGAGATCTCGGGAATCCCCCGCTTCTTCTTCTTGCTTAAAAGGCCCATGCGATCTCCCCGCGGACGGAGCTAGATGCCCAACTCGACGAGTTCGTTCACCAGTTCCGCACTGGTCTCTTCCATCTCGACCACAAAGCGATCCACCTGTCCCACAAAGTAGGAGTGGAAAAGGCTGGTCGGAATCGCAATGACCAGTCCTGATGCCGTGGTGATCAGTGCTTCGGAGATACCGGAGGCCACCAGCTTCGCGCTTACCTGGTCGGCTGCGGCGATGGCCTCGAAGGCGCGAATCATACCGGAGACCGTTCCGAGGAAGCCGAGCATGGGAGCTACATTCACAACCGCCGCGATGGCAGTCAGGCCCTTTTCCAGAAAGGCCATCTCAATGGAGCCGGCCGTCTCTATGGCTTCTTTCACATCTGCGGAACCGCGGTGGGACTTCTGAAGACCCGCATGCAGGATGGAAGCAATCGGACCGGGTGTGCGTTCACAGACGCGGGATGCGGCTTCCACGCCCTCACTCCGCAGAGACTTCTGCACCTGAACCATCAGCTTGCGGGTGTTGACCCGGGCACGCGACAGGGTCCAGAAGCGCTCCAGAATAAAAACGAGAGCGACAAGAATGGAGATCAGAAGCGGCCACATAAAGGGGCCACCCTTGATAAAGAGGTCACCGACGCCACTGCGTCCGAGACGGGTCTTCCGGAACCACTCGTTGAATCCGCCCTTGGAATAGAAATCGGAATAGGCTGCTGCCATGCCGGTTGTGTCGGCATCAGCGATCGTTCCCGGAGCAATCCGGTAGAAGACGGTCTCTGCCGCCGCTTCACCCGCAGCTTCATCCTGCGCGAGAGCCGGAATGGCGAAAATCCCCGAGATCAGAAGAACCATGATCACCCGAACGAGTGCCTTGGTGAAGCTCATCGAACACTTCTCCTTAATTGAGTCCATGCGACGCTTTATGCGAACGGTTCCACCCTGTGTCTGATAGGCAGCCGTCTGACGCAACCGCAAGTAACGGTTGATTTTGAAGGAGACTCAAGACGCCTGAATATAGGGAGGAGCTTGGGCTCTGTCAACTCGAAAAGGCGCGGGAGTACGGGCACTTTCTTCAAAAACCCAGGTCTTCTGAACTGAAAGAAAGAAGGTAGTTTCCCGTGCCTTCCCGGTCGAGAAAAATCAGGGTGAGAGCGCTCTCCCTTCGCCCGATCGCCTGCCCCGGAAAGAGGGTCCTTCCGCCAATCCTGTAGGTCCATACCTCAAAGGCCTCGCTTTCACTGCCCAGGCTCCCGAGGCCTCCCATTCCGATCTTTCCCAGATCCCGATCCAGTTTCATGTCACCGGGACTGTCAAACTCCCCGGAACGGCTCCGTGGGCGGAAGTCCCCGGTATCGGGCATTCCGTGGAGTTTGCGCAGGGCCCGCTCCAGGGCCTCCCTGTTCTCCGGCATTGCCTCCACCTGAATCTCATCAGGGGGACCCAGACGAAGCCAGACTCTCCCGCGATCCGACAGGGCCCCGCCCTCTGAGCCGCCGAAGCGAGACTCCACCTCCCGGTACCGCCTGCGGAACTCCTTGCGCTGGCCCGGAGCATTCTCCCACAGTCTGCGCAGTTCCTCCGATTTCAGTGCCGAAGGCTGAAGGCTCCAGCGCAGAATATCGTCAGCATCCAGCAGAAGCTCTGCCTCGATCTTCTCTCGCCTCTCTCTTTCCTCCCCCGGAAGCCCGGGTTCCAGGACATGAAAAACCCTCTCCTCTTCTCCTCCCGCATCTCCTCCAGACAGAATCCGAAGACGGTAGCTTCCCGTTTCCAGAGAGTCCAGGGGGAGACGAAGCCTCAGCGGCAGAACTTCTCCCTTGTGTTGCCAGGCACCTTTTCTCTCCAGACGCAGCAAGCCAAGGCGATCCTCCACCAGCAAGCGCAGACTGAGCCAGCCTTTTCCGGCGGTAGGCGGGGGCTGAAACTCCGAATACAGTTCCAGAGACCCCTCCCCGGCCGCATAACTTGCCCAGGGATTCGCAGAAGAGTCTTCCGTCATCAAAAGAGGATCCGAGAGTCCCCCGGAGGAAAAGTCCCGAACCCGGATTCGCGCACTCAGTTCTCCTCTGGGGTGCCGGGCAAACCAGCCTCCCGGGAGTCCCCCAAGCCGAGCGCCCTTTTCCTCCACTGTGAACTCAAGTCGGTAGTCCCCCGGAGGAAGGATCCACTCCTCGGTGACCAGAAGCTGTTCCTCCCGACGGGAATCGGAAAGAGAACGGACCATGACTTGATTGTGAGTGCTATTGCGATGCAATTCCCCGCCTTCATGAAACTCGAAAGAGAATTGAAGTTCTGTGCGAAGGCTGTCGCTTTCCTGCCAGTGCAGGCGGCGAGCTGGAATAGAGGCCAGAAGAAGAAGACGGCTACTGTCCGGGGAATGAGGAAAGGAATAGGTCCATAGGCGGAAGGGAAGATCCCCGCCGGCAATCGCAGACAGGCTCTCTGCATGCAGAGCTGAAAACAGCCCCGGAAGAAGAACCAGGGCTGTCAAAAGAGTCCATTTTCGAAGGTGCATCCTGCGCCCCATCTTCATCATGCCGTGTTGCGGGGCGTACTCGCCATCTAGTAGGAGAAGCTCACGCTAAAGCGGTGTGCGACACCCAGCCAGGAGAGATCCTCGAATGCATAGTCAATGTGCATCTTGGACTTCTCGCTCGTGTTTACTTCAAGGCCGAAGCCGAAGGTCGCACCGTTTGCATCGTAACCGGCATTGTACCCGCCCCTCAGGTAGAGGAAACGGTTGAAGGAATACTCCAGACCCAGGTTGGCGCGCTCCTTGTTGTCTGAAGGGTGGCTGAACTCAACGGTGCCAAGAAGGAAGTGGGCATCCATTTCCAGAAGGTCTGCGGAAAGCCCCACCTTGAAAAGCATGGGCATCTTCGCCGGACGGGAGTCGAAGTCAATTTCTCCGCCCATGTTCTGCACAACCATCCCCAGGCGCATTCCCCGAATTCCGATGCGGTAGATCAGACCGAAGTCCACAGCCACTGTATTCACGCTGCGCTCTGCAAGGCCCATGTGAATCATGTTCACGGTCACTCCCGTGGAGAAACGATCCGTGAAGAACTGTGCAT
Organism: Candidatus Krumholzibacteriia bacterium; assembly: GCA_030748535.1. Lineage (NCBI taxonomy): Bacteria > Candidatus Krumholzibacteriota > Candidatus Krumholzibacteriia > Candidatus Krumholzibacteriia bacterium. The sequence goes on from JASMLU010000001.1 coordinate 500,180, forward strand.
AGGAAAAACCGAAGCTCATGTCCCCTGAGTCAAACTCCCGCCCCGTGCCTCCGGGCAGGTAGATGGTTCTTTCAATCTGGGGATCCATGGTCAGTCCGCGAGCCGTCAGGGCCATAGTGCCCGGCACCCAGTCCGTCTGGAAAGCGTAGGACACGTAGTCCAACTTGATGTCCGCAGGCCATTCGAGGTGATCCACGTGAAGAGATGTATTCGGGATCTCCACCAGACCCGCCGGGTTCCAGTAGGCCGCACTGGCATCGTCGGCAACGGCGGTAAAGCTGTTCCCCATTGCGGAACCCCGGGCACTGGGACCGATCTTCAGAAACTGGGCACCGAAGGTTCCCACCTTCTCGAAGATGTCTCCACTGGCCTGCGCCGTGGGTGCCAGACCAAGCAGAACCATGAGGGTCATGAGCACGAAGCGTTTCACCGTAACCTCCTGCAGAAGAGAAGACTCTTCTTCATCGGATGATCGTAAACTTGTCCACAAAGGGCTCGAAATTGCCGTCTTCTGTGTGAACCGAGTAGAGATAAATCCCGCTGCACACATCCTGTCCATTTCTGCTGACCAAATCCCAAATGGCTGTTCCAGTGGAAGCAAAGTCCCCGGAACTGTTCGCAGAGCTTGCATCATGATGGATCGTCTGCACCAGATCTCCCGAAAGGGTGTAGATACGAATCTTGCAAATCGCTGCGGGAAGATGGCGGAACTCGACCTTCAGACCGGTCGGGTCCTCATTGTTGGAACCCAGTGCCCAAGGCTCAAGAGTTTCCGTAGTCGCTGGGTTCGGCACCACATAAATCCGGTTCTTGTCGTAGTTCCAAGCCGCCTGGCTCTCACTCTGGGGAACTGCATAGGTGAACCCCGCCGAGGGATCTCCGGAAAGACCCTTGTCGAAACGCAGGATGTCTCCCTGATCATCATAAACCGGGACATGATCCATGGCCGTCACACTGTAGAAGTAGTGCATTCCCGTGTGCACCCTGCTGTCCTCGTAACGGTAGTAGTTGCTCCCGCCCGGGATCCCCAGATTGGTCTTGGCCAGGCCAATGGCCGTGTCCGCATCTGCCAGTGAGAAACCCTGAGGGGGAAGGAAGTCCAGAGCAGAGCCGATATTGGTTCCTGAAAGGAGAGCCTCTTCGTAATAGGTAACGAGTCCGGGATCAATGTTCGGCTGGTAGCGTAGAATTTCAAGACCCGTGTCCGGCTGGAGACCATTGACATGATCGTACTCCGCCAGCAACATCCAGAGATCGCTGGAAGGTCCATTCTCAATCGAAGAGCCGTAGGGGCGTTTCCAGTTGTCCGCCCGCCAGATCCGGTAACCCTCGAAGTCATAAATCAGTTCACTGACATCGGGAATCGACTCACTGAAGTTGTCCCAGAAAACAACGTTCTTGCCCTCGGTCATCCAGACCCGGATGTTCGGGGGAGGCGGAGGAGATCCGTAAAGCCAGTTGATCTGGGTTTCCTTGCCGTCAAGGCCCGTACACCAGTAGATGGGATTGGCACAACGCTCATTGGCTTCGATCTCAAAGAGACAGTCGTTGTTCACCCAGGTCGGAGTGTTTCCAGGAATCGTGGTAATGGTGCTGTCACAGGGGTTGAACCAGTCCACCGGATCGCGGGAAAAGATGAGGGACTCATTGCAATCCTCGCCCGTGTCCAGGTTCTCATCCAGGTTGAACCAGTTTCCATCGAAGGTCATTTTCGCCTGGGCTGCATTTTCCAGAAGACCCTCACGACCGCGACCCACCACAAAGGCAACCTGGAAAACCAGACTGTCTCCGGGGGCAAAGCCCTCTTCTCCACCAAAAGGACCCGCTGAAAGCAGCATCCGGTAATCCCGGGGAACCTCGGAAGGCTTGTCACTGCCCATGGAACTCATCAACTGGTAGCGCTCGTTGTCATTCGAGGGATCGCCGCCGTCGGAGAAGGCAGCCTGTCCGCTAAAGGCCTGCCAGGTTCGCAGTTGCACCCGCTCGGGAGCAATCTCGCCCTTGGGGTCAGTAGAGTGGCCGAGGAACATGATTCCCACCTGTCCTTCGGTATCTCCATTGTCACCGTCATCATCCATGGCAATCCCCATGGGGAACTCCACCGGAATATTGAAGGATCCCTTGCGAACACAGGACTGGCCGGTCTCAATGTCGAGAAGATCATCTTCGTAGTTATTGGGCAGACTGCGGGGCCCGACATCGGGATCCGCAAAGAAAGCCAGATAAAAATCCTCGAGCGTCTGTTCCCCTTCATTGAAGATGGAAAACTCCACCCCCACGAAGTCGTCCACACGATCATTTTCCCACTGGTAACTCTCCTGAACGACACGCAGGAAGAGGGGATGGTGATCGGGAGAATTGTTAAAACTCTCAGGCAGATCATCCCGGTATTCACAACGAAACATCTGGTTGGAGATGGCCGCATAGTCTTCATCAATCAGGCCATCGCCATCGTTGTCAAAGCCGTCGATAGGATCCTCATCGGCAGGGCCGTCACCATCATCATCCACTGCAGGAGAAGGGCTTCGATTGCCCCCCCGGGAACCTTCGAAGCTCCGGTACACCGTGTAGATCGGATCTGTCTCCGGACGGAACTCCCACTGCCCGGCCTGGGTCGTGGAAACGTAGGCGTTCCCCCCTTTCAGCGCGCCACACCAGATCCCGGCAGACCAGAGATACTCCACACCACTGCCGGCAGGCCACTGTGCAGAGGGCGCCTCGCTCATCTGGATTCCCCAACTGGGATAGGAACCGAAGACCCCGAAATTCGTGATGTTCATCTGGAGTTCGCCCACATTATGAACGAAACTCCCGTCCCATGTCATCGTGTTCAGGGCGGAGGGTATGTTGCCCCCCATGTCGCTGATCTCCTGATGTGCCAGGAGTCCCTGACTGAAAAGAGGGAGAAGGGCCAAAGCAAACATCAGGACACGCCGGAAGCTGCCCCCTTGCTCTCTCTGATTCAATGCTCTGCCAAAACTCATCGGCTCTCCTAAAACTCGAGTCCGAATCCGATACGGAATGTGCGATGCGAATAGTAAACCCGTGGGTCGTGAACGGGGTAGTATTCATCATCCCCGTCCCCATCCATGTCTGCGAGGTAGGCTCCCCCGAAGTTCCCCGTCTCTGTCAGGTACTGGGTATAGGCCGGAGAACAGTAGCGGGGTCCCGGCCAGATTCCCGGAGAGATCGAACCCACCATGTCCTGATCCAGAAGGTTCCTTCCGTCAAAGAAGACACTCAGATCCTGCCCCCAGATGTTGAAGAACTTCTGTGCGGTCAGCGTCACGCTGTGGGTTGCGGGAAGGCGGCGAGAGTTCTCCAGCTCCGGATCCTGCCTGCGAACAAAGCGGAATGCAGGAGTCCAGGGGAATCCAGAACCAAAGCTGTAGGTAAGGGATCCTCCCCAGTTTCCCGGATCCTGAATCTGCAGGGAAACATCCAGGCTGTGGCGCTGGTCCCAGTTCAGGGGAAGTTCCCGGGTCGGCAGATGGGTCAGCCCGGCCGCGGAGGTGCCAAAGAGAGCGTCACTGGCCACACCGTCTGCATAGCTGAAGGTGTAGGCGATCTGACCACCGTAGTTGTCAGCAAAGCGGCGACTCAGGGTCAACTCCATACCCCGCGCAGAGGCATAGGCCTTGTTGATGTAGCGGTAGCTGATGTCTCCGGTAACCGTATCCTGAATGGAGGAAGTCGTGATCAGCGAGTAGATGTCCTTATAGAAGAGAGCAAAATCGCCGGTCACATTCGCCGTGAACTGGTGAGAGATACCCGCCTGGTAGGAAACCGTGATCTCCGGCTTCAGGTCCGGGTTTCCAAGAACATCCGTTCCTGCGTTCGGATCCTGGGTCTGGAAGAGATAGTTGTTCGCCGGAGCCTGGATAAAACGCCCGTAGTGGAAGTGAAACTTGTCCCGGTCGGTGATCGGGAAGGCCAGTCCGAGACGGGGACTGAGAGCATGCTTGTAACGCTCGATGTTCGGATCCACCCCGGCAGCCCGAAGGAGAATCTCCACGCCGTTTCCGGGGCTGAAGAGATCGTAACGGACACCAAAGTTGGCGACCAAGCCCTGAAATTCCCAGCGATCCTGGGCATAGAAGGAAGCCAGAGGCGCATAGTTGTGAAAGACGTTTGCGCTCAGGCCCTGGGCACGCCCCAGAACTCTCCCCGTGAAACTGTCCGTCAGGGTGCGGGTGACACCGGGGAAGGATACGGACTCACTGTCCATGTCATTATATTGAGCAAGCAGACCAGTCTTGAACTTGTGTCCCCTCCAGCGATTGCTCGTCAGATCGAACTTCAGAATGTAGCTCTTCACATGGCGGTCAAAGTAGGAAGGGTAGTCATAGGCCGTCGCAAGGAAGGGATTGTCGGGGTCCGTGTACCAGGAGAGTCCGGTCACGCGCTGATCCGTGGACCCGTTGTGAAGAACGGCAGGCTGTCCTCCCGAGAGATATTCACCGGGGAGCTTGTCTCCGACACCGGAATGCCTTTTGAAGTCCAGACGGGTCAGGGCCAGCTTGTAGAAAACATCATCGCTGAGATTGTGAATGGCGATGAACTTCTCGCTGTTTGTGAAGTTGTCACTCGAGGTCGTGTGTTCTGCTGAGTTGTAATACACTTGAGAGCTGTCATCCTGCACATAGCTCCACTGACTGAGGCCATCATAGAAGCCGTCAAAAAGCTCTTCCGTTAGAACCAGGAACTCCGCCCCCGACCAGGCACTCTTGACACGCATGGCATCACAGATTTCGAGCACCTTCTCATCGATGCCGGCCGGCTTGTAGGCAACCAGTATTTTCTCAAAAGCATTGGGAAGTCCCTGCTTCTGAAGCTCCTTGTTGCGAAGATAGAAGTCATCATACCAGGGACCATGGTAGGCGGCGGTGCTTCCCCGGATCACATGGAAGTAGACGGTCTCTTCGTCAATCACTTCACCACTGGGTTCAAGACGCTCGAAAATATGGATCCGGTTCACATACCCTTCCTGGTTCCAGTTGTGAACATAGGGATCACTTCCAGACCAGTTCAGGTTGGTTTCGAAGTTGAACTTCAGTTTCGGGCTGACCTTCCAGGTCAACTTGTTCTGCACATTGAAGGAACTTGTCGCGCGTTCCCCGAACTTGATAAACCCATCAAAGAACTTCCATTCCTTGCGGCGATCCAGAGTCAGGTTCTCTCCGTCACTCCAGCTTCCCTCGCCGGAGATGTACCAGCGAAAATCGGGGTTCCAGAAGGGCCCGCCCATGCCGAAGGAGACTCGGTCGTAGTTCGTATAGGTCTTGTCCTGTCTCCCGTAGTCATCGGTATAGAAACGGAAGGTGCCTTCGAACTGGCTGCCACCTTCCCGGGTTGTGATGTTGAAGACAGCCGACTGCGCGTTTCCGAATTCGGCATCCATCCCGCCGATCACTGCTTCGGCTTCAGCGATAGCCACATTGGAAACTTCCACTTTACCGCCCAGAGGGTCATTGACCGGAACTCCGTCAATCATGAAGGTCACCTCACCGGAGCGACCCCCGCGAACGTGAAGAGATCCACCCTGCATCGTAATGCCGGCCTGCAGGGCCATGGCCTCTTCCACATTGTCCACCGCAAAGTTTTTCAGGTCGTCGGCACCGACTCTCTTGCCCACGGAAGAGCTTTTGACATCCACTGCGGGAGCTTCGCCCTCCACGACAATCGTATCCACGGTCAGAGCCACGGAAGGAGCCATGTTGAAGTTCAAGGTCACAGTCTGCTCGGCCATGACGATGACATTCTCCTGGTCGAACTGCTCGTAGCCCATGTAGATGCATCGAATGGTGTAGGAGCCTTCAGGGATGAGGATCGTGAAACTGCCATCCTCCAGCGTCATGGAACCGAACTCGGTGTTGACGACCATCACATTGGCGAAGGGAAGGGGGACTCCGGTTTCCGCATTGATAACCCTTCCCTCAATCTTGCCGATCTGGGCTTCTGCAAAAGAAGGAAGAATGAGGAAGATGGCCAGGGCAGTAACCAGACATGAAAAACCCCGAGCACGCATGAAAGCCCCTTTTCTGCAATCCAATCCCCGGGAAGAAAACCGAACACCGGCTCCTCCACAAACAAAACACCCCGAGAGGGATCTTCAGAAGGCCCGAAACCGATCCAGACGGGGTGGGGTTGGGGACGCTAAGCACTGGCAATTTAGTGCCTTGAGTCCCTCAGCGTCAACCCCATTTCACGGGAAAGAAAAAGCGGACAAAGCTCAGCGGAAGTCCTGAATCTCCGGAGCCTTGATTTGAAATTCCTCGCAAAAAGCATCCATCAGGCTCTCCGCCAGACGCTGCCGGGAGGGAACCCTGTCCAGATGCAGTGAGAGACAGGCGGAACGGGAGTTCAACTGCCGTCGGGTTTCCTTGCGAGAGGCCGGATCGCCGGGCATAAGATCGGCCAGATCCAGGTGAGCAGGGCCTATCGGAAGTGAACCGTGCTGAAGAAAGGCACGCTTTCCACGAAACTGCGCGCTCCCTGCCATTTTCTTTCCCTCCAGTTCCAGCTCGGAGAGTCCGGGGGCCAGAAAACAGGGATCCGGGAGCTGGGGATCGAGTTCGCGAGCAGGCGCAGGATTGCTGAGACGGGGAGATAGACCAAGTTTCCGGTAGAAGCGGAGCAGAGCCTGGGAAATCCTGTGGTGACTTTCCGCAATGCTTCCCTCAAAAATGTCCTCAAGAGGGGCCGCAAGACAGTAGGTCAATTCCTCCGCATGAAACACGGCCCGGCCCCCACTTGGACGGCGGACCCAGCCATAGCCCCGACGGGACAACTCCTCAAAATCCAGACTCTTTTCAGGATTCTGGTGACGACCGAGAGAGACCGTCCAGGGGCTCCAGCCATAGATTCTCAGCAGGGAATGATCAGAGCCGCTCTCCAGTGCTTCCCAGGCCTCCCGGTCACGGCGCATGTTCTCTTCGCCGTCGCAATCCGGGTCGAGCCGGAGGATCCAGAAGTTTCGGGAACTCAGGGGGAAACCTCGCCGGCCTCGGGATCCCGGCTACCACAGGCCTGGGAAACCAGACAAAGATGCCGGGCAGCCCTTGTCTCATCCAGCCTTCCCACGGGAGTTTCATGCGGTGCTTCCCGAAGAAGCTCGGGGTTTTCCCTTGCCTCTTCTGCAATCTGCCGGATCACCCGCACAAACTCGTCCAGAGTCTCGAGAGTCTCGGTTTCTGTTGGCTCGATCATCAGGGCTTCGGGAACAATCAGGGGGAAGTAAATGGTCGGAGCATGCATGCCGAAATCCAGCAGACGCTTGGCAAGATCGAGAGTACGCAGATCATGTTTCCGGAGGAAACTCCCGCTCGCCACAAACTCATGCATGCAGAGACCCTCGCGGGGCATATCCAGGATGCCCCGAAGTTTCATCTGAAGGTAGTTCGCATTCAGAACGGCCGCTGCGCTGATGTCCTTCATGCCATCGCCTCCCACTCGGAGGATATAGGCAAGGGCGCGAAGGCAGATCCCTGCATTCCCGTACCAGGAATGCAGGTCACCGATGCTTTTCTCCGGGATGAAGAACTCCAGACGGCCTTCAGACTCCCTGACTCTGCGACCCGGAAGATAGTCCATCAGCTTCTCGCAGACCGCTACCGGACCTGCTCCCGGACCTCCGCCGCCATGAGGGGTGGCGAAGGTTTTGTGAAGGTTCAGGTGAAGGATGTCAAAACCGATGTCCGCCGGTCGAACTCTTCCGAGCAGGGCATTCATATTGGCCCCGTCCATATAGAGGAGAGCTCCGGCCTCATGGACGCGATCTGCAATTTCCCGGATGTCCTTTTCAAAAAGACCAAGAGTGTTCGGGTTGGTAAGCATCACCGCAGCGGTATCATCTCCCAGCTCACGGTCGAGTGCTTCCAGATCCACCAATCCCTCTTCCGTGGAAGGAATCACGATCGTATTCATCCCCGCCATCCGGACTGTGGCCGGGTTCGTGCCATGGGCACTGTCCGGGATCAGAACCTTGTCACGCTTTTCTCCCCGGTCTTCGTGCCAGGCGCGTGCCATGAGCATCCCCGCAAACTCACCCTGAGCGCCGGCCGACGGCTGAAGACTGAGAGCGGCGAAACCCGTAATCTCCAAAAGTGCCTCTTCCAGATCCTTCATCATCTGAAGGCTTCCCTGCAAGGACTCCTCTTCCTGTGCGGGATGGCAACCGGCAAAACCGGGATCGGCTGCCAATTGCTCGGAGAGAACCGGATTGTATTTCATGGTGCAGGAACCGAGAGGATAGAAACCCCGGGCAATGGAGTGATTCTTCACGGAGAGATCCACAAAGTGACGAAGGATCCCCAGTTCATCCAACTCGGGAAGGCCTGCATCCTTCTTGCGCAAAATGTGCTCCGGCAAATCATGAGCTGCAAAGCCCTCAGAAGAGGGAAGACGAAAGGCGCGCCGTCCGGTGCTGCTTTTCATAAAGAGATCGCTCATGAGGCAAGACTCCCGAGCAATTCTTCCAGCCTGTCGAGGTCTTCCGGACGATGTTTCTCAGAGACCGTAACAAGCATCGTATGATCGCCCATCATGGGAAAGTCCCGGTCGAGAGGAATCCCCGCATAGACACCTTCCTTGCGCAAGTCCGAAAGGATCTCCCGGGCCGGGCGGGGTGTGCGCAGGACAAACTCCTGATAGAAGGGAGCGGAAAAGGCAAGCGAATAGCCCGGCAACTGTTGCAGGCGCTCCGCCAATGCCTTCGCCCGGCTGGCGAGCCCCCGGGCAAGTTCTTTCATGCCGGATTCTCCGAGACAGGCCAGATAAACGGTGGCAGCCAGCATCATCAGCCCCTGATTCGTGCAGATATTGCTGGTCGCCTTTTCCCGACGGATATGCTGTTCGCGAGTTTGAAGGGTCAGGACATAGCCGTCCCTTCCTTTCGCATCCACGGTCTTGCCCACCAGACGACCGGGCAGTCTGCGCAGGTACTTCTTCGAGGCCGCCATGATCCCCAGAAGAGGGCCGCCGAGATTCATCGGGAGGCCAAGAGACTGGGCTTCCCCGGTCACCAGGTCTGCATCAAAGCTGCCCGGGGGTTCCAGAAGAGCCAGACTTCCCGGCTCGCAGTGTACGATCAAAAGAGCGCCCGCCTCGCGGGCAAGAGGAGCCAGCGACTTCAGGTCCTCAATGATGCCGAAGTAGTTGGGACTCTGGACAACAAGAGCCGCCGTTTCACTGTCGAGTTGTTCCTTTACGAGGGCTGGATCCAGCCGGCCCTCCTTCGTCCAGGGCAGGGACTCCAGATGGTAATCCTGCCCCCGGGTGTAGGTCTCCACGACCCGACGCACCGAGGGTTGCAAGCTCCCCGGCAGCAGGACCCTCGACCGGCCAGTGGCCGCGCCAGCCAGAAGAACGGCCTCCGCAAGAGCACTTCCCCCATCGTACATGGAGGCGTTGGCCGCTTCCATACCGGTCAGGCGGGCAATCATGGTTTGAAACTCGAAGATGGCCTGCAGTGTGCCCTGGGAAACCTCGGGCTGATAGGGAGTGTAGGCCGTATAGAACTCTGGGCGGGAGAGAATCTGGGAACTCATGGCCGGAATGACCCGATCATAGATCCCGCCGCCGAGGAAGGAAAGGGTGCAGGAAGCGGGATGGTTTGCTGAGGAAAGATCCTCCATGCGGATACGAAGCGAGTGTTCATCAAGTCCCGCTGGAAGAGAAAGATCATCGCGGAAATGACAGTCAGCGGGAACCGAGGAAAAGAGTTCCTCCAGATCCGCAAGACCCAGTTCCGACAGCATCTGCCGCAGGTCATCCTCGCTGTGAGGGACGAATCCCCGCATCACTCTCCGATCAGGCCCCGATAGGCCGCTGCGTCGAGCATGTCCTCGCACTGTGCAGGATCCTTCAGGCGGACACGAACCATCCAACCCTCTCCATAGGCATCCTGGTTGACCGTTTCCGGCGAAGATTCCAGGGAATCGTTCACCTCCAGCACCTCTGCTTCAAATGGACAGTTCAGTTCCTCCACGGTCTTCACGGCCTCCACGGTCCCGAAGGCATCCCCGGGAGAGAGCGTGGATCCTGCAGCCGGAAGTTCCACATAGATAATGTCGCCCAGTTCGCCCTGCGCATAGTCGGTTACTCCGAGGGTTGCAACATCGCCCTCCAGACGCACCCACTCATGTTCCTTCGTATAACGAAGATCTTCGGGAATCTGACTCACATCCACTCCTCAGGCGCGTAGCGCAGCTTGCTGGTAGAAGGGTAACTTGCGGCGAATGGCCGATACCCTTTCTCCCCGGATCTCAACCGAGAGATCCGACTTGAGACAATCTCTTCTTACGAGAGCCAGACAAAGGTTCTCATCCAGAGTGGGAGCAAAGCTGCCACTCGTCACCCGCCCGACTTCCTCGTCTTCGCAGAAGACGGCAAAATCCTGCCTTGCAATTCTCCGCCCCGGAAGAGACAGACCTAGAAGTCGCTTTGCGGAAGGATCCTGTTTCCTTTCCCGAAGCGCATCCCGGCCAATGAAGTCACCCTTGTCCATTTTTACAAGCCAGAAGAGGCCGGCTTCGAAGGGGTCCGTTTCTTCGCCAAGCTCATTACCGTAGAGGCAGTAGCTGGCCTCAAAACGGAGAGTGTCTCTTGCCCCCAGACCCGCTGGCTTCAGGCCCGAATCGGCACCGAGGTCCATCAGCCGATCGGCAATTCCATGCGCCATTTCTGGGGGAAGATACATTTCATAGCCCAGTTCTCCGGTGTAGCCCGTGCGACTGAGAATCAGCGCCTGTTCCCCGAACTCCATCTTCATGAAATGGTAGTAGGGAAGGGCGTGAAGCTCCATGGTCCGCTCGGGGAAAAGTGCGGAGAGAAGACCGCGGCTTGCCGGGCCCTGAACAGCGATCTGTGCCGTTTGACTTGAGTGATCCTGAACTTCGAGGGACGGTAAACGATCCCGGCACCAAGCATACATCTTCTCAACATTCGAAGCGTTGACCACCAGGAGGTAATCCTCCTCGCCCATTTTATAGACGAGAAAATCATCGAGGATGCCCCCGTCCTCACGGCATGCAACGGTATAGAGGATGGAAGATTCGCCGAGAGAGGAAAGGTCATTGCTCACAATTCGCTGAAGTCCCTCGAGAGCCCCTGGCCCGCTGATGCGGATCTCCCCCATGTGGCTGACATCGAAGAGGCCGGCATTCTGGCGAACGGACTGATGCTCCTTGAACAGCCCATCATAGGAAACCGGAAGTTCCCAGCCGTGGAAGTCTACTAGTCGAGCGCCCATTTTCTCGTGCCATGAATGAAGCGGTGATTTCTTGAGAGTTTTCATTGAGGCTTTCAGGATGTCCTCCTGTCTTCCTCCCGACTCAGGAGGATCTTCCCTGTATGGCTTTCCGGGCAGTCCAGAATCCCTCTGGGCGGGCCCTCATAGACAAGCCCACCACCCTGGGGGCCTCCCTCGGGACCCAGGTCGACCAGCCAGTCGGCCTCCCGGATGATGTCGGGATTGTGTTCAATAATAATGACCGAATGGCCCCTGTCAACCAGGCGGTGAAGGATCCCCATGAGAGTACGAACATCTTCAAAGTGAAGACCGGTACTGGGTTCATCGAGTATGTAAAGCGTTCGCGAACGGTTCCGTCTCCCCAGTTCCTTCGCGATCTTCAGGCGCTGGGCCTCGCCCCCGGACAGGGATGTGGCACTCTGGCCCAGACGGAGATAGGAAAGACCCACATCCCGAAGACTCCCCAGTGACGAAGCCACCTTGGGCACCTCGGAAAAATGATCGAGTGCCTGCTCAATCGTCATGTCCAGAACTTCCGAGATATTCTTGCCACGATAATGGATTTCCCGCGTTTCCCGATTGAAGCGCTTCCCCCTGCATTGCTCGCAGGGGACAAAGGCCGGAGGCAGGAAGTGCAGGGTTACCTTTCGCTGCCCTTCGCCCTTGCAGGTCTCACAGCGCCCCCCCTTGATATTGAAACTGAATCGACCCGGACCGTAGCCGCGAAGCCGGCTTTCGGGCAAAGAGGCAAAGAGATCGCGAATCACTCCCCAGGCTCCACTGAAGGTCGCAGGATTGCTCCGGGGAGAACGCCCAATGGGCGCCTGATTCACATGAATCACATCCCCGAGATGCTCGCTCCCGAGAACTTCGTCACAGAGACCCGGTCGCTCCGTGCTGCCGCAAAGGTCCCGGGAAAGTGTTGCATAAAGGACATCGTGAACCAGGCTGCTCTTGCCGCTCCCGGACACCCCGCTCACACAGCTGAGGCGCGCGAGGGGAAAACGAACCCGAAGCCCCTTCAGGTTGTGTTGACGGGCACCCCGAACTTCCAGAAAGTCCGAAGGAAGCTCTCTTGGCTCCCGAAACTCGCCCGTATCTTCGCTAAGGCAACGGCCCGTGGGGCTATCTGCATTGCCGCGCAAATCCTCCAGGCTCCCCTGAGCCACCACGTTCCCGCCGTGTTCTCCCGCACCCGGGCCGAGGTCGATAATCCAGTCGGCCCTTTCCATGGTCTCCCGATCGTGTTCGACAAGGAGAATCGTGTTCCCCCGATCCCGCAAAGTGTGAAGCGTGTCGAGCAGGGCATGGTGGTCTTTCAGGTGAAGCCCGATGCTGGGTTCATCGAGAATGTATAAGACCCCGGTCATGCTGGTTCCAACCTGTTCTGCCAGAGAGAGACGCTGGCGTTCTCCTCCTGAAAGTGTGTTGGCTCTTCGATTCAGGGACAGGTAGCCAAGCCCGACTTTTCTTAGAAATCCGAGCCGGCTGCGAATCTCGGGCAGGATCTCCGATGCCACCGCTCCCCGGGCTCCGGAAAAACCCAGGCGATCGAAAAAGGGAAGCAGTTCATCGAGGGAGAGAGAAGAAAGCTCGGCAAAGTTCAAGCCTCCCAGTCGAACCCGCAGAGCTTCGGCACCAAGGCGCTGCCCCTTGCACTCCGGACAGGGATCCTTGGCCATAGCCTTCTCGATCAGCTTGCGAAGAGGCGTACTGGAAGTCTCCCGGTAGCGTCTCTCCAGATAGGGAAGAAGCCCTTCGTAGTTCCGGGATCTGCGACCGCGGGGAGTCTGCAGTTCAATGCTGATTCCCTTTTCGCCATTGCCATACAGAAGCAGACGGCGCGTTTCCCGTGAGAGTGAGGAGTAGGGAACCTTCATGGAGAAATCGAGGGCGTTTGCAAGTGCTTCCACCTGCACATAGAGCCAGGACCCGCGGGCACCCTTGAGAATGTCAATCGCCCCCTTTTCCAGACTCAGGCTCTCATCCCGGATCAGGAGGCTCTCGCTGAGCTTCATCTGAGTCCCCATGCCCTGGCAGGCAGGGCAGGCTCCGCTGCGGCTGTTAAAAGAGAAGAGACCGGGAGACAGCTTTGGCAGGCTTCCCCTCTCGGCGCTAGCCAAAGAAAAGGTCCACTCTTCCTTTCCGCAAAGAATGCGCACCCGACCTGAGCCCAGAGCAAGAGCACGATCCAGCCCGGCAGAGAGGCGCTTGTGGCTTTTCTCCCGGAGCAGGATCCGGTCGACCACTGCATCTACACTGTTTCTCTGTTGTGCCGGCAGGGAGGGAAGATCATCGAGATCCACTACCTCTCCGTTCAGCCGGACCCGCACAATTCCCGACTTGCGAAGGCGATCCAGCAAACGCTTCTGCGCCCCCTTCCTTTCCTCCAGCACCGGAGCAAAGAGTGTCAGGGAAGAATCTTCCTCCAGTCCTTTCAGCCTTTCGAGAATCCCTTTTCTGTCCAGATGAAAACCCTGGCTGCCCTCTCCCAACTCCCCCAGTCTCGCATAGAGGAGGCGCAGGAAATTGCCGATCTCACTGATCGTGCCCACCGTGGAGCGAGGGCCGGCCTGTGTGCTGTGCTGAGTGACCGCAACGGCGGGGCTCAGACCTTCTATCAGATCAACATCGGGTTTCCCGAGTTCCCCCAGTAGCTGTCGAGCCTGGGAGGACAAGCTCTCGACATAGCGTCGCTGCCCTTCGGCAAAGAGGGTGTCGAGAGCAAGACTGCTCTTGCCCGAACCGCTCAAGCCGGTCAGAACCGTAATGGAGTAACGGGGAATCTCGAGGTCGATGTTGCGAAGATTGTTCTCCCGGGCCCCGAATATGCGAATCGGGGGAGCCTTACGGGACATTGGCGTTTCCCGCAAGACGCTCGAGCCCCTCCCGGGCGGCTCGCCCGAAGTCGGAGTTCTCGCCCTGGGAGGAAAGAACCTTGCGGAAGAGACGGTCGGCCTGACTGGCATCCCCGAGTTTTTCGCTAAGCAAGGCGCTTCGAAGCGTGGCCGTCACCCCCCACATCCCCTGGTCATTGTAGAGGTAGGAAACTTTCAGGAACGCGGTGGCCGCTTCTGCGAGATCTCCCCGGGCTTCCAGACAGTCGGCGATCCAGAAATGGAGCCTCGCCTTGCCCTCCCGGTCCTGAAAAAACTCCGCGTTCCGGTAGGCCAGAAGGGCCCGGTCAAACTGCCCGAGTTGCTGGAAGAAATAACCAAGCTTCATCATGGCCTCGGGCACTTTCCCGTCTTCCGGATAGCGGGCAAGAAAAGACTGGATGCGCTCCAGAGCCTCCCGGGGATTCCCCGTTTTTTCCAGGGCAAGCGACGACCAGTAAAGCAGGTCCGCGTCCGGGTTTTCTTCCAGGGATAGAGCCAGCTCGTAATTGCGACTGGCCTCCTCGTAGTCGCCACGATTAAAGAGAATCCCGGCCGCTTTGACAGATGCACGAAATGCGGCAGGGCTTCCCGGGTGCTCTTCCTGCAAGGTAGCAAAGAGAGACAGAGCGCGGTCATATCGCCCGGCCCGTGCTTCAATGAGGGCTGTCTCGAAGCTCACTTCCGCAGCGGCCACACTCTCCCCGTGACGATCCAGACAGAGAGAAAACCAGCGTCGGGCTTCTTCCAGCCTGCCCTCTTTCCCATGCCATCGACCGAAGGCAAGAAGGACTCTCGCGCTCTCATCTTCTCCAAGGGGGCTTGCATCCTCCAGAGACTTCCAGATCGCAAGAGCCTCCTCCCCCCGATCCAGTTGAAGAAGCGAGCGAATGCGGAGCGAACGCAGCAGAGGAAGATTCTCTCCGGAATCCGTTCGGGTAAGAAGGGAATCACAAAGTGCCAGAGCCTCTTTTCCCTGCCCTGAATCCAGAGCGCCGCGAGCAAGTTCGATGGCCGATTCCTCAGAGTAACGACCCGACCAGCCGAGCTTCAGAAGTTCCTGCAAGACTCCTTGTCGGGAAGATGCTTCTGTGGGAAGAGCGGCCAGCCGCCAGAGAGCTTCCCGACGGAAACGCTCTTCGCCATTTTGGGAAAGCCAGACAAGATCCTTCCGCTGGGCATCCCCCTCTCCCATCCTCTCGGCCGCCAGAGCCGAGCGGAATACGGTGTCGTCCACAAAGGGATTGTCCGGGTACTCCTCGCGAATTCTCCGATAGTAGTCTCGAGCCTTCTCCCAGTTTCTCAGAAAAAAGTGACAGTCTCCAAGATGGATCAGGCAACGGGGAATTCGTGAGCTTCCGGGAGCCATGCTTTCGTATTCACCGAAGAGAGTGAGCGCCGTTCGAAATTCCTTTCTCTTTTCAGCCAGTTCACCAAGGCCATAGCGAGCCTCCACTCCCTCATAGCGGGTGGAGAACTGGTCGAGAAGAATCCGGTACTGAATCTCCGCATCTTCCATGCGGTTCAATTTCCGGGAAGCACGGGCGAGAGTCAGTCGAGTGGCGGGTGCTGCGGCCCCGCTGGAGTCCAGAGTCAGAGATCTCCGGCAATCTTCAAGCACGGCCAGAATGCGTTCTTCCTCGATGTCGCCGGACTGCTGCTCCAGAAGAATCTCCGCCCTGCGGGAAAGAAGAAGTGCAGAACGCGGGGAGGCAGGCCAACTTTCAAGATACAGATCGAGGAAGGGCATCTGTTCCGGGCCCTGTTCCAGGCGGTCCAGTTCCAGAAGTGTCCGCTCATAATCGCTGCCTTCCAGAGTTTCCGGGCGGCTCGAACGCGAGGCCCAGCGAAAAAACTCCAGAGCGCGCTCCCGCCACTGGAGTGCGGTCTTCTCATCGCCGGCAAGAACCAGTTTCCGGGACTGAAGAGCGGAGACGCGACCTGCCTCATACGCGGCATGGGCCGACTCGTCAAGATCCTCCAGAGACTCCGAGAGTGCTTCAAAATGTGCGACGGCGCGGGGAAAATCCTTCAGTTGCTCTGAGAAGACCCGCCCCAATCTCAGGGAGGCGGCAACACTGAGTTTGGACTCGGATCGCAGGATATCGACAAGTTCCTCGACCGCAGCCTCCTTCAGCACCCGCTCGTAGCGTGCGACGGACTCCAGATGGTCCCGGGCCTGCAGTCCCCAATGGCTTCCTCCGTACTCCTCCTGAAGTTTCATCAAGAGGAAATCGCCCTCTGCGCCACGCTCCAGTTCCGCAAGAAGAAGGGCACGATAATAGAGAGACTCCTGATACTCGCTTGCCCTGCTTTTTTCCTTTTCGAGCAGTTCCCAAGCCTGCAGAGCCGGCATGTTTTCATCCCGATTCCGGAAATATAACCCGAGACGAAGGAGGCTTTGGGAACGTTCTCTTGCAGAATCGAGAAGAGGAAACAAGTCGCTGTGAAAAACAGGATACTCCGAGCCGGGGTCATCCTCAAAGACGGTCTCGCATAATGCGAGCAGCGTCTCTCTTTTCTGTTCGACGTTCAGGTCCAACTCCAGGGACTTCCTCCAGGAGGCTTCCGCTTCACCTTCCTTGCCGAGGGAGTCCAGAGTTCTGGACTGCAGAATCCAGAGTGAAGACGAACTGCCGTGAGTCCGAATTGCTTTTCCGAGAATCAAGAGAGCTTTCCGGGGGTCAGCCGCACTCAGCAGAAGTTCCGCTTCCCGCATGGCCTGTACCTGCGAGTCGGCCCTTCCCGGGAAACGAAGCTGGAGTTCCCCCAGAGCAGAGGCGGCCTCCTTCAAGTGACCGTATTCCTCCAGATAGTCTGCCTTCCTTTGCAATGCCCGAAGAACCAATTCCTTCTCGTCGAAGCGGGAGAGGATCCAGTCGATTTCATCAAGGGCCTTGCCGGTCTCCCCCTGTGAATGACGAATTCCAGCAAGACGCAGGGAAGCAAAACCCGCAAGGGGATGGTTCGGCAGAGAACCTTTCAGTGCTTCCAGATCCAGAGCGGCACTTTGCGGATTGTCTTCCCCTCGCAGGTCTGCTCTCTCGTAGAGAGCCTTTCCGAGGAGTTCGGAGTCCGAACTGTTTTCGACAATCCAGGCAAGCAGTTGCAAGGCTGCCGGTCGGTTCCCCTGCGCATGGCGAATTCTCGCGGAAAGATAGACGACCTCGCCCTTCTCTTCGCAGTCAGGGTGCTCCCGGAGAAGCCTCTCGATCAGGGGGTCAGCAAGTTCGAAGCGACCCTCCCGGGCGCACTCTCTGGCTGATTGAAAGAGAAGGTCACAGAGACGGGGATCCTCGGGTCGAAGATCGGCAAATCGCTGAAGGTGTCGAGACAGTTTCTCCAGTTCCCCCAAGGCAAGTGCGCTGAGAGATGCCAGATGATGGATTTCATGAGAAAGTTCGTGTCCGGGATTCTTTGACAGAGAGGATTCCATCTCTCGAAGGGCGACCTCATGGAGACCATCTTCATGGAGTTTCTGAAAAAACTGCAGCTCCTCGCCGGCATCAAGAGCCAAGGCCGAGGACAGCGAGAAAAGAAGGAGAGCCGGAAAGATCCAGGCGAACTTCATTGATTACCTCATGGCTTGATCCGGTACATCATTCTCGGGAAGGGGATGCACTCCCGTACATGCTTCCGCCCTGTCAACCAGGCAAGGGTTCTCTCCACACCGAGCCCGAATCCGGCATGAGGAAAACTGCCATAGCGCCGAAGATCCAGGTACCAATCGTAGGGTTCGCGGGGAAGCCCGTGTTCCTCGATTCTCTTTTCCAGAAATTCAAGATCGGAAGAACGCGCCCCTCCCCCGATGATTTCACCATAGCCTTCACTGGCAAGACAATCCACTGACATGCAGTGTTTTTCGCTCTCCGGGTCTGGCTCCATGTAGAAGGCCTTGATAGCTGTCGGAAAGTGATGCACAAATACCGGGCGGTCGTACTTCTCTGAAAGAGCGGTCTCGTCCTCTGCTCCAAAGTCATTTCCCCATTCAAAGTCTCGCCCCATGTCCTGAAGCATCTGCACGGCCTCATCATAATGAACTCTGGGGAAAGGAGCCTTGATCTTTTCCAGCACACTGACATCCCGCTCCAGAACATTCTCCAGCAGGTCCCGGTGCTCGTGAAGAACCCTTCCCGTGATGTACTCCAGCATCCTCTCGCTGGTTTCCATGACATCATTCAGATCTGCGAAGGCCATCTCCGGCTCCACCATCCAGAACTCTGTCAGGTGGCGACGGGTTTTGCTTTTCTCGGCACGAAAGGCCGGACCGAAGCAATAGACCTTACCAAAAGCCGCTGCGGCCGCTTCGTTGTAAAGCTGCCCACTCTGCGTGAGGTAGGCCTCTTCTTCAAAGTAGTCCACGGTAAAGAGAGTGGTCGTTCCTTCTACAGAGCTCGGTGTAAAAACCGGAGCATCTACGAGAAGGAAACCTTCTCCATCGAGAAAATCACGGATACTCCGGATCAGAGTGGCACGGATGGTCAGTACCGAATGCTGGATTCTGCTCCGAAGCCACAGGTGTCTGCGCTCCAGAAGGTAGTCGATCCCGTGTTCCTTGGGAGTAATCGGGTAGTTCTCACTCCCTGACAGGAGACGAAGATCCTTGACCAGAAGCTCATAGCCTCCGGGAGCTCGATCATCCTTGTGGACTTCCCCTTCCAGCTCAATGCAGCTTTCCTGTGTCAGGGACTGGGCCAGAGAGAAGACTTCCTCTCCGATGTCATTCAGGGAAACAATGGACTGGAGAATCCCGCTGCCATCTCTCACCTGAAGAAACTGGAGTTTCTTGCTCCCCCGCTTCCCATAGAGCCAGCCCCGGATTCTCACCCGTTCCCCGTCATGGTTTGCAAGCTCGGCGATTCTCACTTCGTGCATGTTCTCTCCCAGAGTCTCAAAACAGAAAGCCCAAGAACCATTGCTTTCGAAGCAGGGATTGTATCAGAGGGGAATGACTTTTCAATAGCAGAAGGAAAAGAAGAGTCAGGAGCAAAAAAAAGAGGGGAGGACGAATCCTCCCCCCAGCGAGAAATCAGCTACTTTTTGCGGGCCTTCTTGGCGGCCTTCTTCTTGGTCGCCTTTTTCTTGGCCGGCTTCTTTTTCGCAGCCTTCCTCTTGGCGGCCTTCTTCACGACCTTCTTCTTGGTCGCCTTTTTCTTGGCGGCCTTTCTCGCGGTCTTCTTCTTGGCAGCCTTCTTCACGACCTTCTTCTTGGTCGCCTTTTTCTTGGCAGCCTTTTTCGCGGTCTTCTTCTTGGCGGCCTTCTTCACGACCTTCTTCTTGGTCGCCTTTTTCTTGGCAGCCTTCTTCGCGGTCTTCTTCTTGGCAGCCTTCTTCACGACCTTCTTCTTGGTCGCCTTTTTCTTGGCGGCCTTCTTGACAACCTTCTTCTTGGCAGCCTTCTTCGCGGTCTTCTTCTTCGCGACTTTGCGGACCGTCTTCTTCTTCACGGCCTTCCTCTTGGCAGCCTTCTTGACAACCTTCTTCTTCGGCATTGCCTATCCTCCTGACTAGGTAATCAAACACATGAAGAGGAATCGATCCTGCTTCAATGGAATGAGTAACGAAAGACTGAAAAACTTGTAAAGAAGTTTTTCCCTGTATTGCGTTTTTTTTGAAACCGCTCTTCAGCTTTCATTCACTGGAGAAGCAAGTTCCCGGGAACGGTTTTCAATTTTCACTTGCCTGGACGGGTAGTCGCGAATCGTCAAGTGCGCGCGAGTCCAGGGAAATTCCTGTCCAAGGTAAAGTGCCTGGGCCGCGAGATCCCTGTCTTTAAAGGCTCTCTCGCACTTCTCTCTTTTCCTTCCTTCGAGTCCTTCGAGTTCCCTTTCCAGGGATGTTTCGAAATCTGCGATGAGATAGATGCGATAGTCGAAGAAAGCAAAGACATCTTCCTGAAAGAGAAAGGGACCATCGAGAAGAAGAATACTTCGTGAACCAAGTTCCAGATGACGCTTCCCTTCGTGTCGCTCCCGATCCGGATTGAAGACATCATAACTGAGGGAGCGGGATGTCCCTCCCTGCAAGGGAAGGAGAACTTGCTCGCGAAGGCGGTCAAGGTCGAATCGTTTTCGATAGTATCTTTCGGCCGGCGGATAGCTGCGATCCCTGCGCTGCTTTCTCGCCGCCGTAAAATCACGGAGAGAAATATGGACGGGGTCAAATCCCAGTGAGGTCAAAACGACAGACAGATCTTCACAGAAACGAGTTTTGCCTGAATGCCGAATTCCGTTGACCGCGGTGAGGAATGGTCGATCCTCCCGCTTGCGTTTCATGTGAAGGAGAAGAGAGATCGCGTCCTTCACCACAAGAGAGGGTGCGAGAACTTTCTCAACATTCAGACCTTCTCCCGGATCCAGAACGGGTACTCCCAGCTTTCTCGCCCATGAGGTTCTACCTCCATGACGGGAAACAAAAAGGGTGGAACCCAGCTTGCCCTCCGCATGAAGTGCCGCCAGAAGAGGTCGCCCTTCATCCAGTGATGAGCCTGAGAAGATCCTGTGGAAGAATGTGTCTCTTCTTACCTGGTCGGGAACCTCTCCCGGGAGAAAGAGACAGCGCTCTCTGTGGTCAGTCTCCAGTGTCCGCTTCCAGACTTGAAGTGTTTCAGGGTTGGAGATGATGTCCCGGTCCAAAAGAAGAGAGCTGGCGTCACTTGCCAGAGGCATGTCTCCCATCAGAATGGACTCCTCTCTTCATTGGGACCGATGGACACCAGAGAGAGGGACTCGGGATCCAGAAACTCTTCCGCCAGTTCCTGAAGTGTTCCTGCCTGTACGGAGTCCACTCCCTCCACGATCTCTTCCAACTCAAGAAATCTCCCGTAACTGAGTTCATTCCTTGCAAGGCGGGCCATGCGACCAGGGATACTCTCCATGGACAGAAGCAGGCTTCCCTTCAACTGCGCCTTGGCGTCCTCCAGTTCCTGCTCTCCGCAACCCTCCCGTGCCAGCTTTTGGAATTCATCCAGAGTTCTCCCCAGAGCTTCCTTCCTGCGTTTTGGAGATACAGCCATTGAAGTTCCCAGAGTGCCCGTATCTGAAGCAAAGTCTGCATGGCTGTAGACTGAATATGCAAGCCCGGATCTCTCGCGAATCTCCTGAAAAAGGCGACTGCTCATGCTCCCACCGAGAATCGTGGAAAGCAGGAACATCCCATAGCGGCGGGGATCATGAAAGCTCATACCTCGCCTCCCCAGCCAGAGATGCTGTTGCTTCAGATCCCGGGAAACATGCCGAAATGACTTGTGCGGTTTCGAAGGGGAAGGGAAGTCCCGATCCACATCGCCTGCTGCGGTCCGGGGAAAATGATCCTGAACCCGGGAGAAGACCTCCTCGTGAGTAAGAGGCCCCGCAACGGCGATCACTAGCCGGTCCGCACTGTAGCGCTTCTTCATCCACTGCCGGACATCTTCGGCGCTAAACGAGAGGACGGATTCCTCGTTCCCAAGAATCGGCTGGGCCAAGGGGTGCTCGCCAAAGATCTCCTCGCTTGCAAGGTCATGGATCCAGTCATTGGGATCATCAGTGACACCGCGAATCTCCTCGACGACCACCATTTTTTCCAGCTCCAGCATCTCCGGCTCCAGAAGAGCGTTATGCAGGAGATCCGATAGAAGATCGATCGCCGTATCGAAATGTTCCGCCAGAACTCTCGCGCTGAAACAGGTGCTCTCTTTTGAAGTGAAAGCGTCCAACTGCCCCCCCAGACGATCCAGGCAGGACGCGATTTCGAAAGCACTGCGATTTCGGCTCCCCTTGAAGACCATGTGCTCCAGGAAATGGCTGATCCCCTGGAGGCGGCCTTCCTCATGCCGGCTGCCACTGCGAATCCAGACTCCCATCGAAACCGAGAGAGCTGAAGGCAGGGTCTGGCTAAGCAAAGTGGCCCCCCCGGGGAGGGCCACTTTCTTTCTGTCTTCCTGAATCGCATAAAGCTTGGGATTCATACTACCGGCTTTCTGCCGCCTCCTGAAGAAGAGCCTTCCGGCTCAGACGAATCTTGCCGGAAGAGTCCACTTCCAGAACCTTCACCTGAACAGCGTCGCCGACCTGCAGAACATCTTCCACCCTGTCGATCCGACGTGTATCCACTTCAGAAATGTGCAGCAGTCCTTCCTTGCCGGGAAGGATCTCCACAAAGGCACCGAACTTGACGATGTCCTTCACCTTGCCTTCGTAGACCTTTCCGACTTCGGCATCAGCCGTCAGCATCCGAACCCAGTCAAGAGCCGCATCGCCACTCTCCTGGTCGACCGCAGCGATCTTGACTGTTCCGTCGTCTTCGACTTCCAGCGATGCTCCGGTCTCATCCTGGATTCGGCGAATGGTCGCACCACCCTTGCCGATGATGTCCCGAATCTTGTCCGTAGGAATGCTGATCGAAGTGATCTTCGGTGCATAGGGACTCAGGCTTTCACGAGACTTGTCAATCGCCTCATTCATCACATCCAGAATATGCGCTCTGGCCGTCCGGGCCTGCTCCAGTGCCTGCGCCATGATCTCGCGGGGAAGACCCTCGATCTTGGTGTCCAGCTGGAAGGCTGTGATTCCCTTCGCGCTTCCCGTAACCTTGAAGTCCATGTCTCCGAGGTGATCCTCGAGTCCCTGAATGTCCGTCAGGATGCGATAGCGCTCCCCGTCGGTGATCAGGCCCATGGCAACACCAGCCACATGGTTTTCCAGAGGAACTCCACCGTCCATCATGGCAAGACTGCCACCGCAGACCGAGGCCATGGAACTCGAACCATTCGACTCGGTGATGTCACTGACAATCCTCAGGGTGTAAGGAAAGACATCTTCGCCGGGAACATGATTGCTCAGGGCACGCTCGGCCAGGTTACCGTGACCAATCTCACGGCGACTGGTGAAAAAGCGGCCCGTTTCGCCCACACTGAATCCGGGGAAGTTGTAATGAAGCATGAAACGCTTGAAGTACTCGCCCTCAATGCTGTCGATTCGCTGCTCGTCGCGGGAAGTACCCAGAGTCAGAGCGACCAGCGCCTGGGTTTCACCACGGGTAAAGAGAGCAGAACCGTGAGCGCGGGGCAGGTAGCCCAACTCGACACTGATCGCACGGACCTCTTCGAGCTTTCGGCCATCGGCCCGCAGTTCCTCATCGAGGATCATCTTGCGCATGAGCTTTTTCTCAAGATGAGAGAAGGCCTTGCCAAGCCACTTCTCCTGCTCCGGAAAAGCTTCGGCCTGCTCCTCGAGAACCTTCGCCTTGAGTGAGTGAAGATCTGCTTCCCGCTGCTTCTTGTGGTCATTGCGACCAAGACGATCGAGTTCCTCGCCGTAGCTGTTCTCCACGGCTTCGGCGATTCCTTCAGGCATTTCCGGCGGAGAGAAAGAGAGCTTCTCTTTGCCATCGGCCTTTTCAAAGAGTTCCCTTTGCAGGGCGTTCATTCTCCGGACGTTCTCATGTGCGAACTCGATGGCCGCGATCATGTCTTCTTCGGAGACCTCTTTTGCGCTTCCTTCCACCATCATGATGGAAGTGTCACTTCCGGCCACAACGATGTTGATATCGCTGTCAAGAGATTCGTCGGTCGTGGGGTTGGCCTTGAAACTGCCATCCACCCGGGAAACCCTCACACCGGAAATCACATCCCCGAAGGGGATCGACGAGAGGTTCAGTGCCGTGCTGGCACCAGTGATCGCCAGAGTATCCGGCTCATTGACTCCGTCATAACTGAGAACAAAGGCCACTACCTGGACCTCGTTCATGAAACCGTCGGGAAATAGAGGACGGATGGGACGGTCCACCAGTCGACTGGTCAGGGTTTCCTTTTCCGTGGGGCGTGCCTCACGCTTGAAAAACCCTCCAGGAATCTTCCCGGCCGCATAGTACTTTTCCCGGTACTCGACCATCAGGGGAAACCAGCCGCGCTCGGGATCTTCCCGACCGACAACAGCGGTTACAAGGACCAGGGTGTCGCCCTGGCGAACGAGAACGGAACCGGACGCCTGACGGGCGATCTTCCCGGTTTCCAGGACATACTCCTGCCCTGACAGTTCGAGACTGACTCTAGAATGCATGAATTACCTCCGTGGCCCGGATGGGCCATGGGCGGGAATGAGAAGGGACTCTCCCTTCGGGTGGAGGGGACCTTCCCCCCCAATTCATTTCCTGCCGACTTACCTTCGCAGGCCGAGGTCCTTGATCAACTGACGGTAAACATCAAGCTTGTTCTTCTTCAGGTAATCAAGAAGCCGGCGGCGTCGGCCGACCAGCTTCATGAGTCCGCGACGGGAATGATGATCCTTCGCGTGAACCTTGAAGTGTTCCGTCAACTGGCTGATCCGTTCCGTCAGAAGCGCAATCTGCACTTCCGCAGAACCGGAATCCTCGGTGTGAAGTCGATACTTATCAATGATGCTTTTTTTAGCATTCGGCTCAAGTGCCATCGTCGATACCTCCAGGAGGGTTGAGCTGACACGATGGCGGCAGGCGATTTCACCCACCAACAGGACAGCAAGCTAACACAGTCCCTTTCGGCTGTAAAGGGTCTGAGCTGAAGTCTTTACGGGTTTTTATCAGGAATTCCGTCCGAGAAACCGTCTCAGATTTCTGACATCTTCCTCGATCTGCCGAACCAGAGAGGCCAGATCCGGAAAGCGTTGTTCATCTCTAATTCGTTGAAATATATCCAGTTCCAAGACCTCTCCCAGAAGATCCCGGTGAAAGTCCAGCAGATGGACTTCCGCCACAAAGGAATCCCTCAGCGTGGGAGCCCAGCCGAGATTCATGAGGCCCGGAAAGGCCGCATCCTCGAGTCTCGCCTCCACCCGGTAGACTCCGGGAGGAGGAAGCAGTTTTTCCGGCAGAAAGGCATCGAGGTTTGCCGTGGGAAATCCAAGTTCCCTTCCCTTGCCGGCACCCCGAACGACACGGCCGCTCAATCTCCAGGGCCGACCCAGTTGGGCTGCAACTTCCTCCAGCCGCCCTTCCCGAAGATCCCTTCGAATGCGGGTACTGCTGATCACCTGCCCCTCATGAAGACAGGGAGGTATCACCTCCACGGAAAAGCCTCGCAAAGCACCTTCCTTCCGGAGCTCCTCAATGCCTCCTTCACGGTCGCGGCCCATTCGAAAGTCCTCCCCGATCACCAGACTTTGGGTTCCGAGTGCGGAAGACAGAACTTCCGCGCAAAACTGTTCAAAGGGCAGGGCGGCCCACTCAGGACTGAAGGGCAGAAGCAGAATTTCATCAATCCCACGTCGTCCGATTTCCAGACATCGCTCCTCAGGAGTGCAGATCAGGGAAGGAGACTGCTCCGGGCGAGTCACCGCAAGAGGATGGGGATCAAAGCTGAGAACCAGCGAAGTGTCCAATGACTCCTCATCCTTCCGAAGTTTGAGCTGGTCCAGGATCTTCGCATGCCCCCGGTGGATGCCATCAAAGACCCCCACCGCTACCGAACGGCTCTGTCCTCCGGGAACTTCTGCAGGATCCCGATAGATCATCACCTCAGGCCTCCAGCATTCTACGAAGACGCAGGGCCGGACCCTCTTCCCTCATCTCCACTCGCCCGAGAGCGAGAAGGGCATCTCCCTCTCCCAAAAAACGCATCCATGTGCCCGGCTCTGGCAGGGGAGATTCCATTTGAAGCTGCTCTGCTCGAGGTTGTTCCCCATGCAGAAAGCGCGGCAGGAAGTCCCCGGAAACACGGGCCGAGGGTAAACTCGCAAAGGCAAGCCCGAGAGGAAGGCCCGCCTCAAACCCTGACTCCTCGATACTCTCGATGGAAACCGCATCCTTCACGCTAAAGGGACCCGCAGCATTTCTGCGCAGGGAAGACAGATGTGAAGGAATCCCCAGAATCTCTCCCAGATCACGGGCCAGCGAACGGATATAGGTTCCCGAAGCGCAATGGACTTCCAGATCGACTTCCCTCTCCCTTTGCTCCAGAAGACGAATGTCGTGAATCAGTACCGGACGCACCGGGGCTTCCGGCTTTTCGCCCCTACGCACTCTTTTATAGAGAGGAACCCCGTCGATCTTGATGGCGGAGTACAGGGGAACCCGCTGTTCCTTCCGGCTTGCAAGATCCAGAATTGACTCATGGAGAGCATCCCGGTCGACTGTGAAATCCTCGAGAGACTCGAGCACAGCCCCTTCGCGGTCATCGGTTTCCGTGGAGGAGCCGAAGCAAACCGTTCCCTGATAACGCTTGTCATGTTCGCGGAAAACTTCGGCAAGGCGGGTGGCCTTCCCGGTCAGGACGAGAAGAAGTCCGGAGGCAAAGGGATCCAGGGTGCCCGTGTGCCCGACCCTTCGAATGCCGAGAGAACGCCGAACCCTGTCCACCAGATCATGGCTGCTGGGACCCTCGGGCTTGTCGATGAGGAAGACCCTTTCCACGGGCTTACTCCCCTTCTTCGTCCAGCAATTCCTCAAGCCGGTTTACCCGGTCGAGACTTTCATCCATCTGGAAGCGGATCTCGGGAGCCTCCCGAAGTCCCAGAGCACGTCCAACCGCGCCGCGCAGAAAGCCTGCACTCTTGTGAAGTCCTCGAGTAACTTCATAGGGGTCTTCCCCCACCGGGGGCATATAGAAGACCTTGGCCACGGAAAGATCGCGGTTCATCTCCACGGAAGTGAAGACCACGCCTTCCACCCTTGGATCCCGAACCTCATTGAGCAGGAGATCGCTCAGAGCCTTCTGGATCATGTGTTCAAGTCTCTGTCGATAGTGTCCCGACATGCTAGCAGTACTCACATTCTTCCTCGAGAATCTGGACGCGTCTTTCGCGTTCCAGAAGAGCTCGGATTTTAGTTCTCTGGGAATCTCCTGAAGCTCGGTGATCCACCACGGAAGCCACGCCCAAGGTTGTGCGATCGGGGATGTCGCGAGGCTCGACCTCGGAAACCGATAGATTCAGATCGCGACGAAGCCGGTTCTTGAGCGACTCCAGAATACTTCGTCTCTGCTTCAGGCTCCGGCATCCTGGCAGACGCAAATGAAGCCTCAGGACGAGAACCCTCAAGGACCCTCCCGACTAGAGTTTGCGGGCAACCTCTTCGGTCAGGAAGGACTCCAACTGGTCACCCACCTTGAGATCCTGGAAGTCCACCAAACCGATTCCACATTCGAATCCGCTTTCTACCGAGCGGACATCTTCCTTGAATCGCTTCAGGCTGGAAATTCTTCGAGTCCCTATGACGATGCCGTCGCGAATGATCCTGATCTGGTTGTTTCGCTCAACGGTGCCTTCCTTCACAAGGCAACCGGCAATGACACCAATCTTGGGAACCCGGAAGAGTTCCCTAACCTCGGCCATTCCCGTCACCTTCTCCACCTGGTCAGGCGTAAGCATGCCTTCCATGGCATTTCTGACAGCGTCCACTGCCTCGTAAATGATGTCATAGGTGCGGACATCCACGCCTTCGCGCTTGGCCAGATCGCGGGCCTGACTCTGGGGACGAACATGGAAACCGATGACAATCGCATTACTGGCAGCGGCCAGAAGAACATCACTCTCATTGATCGTGCCCACGGACTTGTGGACCACGACCACTTTGACTTCCTCGGTGCTCAGTTTCTGGAGACTGTCTGCCATGGCCTCCACCGAGCCTCCCACATCGCCCTTGAGAACCAGTTTGAGTTCGTGGACTTCTCCCTGCTGGATCTGGGTGTAGAGCTGGTCGAGAGTAAGGAGCCTCTTGTAACGAATTTCCTGCTCCCGCTTCAGCTGCTGTCGCTTCAGGGAAATCTCGCGGGCTTCCTGCTCGGTATCCAGTTCCATGAAACTGTCTCCAGGCTCCGGCACGCCGCCCGAACCCATGACTTCCACGGGCATCCCGGGACCAACCGAAGTCACCTTGTCACCCCATTCGTTGACCATAGCCCGAACCGCACCGAAGTGCTGTCCTACGGCAAAGAAGTCACCAACATTCAGGGTGCCCTGCTGGACGAGAACCGTAAAGAGAACTCCTCGACCGGGATCTTTCTTCGCCTCGACCACCGTTCCCTTCACAGAAAGAGAGGGAGCGCCCTTCAGTTCGAGCATCTCCGCCTGCAGAAGAACGATTTCCAGAAGCTTGTCGACATCGATTCCCTGCTTGGCAGAGATGGGAACCGCCGGGATATCTCCCCCGAAATCTTCCACCGTGATTCCGTGCTGAAGGAGATCCTGCTTCACCCGATCGGGGTTTGCATCCGGCAGGTCGATCTTGTTCACAGCCACGATGATCGGAACTCCCGCGGCCTTCGCATGGTCAATGGCCTCCACAGTCTGGGGCATCACGCTATCATTGGCCGCAACCACCAGAATCACAATATCGGTAACGGAGGTTCCCCTCGCGCGCATGGCACTGAAGGCTTCGTGCCCCGGAGTGTCCAGGAAGGTAACACTCCCGCCCGGTAGTTTCACGGAGTAGGCACCAATGTGCTGCGTAATCGCGCCCGCCTCACGGGCAACCACATTTGCCTTTCGGATGTAGTCGAGAAGTTTCGTCTTTCCGTGGTCGACATGACCCATGACGGTAACAATGGGAGGACGAGAGGAGAGATCGGACTCATCCACCTCCACCACTTCTTCTGCCTTCTCTTCCCCGTACTCGCTAAGGAACTCGACATCG
Organism: Candidatus Krumholzibacteriia bacterium; assembly: GCA_030748535.1. Lineage (NCBI taxonomy): Bacteria > Candidatus Krumholzibacteriota > Candidatus Krumholzibacteriia > Candidatus Krumholzibacteriia bacterium. The sequence continues at coordinate 528,893 of JASMLU010000001.1, forward strand.
AAGCTATATTCAGCGGCGATCAACTCGATATCTTCCTTTTCCAGTCTCTGGTTGATTGTCACCATCATCCCGTTTTGCAGACAACTGGCGATCACATCGGTTTCCGGCACGTCCATGGCCTGGGCAAGTTCAAAGAGCGTGGAAAGAGGAAGAACCTTGAGAGGAGTGTTGGCTTCCAGCACCTCTTCACCCTCTTCTCCCTCCGATCCTTTGCGCCTCTTCCGGGTCTTTCCTCCCGTATCGGCCATGGCCTGGCGAACGCTCTTGGCGATTTCCTGTTCAGCGAGACCGGAGGTTCCGCGCTTCTTCCTTTTCTTCCGGCGGCTGGGGCCACTGCCAAAAGCACCGGCGGTTCCTCTTGCACTGCTAACATTGCCGCGGACTCCCGGGCCGCCTCGGCCACCCTGGGACTTGAACTTGAAGCCGGTCAGGAGATCCTGGCCCTGACGTTTTTCCTGCCCACCGCTGGACTCTGCAGCTGGACGCTGGGGACGCTGGGAACGGCTCCCCGGGCCGAAGCCCGGCGCATAGCGAATCACTCGTGGCTTATCTTTCTTTTCCTCCACCTCCGGAGTGCTTTCCTCTTTACTGCTTTCCCCGGATTTCTCCTCCGGCTCCGTTTTTTCGGTTGGCTTCTGTGTTTCCTTTTCTTCCGCCTTCGGCTCTTCGGAAACCTCTTCCAGGGCGACGGCGGCTTCCTCTTCTTCCGAAGCTGCTACCTTACTTACCTTCTTCGCCACTTTCTTGGCCGTTTTCTTACTTGCCTTCTTCGCCACCTTCTTGGTCGCCTTCTTGGCAGGCTTGGAAGCCTTGCCAAACTCCGGGTACTTCTTCCCGAGGGACTCGATCATCTCGTCCGAGCAGGGCGACATATGGCTCTTGACATCAAAACCCTGATCCCTGAGATAGTGAACCAGGTCGACACCCTTGGCACCGATGGTTTTGGCAACCTGGTAGATTCTCTTCGCCACTTAGGCCTCCCTCTTTCTTCCCGCTTTCAATCCTTCACCGGCACGGGAAACAGCCTGTGCCAGATTCGGATCCGTGAGCCCGAGAACGGAGATTTCCTTCCGCCCCATCCAGGCTCCCAAAGTTCTTCGATCCACGGTTCTAAGAACCGGTACTTCCCCTGTTTCCATTCTCAAAAGGGACTCTCCTGCATCTTCTGCGAAAACCAGCAACTTGCACTGTTTCCGGTGCAGGGCCTGCCGAACGGCACGAAAACCGATCAGCAGGGATCCGCTTTTGCGGGCCATATGCAGCGCGGCCCGAAACTTGTCCAATCCAGGTTCCTCAGGCATCCCCGGACTCGGATCCCGTCTCCGCAGCCTCTACCGATTCCTCTTCCGAAGGAGCATCTTCCTGCTGCACTTCGACGGGATCCGCTGCGGCCTCTTCTTGAGATTCCGCTTCCTCCCCAGAGTCATCCACCTCACTGAAGGTCAGGGTGGAAGCATCCACCTCTTCGCTTTCAGCTGGCTCTTCCTCATCCTCCGAGAAAGCATCCTCTTTGAAAATCTGGGCCTCCTCCGCATCGCGAGCCTCCTGGGCGCGCTCTTCGTGGGCCTTGAGTTCCTTGTCGATGAAATCCTTGCGGGCTTTCACGATTCTCTCGTCCTCGACAAGAGCATTGTCGAAGAGGGCCTGGGCCTTGACCTCTCCCACGCCGGGCAGTTCCTGCAGGGCATCGGGACCCAGTTTCACGATCTTCGCCACGCTTTCGATTCCAGCTTCCTTCATCACTTCAAGAAGCTTGTCCGTGACCCCCGGCAGTTCGGAAAGCACAAAGGGAATCTCCTCTGCCGCCTGCTCCCGAATCTTCAGGATGGTGGAGGTCACCAGATCCAGATTCCACCCGGTCAGTCGGGCGGCAAGACGGACATTCTGCCCTTCCCTGCCGATGGCCAGTGAAAGCTGGTCATCCTCCACAATGACCTGCATCTCGCGATTATCCCAGTCCAGAATCCGGATTGCGGACACCTGGGCGGGAGAGAGAGCTCTGGAGACATAGGTGGCAACATCCTCGTCCCAGGGAACAATGTCGATGCGCTCACCGCTGAGTTCCTTCACAATCGCCATGACACGGGCACCCTTCATGCCGACGCAGGCTCCCACCGCATCCACTCTCTCATCATGAGAGTGAACGGCCACCTTGCTCCTCCAGCCCGGCTCCCGGGCAATCCCCTTCAGTTCCACCAGGCCCTCATAGACCTCCGGGATTTCCTGTTCGAAGAGACGAGCCAGAAGATCCGGGTGAGTTCTGCTGAGGATGATCTGCGGACCCTTGCTCTCCCGATGGACTTCCAGAACCAGCCCACGGATTGTTTCGCTCTGATGAAAACGCTCACGACGAATCTGTTCTCTCCAGGGCAGGAGGGCTTCGGTGCGACCCAGATTGATCAGGATACTGCCGCGATCAATCTGCTGAACCGTGCCCGTGATGATCTCTCCGACGCGACCGCTGTATTCGTTGAAGATGTTCTCCCGCTCCGCATCCTTCACGCCCTGAACCAGCACCTGCTTGGCAATGTGGATGGCATTCCTCCCGAATTCCGAAACTTCCAGGGGAATCCGAATCACATCACCGGGCTCGGGGTTGTCCACGAACTCTTCCGCTTCATCCACGGTCAGTTCCTGGTCCTCCTCGATGAGGTCCTCTTCGGTGACCACGCGCTTGACCAGATGAACCTCGATCTCGCCCTTTTCAGGAGAAATCTCCACATCCACCTCGGCCTCGCTCCCGTGCTTGCGACGAACTGCGGAACGGAGGCTGAAGATCAGGGCCTCCAGCAGAGTTTCCCGATCGACCTTCCTCTCCCGGGTGATCTGTACCAGTGCGTCAAAAAAGCCGTCACTCATGCGTTCCTCCATCAGAATCCCTCTTGCTCCTGCGAAAGGAGTAATCGGGCAAGAGTCGGGCTCCCTGGATTTCCTCCAGGGGAAGCCTCTCGTTTCCGTTTTTCAGTCCCAGAAGAACCTGACCGTCCTCGAATCCCAGAATCTCGCCTTCCAGAGTCCGGATCTCGCCACTCTCCCCCTGCTGCCTCAGGGAGGCACGAGCACCGGTCGAAATCTCGAAGTGGCGCGCTGTCTTCAGGATACGGTCCATGCCCGGAGAAGAAACCTCCAGAACATAGCCCCCGTCCAGAAGACCCGCTTCCTCGATGGCCGCCGAGATATTCCGGCTGATGGCGGCACAATCGTCCAGCCCCGGACCTTTTTCACCGTGCAAGTAGATACGGAGCATCATTCCCCGGCTCCCGCCACGGTCGATTCTCCAGTCATAGAGCTCAAAGTCGCTTTCCAGAAGCTGGGCATGAATCAATGCTTCCAGTTGATCGTGCATAGCTCCCTCACAGCTCGGGCAAGAAAAAAAGTGGGTTCCCACCCACTTCACGCATACTTTAGCCAAGTTCAGGGACTCCCGCAAGGGGCAAATTACCAGCTGGGCAGGCTCTCGTAAAGCAGAGCAAGCAAAAGGGTTCCCACCTGCAAGAGGGAATTGGGAGAGCAGTTCTCCGGACGGTCCTCCAGAGTGTGCCAATAGCGATACTCCAGATCCACCAGATCGATGGCGGGAATCCCTTTTTCCAGGAAAGGGACATGATCATCCCAGACGGCAGTTCCTCGCCGGGGAAGAAAGGCGGGAAGCCCCAGTTCGGCAGCCAGAGAGTAGATGAGAGCCATTTCCTGCGGCAATGCAGCCAGGGAATAGGCTTCCATGGGCAATTTCAGGTTCTTTCCCCCCACCAGATCGACCAGAAGAAGCAGGCGGCAAGTCCAGGAAGGATGATCCTCGACAAAGGTTCGGCTTCCGAGGAGGAAATGCTCTCTCTCCCCGGCCTTGCCATAGTCCTCCCCGTCAAAGAAGAGAAATTCAACGGGCAGGGGAGGAGGAACTTCCGCACAGATTCGGGCCAGTTCCATCAATACGGCCACGCCACTGGCCCCGTCACTGGCTCCGGGAATCGGCAGTTTCCTCCTGGCCTTCTCCTTTTCCATCTCCGCACGGGGACGGGTATCCCAGTGAGCCGCAAAGGCAACCGGGAGGCCATCGGCCCCCGGCATCCTCGCCCTGATATTGACCAGAGAGAGGGAGTCGGGACCATAGGGGTCCGCCTTCTGGAAGCGATGTCGCTCCACCTCGTAGCCCAGGTCCTCCAGAGAGCGGGCAATCCACTCCCCGCAGAGTTTGTGGCCGGGAGAGCCGGGATTGCGAGGCCCCATATCGCACTGGGCGAGAAGATCCTCCCAGGCACGACCCTCATTGAAGGAAGGAAAAGCCAAAGCAGGAAGGCTGATCAGGAGACCCAGCAGAAGTGTCGGAAGAGGGCTCTTTCGCATCGGACTCCTAGAAGATCAGGGTCGAGGTCAGGGTCAGTCCCAGGCCGGTCTTCTTTTCTCCTGTCAAAACCCAGTAGGAGCGGCTGAAGTTTAGCGTGGCTCCCCCGGTCAGTTTGTCGGAAAAGCGATAGTTGGCTCCCGGTGAGAAGCTCCAGGTGCTGCTTCCCCCCAATGGCTCCGTGAAATCATCCGAGGACACCCTCACATTACTGACTCGAGTGTACTTCAGAGCCGCCCTCATATCCAGCCGGCTCTGGAAGGCCGGCATCCAGGTCAGCCCCAGAAAACGCTTTCCGGAAGAAGAACTGAGGCTGTAGTTGAAGTCCACGCCCGCAGTGAAATTCCGGTTACGGGTCGTTTGCGTGTTCTGCCCGTTCTCCGTGGACTGATAGCTGACCGTCAGGTTGCTCCTCATGCGGTTCTTCCAGGAGATGTTCCAGTGCGGAGTAAAGACTCTGCCGACGCTGCGGGTCTGCAGACCGGTTCCCAGATTATCCGTTTCCGTGAGTGTCGACTTGAAGCCGAAGCCCAGGCTGCTACTGTCCATGAGATTGCCCCAGAGAGGCCACTTCTCCACAGAACTCAGTTCCACACTGAAACTCGGCCAGGTCCACCTCCGGTTGATGCTCCGGCTTGAGCGGCTGTCCTTGTCTGTGCGGGACCAGTCGAAATTGGTGGAAATCTGCACCTTTGACCAGAGGTTGATGCCGCTGGACATCCGGAAGTCCCGGGTCTCGTCCTGCTGGTCCGCTTCTTTCAGTTCCAGCAACTCCCCTTCGCTGCCGTATCCCGGCAGACCGGGAGACTCGATAAACCCCAGGCGATAGAGAGGATCTGCAGATCCGGTCACATTGTTGAAACTGCTTACCAGTCTCCGGCTCAGATCTACCTTGATCGGCTTGATCCCTCCCAGCAGGGCAAAGGCCTTTTTGGCAAGGTAGAGAGGGTCCTTCAAGTTCTGGAGGCTGTCTGCAGGAGCCTCGGTCAGGGCCAACTCTTCCTCCTGCTCCTCGATCCAGCGACGCGTGACCCGCTTGAGAGCCCGAGGATCGGGGCCGCGCAGCGGATCCACGGGTACGAGAACGTGCGATGGAAGGCGCTTCGGCTGCACCGTTGCAGGCATGCTCTGGGATGGGCTCTTGGCAGCGGAGCTTGTTCCGGTCACCTTCTGGATCCAGCGCCCCACATCCAGGTTGTAGTTCGTACTCAGGTTGTTGGTGTTCTGGATATTGAGGGCATCTTCACGGGCAGAGCTCCCCCCGATTCCGGAGAAACTCGGAACGCTTTGGGAATAGGAACTCCTGAAATTGAGCTTGGGGCGGAACTTCCGAAAGAAGGGAAGAGTGTAGTCGAGCGTCAAACCCTGGCTCTGGCTCTTCTGGAATCCCAGATTGAGTTCCACGCCACCGAGATCTACCCGCTGAGCCAGTTCATGCTCCAGATCCCGACTGTCACTCATGGAGAAATTGCCGCGAAGGGAGGGGAAGAGATTCCAGTTGAAGGAAAAGTTGTTGTTCATGCTGCCGCTCGTCACATCGGGGTTCCGGCTGTATCGCTCACCGATGGCCGTCCAGTTCTTCTGGGAAGAACGGCGGGTCTTCGAAGACAGGTTCAAACTCTGGGGGCTCCACCTCAGACGGGCTCCCAGAGGCAGGGGAAGTTCCCTCTCCTTGAAGTTGCCCTGCCAGGAGATCGTATGATTGACCCCTTCCTGCCAATCCACCCGGTAGGGTCCCTCGCTCTTTCTCTGGGAGAGAGAAGCATTGAGCTTCAGGTTGTCCAGAAAGACACGCATGAACCAGTTCTGCGAGGGCTTGCGGCTCAGGTTCACCGAGAAGCCCTGGGTTTCCGTGACCGAGGTACTTTCCCTTCGCTTCCCGGAATCGGTGATCTCCACATCACTGCCCGGTTCGTACTTCGGAGTACTGCTGCTGAAGCTGCGATTCACACTGACAGGCATCCGGTATCCAAAGAGCGGAAGGAAGTGCTGAAGATCAGTCGAAACATTGACTCCCCAGTTCCGGTTCCTCTGCCCTGACCCCTGCGTCGCTCTCAGTCCGCGGAACTCGGGATCGGTCTCCTGGAAGTTGGCACCGATGTTCAGGACATTGGCCAGATTGGCCGAGGCATTGACCTTCCCCGCATAGCCGACATCCCTTCGCACATCCCGTACACGGATGTCATTGATCCAGGCCTCGCCATTGAGTTCTTCGGTTTCCGAGGTATTGCGAATACCAAAGTAGAGGGCCTTGACCCGACTGAGATCCGGAGAACCCACTTTCCGGAGAATGTACTCCCGACCGGGAACATTGAGATCCCCTACGACACTCATCACCGTGTCTTCGGCGCTGAAGAGCTTCATGTCCGTCCAGTCGGTCATGCTGATGTTGAGTTCCCTCCATCCCGGAGAGTCAGGCCTGTGCTGCAACTCGTAGTAATTCAGGCTGTCAAATGCTGCGCGCACGAAGAAGTCATGCCCCAGAGCTTCATCATCCGGGTGCAGATAGAAAGAGACAGAGCGGTAGCCGAGCAGGTTCAGAGCCTGGTAGTCCTTTCGGATCAGCACCTGATGTCCCGGCAGGATCCTTTCATAGACGAAATTCAGAGCCTGCTCCCTTTCGGGCAGCCCTGTCTCGGGGTCAATAATCGTCTCATAGGGCCAGGTGAAGGTGGCATTGTCCTTGGTGTTGACCACCTCTACACGAAAGTCCTCGCCGGGCCCCCAGGACTCCGGCTCCAGGGAAACCCCGTCCTCCGAGGACTGGATGGCGTGATTCTTCCAGCGGTTGCCCACAATCTTGATACTGGCAATCTCAAGCGTATTGAAGGGTTCGCTGGCCGCCAGTTCGTTCATTCCCTCTACCCAGAAGCGGAAATACTTGACCCGGCTCCAGTCCGGCTCACTGGCGCCATCACTTCGAATCCCCGCATCCGTCAGTTTCAGACGATAAAGCCGCCAGGCCTTGGAGGCCTCGGGCAGGGAAGCTGTCTCTTCATCGTAGACGGACACCATGTCGATGAGAGGAGTCTCATCCAGATCCACCGCAAGAGTGAAATAGCTGTCCTTGACATCCAGTTGCCCGTCCTTGTCGAGGTCTTCGGTGTCCAGGCGCCGGTTCTTCTCCCTCCCGTTGACCTTGAAGTAGGAATAGGCATAACTCTCCGACTGCACGCTCGCATCATAGTTGTCCCCGGCAGGATCGTTCTCGTCAGCCCAGGGACTCTCCATGCCCTCTTCACTGCTGTCGTAACTGCCATCGAGTCCGGTATCCTCGTCGATTTCATCGAAGGTCCCGCGATTGATTCGGTCCTCGGTATTGAACTCGTTCTTTTCCGGTTCAAAGAAATCTTCCGAGAGATCCCCCATGTCGAAGTGCAGGGTTCCGTAGCGGAGAGTGGAATCCTGCTGGAAGTCGTTGACCCAGATCTCCAGATACTCTGCTTCACTGAGATCGAGTCCCTCTCCGCTGAAACCCTGCATGAGTCCACACCAGAGGCTATCGCCAAGTGCGACATTGGCATCATTTACTTCCTGCAGGGCAGGCCAGACGGAAATCTGATCCTGCTTGAGATTCACCGGAATCTCGAGACGAAGAACATCCACCGTTTCGCGAGACTCCTGATCGGGGAGGCTCAGGTTGAAGTCCCTGCGGAAGGTCGTTTGCTGCGGATGAAGCCAGTAGGCAGCCTGAGCCCGGTTCTCCGGAAGAACGGGGATATCCGCTCCGCCGATATTGGGAATCCAGTCGACCGGCTCGCTGGCCTCCATCCAGAGACTGCGGCTCAGGGACAGGTCATCGGCATCCTCGATTCCCTCCATGTCATCGAGATAGGCATGATCATCGACATTCGGATTGGGAAAACTGACGGCGATTTCTCCGGAAATCTTCAGCGAACTCGCCGCATCGGTATCCACTCTCGGCAGATAGTTCATGGCACGAGTGAGAAACTCGGGTTCCATCTGGTAGTTGCCCAGAAGGTTTCCGACCACATTGCGCGTGGATTCTTCCCCCAGTCGAGGTCTGCGCGAGCCACTGTAACGAGCTTCATACAGCCAGGAACTGGCCACACGACCGTTTTTCCCAAACTGGTAGTTTCCATGAAGCCCGACCAGGCTGCTTTTCCCGCCCCCGAAAATCGGCTTGTACTGGTAGGTGATCGAAATATTGCTGTCCGGCGTCAGACGGCTGGCGGCATCTCCGATCAGTTCCACTTCTCCCGAGAAATAATCGATCCGGTAATCCGTGTTCTTGCTCAAAGTCTGCCCATCGAGCGTGACCAGTTCGCTCCCCTCCATGATGTCGAAGGCATTCAGGTTGAAGCGGCTGGAAACCGTGGCCGAGCTGTAGCGAATCAGGTAGCGGTTGTATGCAGGATCCTTCAGGAGATCCCGTCTCCCGATTTCATAGAGGTAAGGGTTGCGATCATCGCTCTCTTCTGCCAGAAAAAAGCTGTCCACACCCGTACTGGTCCAATCGTAAACGAGTTCCTCCGGAGGGTCGAAGGGATTGACGTAGGGGAAGAAGAGCAGCCCTCTGGATTCATCTACCCAGACCTGGTCCACCTTCCCGTCATGCCCTTCGCTGGAACTTCCCGTCCCGTAATACTGGTCCAGACCGAAGATTCTCAGATAGGGAGTCGTATCGCCTTCGGGGTGAGAAGGGTCGGGTCTTGTGGACACCCGATGAACTTCCACTTCCAGCGTGTTGTAGTCCAGATTGCGTCCGCCAAGACTGTAAACATTCCGGAACATATAGTCCCAGGTTGGACTTTCCGGCAGAAAGTTCTCCGGCTTGATCAGTTCCAGAGCCAGCGTATCCGGGTTCTCGGTGAACCAGCCCTCGCTCGTGCTCAGGTCCACGGTTCCCACATGAAGGCTGTCGCCGGTCTCTGAATGGTGGGCCACATAGCTGACGGCAAGGATGTCGCTCTCCTGAATCGGGTAGTTCAGTTCCAGAGCGACGAAGTTCTGCTCGGGGTCGAGACGGAGGATGTAGTCGGTTCCCAGGGTCAGAAGACGGAAAGAACCGAATGAAAGGTCGTGGCCTTCGCCCCCGTCGGCGAGACCGTCACCCAGACTGTCGACCAGGGCATAACCGGCATACTGGATTTCCCCCTGGGGACTCGGAGGAACGAAGTCTTCAAGAAAGACATTCAGAGTCGCTTCGTCGACAATCCAGTGGTAATAGGTTTCCGCAGAACCGGGGTGATCGAGGTAGAAGAACTGGTTGGCGAGAAACTGCGTATCCAGAACATAGTCACTCTGAACCACCTGACCCGTGTTGTTGAAGGTCCGGCTGCTCATCTCGCTTTCCTGCTTACTGGCAATGGCCGTAAACTCCAGGTTGCCGAGATTGCCGAGCAGCTTGATTCCAAAAAGGCCCTTGTTGCTTGCGCTGTAGGTGATCAGTCCCGCCGTGGGAAGCGTCAGGTGGGTGTCTCCCATTTCGATGAGCTGGATGACTTCGTCGTCTTCCCCTTCATAGCGAAGACGGATATTCTGTGCTTTCGAACTCAATTGCTCCCCATGGCTCTCCACCTCCACGTGAACCTTCTCGCCGACGGTTCCACTGAGTTTGATCGAGAGATCCTGTTTCATCTCCAGGCGTGGAAAGAGATCCTGCCCGCGACCGGACTCATCGGTCAGAGGTTTGTTGGTGATCGTGGACGTTCCTCCGAAGGAAATCGACTGCCGACCCGTCACGGTGATATTGCTCTTCTCTCCCCGGCCCACCACTCTCTCGATACTCGCAGGCAGTTTGATGGGAATATCAAAGTCCGCCCAACTCCCCCGCTTCTCCTGACCGACCAGTTCCTGCCGCGTCTGCGCCGCCTTCTTCAGCATCGTTTCGCGCCGGCGATCCCGGATTTTCCGACGAAGATACTCCTCGCGATCCATGAGATCCCGGCTCAAGCTGCCGGGGAAAGTCCGGCTACCCTGAAGCCCCCAGGGATCCTCTCTCAGGGAACAACTCGTGATTTGCTCCAGAATCTTCGGGCGGCGAGTCCATATTACCCAGGAACTTTCCGAGAGGATCCGTATTTCATCTTGGGAAAAGACCGTCTTCGAAGAAAGACGCAGATCGGAAGCGAGCCAGTGAGAATCATGAAGCCCGCGAACACGGTGATCCAGCGGAAAGTAGCGACTTTGCTCCGAGTACTTCAGCAGACCGGGGACGGGAGTATCGCGGAGCGGGAGAACTTCTGCGAGACTCCCCGCAGACAGAAGAAAGAGGAGAAGCAGCAGGAGCCGGTTCCTTCTTGTCGCTTGCTGCATGAAACCTCTCTCAATAACCGTCCCCCACGGGGGACAGACCCGTCCCTTCCGTGGGACGGGAGAACGTCACGGCGATCCGGAGAAAAGCGGCCCGATTCTCTGCGCTCTTCTTCCCTGAGGTCGAAGAGTGAAAAAGCTTGTCCTATTCTGCAAGGAAAATTAGCCTTGCTTGCCTGCTAAACTCCTACAGGAAAAGGAAATGTTCCGAATCAGCGACCGCTACATCCTTTCAAACCACCGGGCTCCCTATTTTTTGAGCCTCGGGGTTCTGACCTTCCTATTCCTGATCAACATTGTCATCCAACTTCTGGAGCTTTTCCTCGCACATGATGTGCCTTTTTTGACGGTTTTGGAAATGATTGGTCTCAGTCTGGGACACATTCTCGCACTGACCATTCCCATGTCCGTCCTTCCGTCCACCCTGCTTGCCTTTTCCCAGATGGAGGAAGAAAACGAAATCGCAGCACTTCGCTCCGGGGGAGTCAGCCTTTACCGAATCATCCTGGGTCCCTTTCTCGCGACCTTGGCCCTGATGATCTTCGTCTTCTTCTTCAACAATTTCCTCATGGCCGAAAGCAATCACCGGCTAAGGAGTCTGCAGAGTGATATCCACAGGAAGAAGCCTTCGCTGGCCATTGAGGCGGGACGATTCATCGACGACATTCCGGGGCTTACCCTCTACACCCGCCGCATGGAAGATCCGAGTGGTGACCTTCTGGACCTCTACCTCTTTGAAACGGACCGGGGAGGAGTGACCTCGGTCGTTACTGCACAGTGGGGACGCATCCTGCCCGCAGAAGGAAGCCAACTCCGCATGCACCTGAAAGATGGGGAACAGTTCGAGATCAACCCGGCAAACCGGGAGGAGCTTCGTCTTACCCGTTTTCAGGAGATGGAATTGCTTCACGAGGACTCCGAAAGGGACCTGATTCGAAAGAAGAGCAGTTGGCGGGGCGACCGGGAGCTGAACACCGTCATGCTGTCGGAGAGGATTGAAAAGGGTCGCGCAGAAGTGGACACGATGACCGTGCAGATGAAGCGGGTCGCAGAAGAGGCTCTCGAAAAGAATCTGGCGCTTCTGGACACTCCTCCTCAGGCCGTCGATGCCCGCTCCATGAAAAGACTGGAACAGAATACAAAAGAGCAGCTGAAAAATCTGGCCCGCAATATCGCGACCAAAAAGGAGAAGATCTCCCGCTACGAAGTGGAGAGGCACAAGAAGTACGCGATCCCCTTTGCTGTTCTGGTCTTCTTCTCTCTGGGTGCGCCCCTTGGCATCAAGACCGGGCGCAGCGGAAAGTCATGGGGTGTGGCCTTCAGCATTCTCCTCTTCTCCGCCTACTATGTACTGATCGCTCTTGGCGAGAATCTGGCAGACCGATCCTACCTTCCCCCGATTCTTGCCACCTGGACACCGAACATGATCCTTCTTCCTCTGGGAATCTGGACCCTGTACTGGACAAACCGGGAAAGCCGGACTTTCTCGCTCCTTCCCCGCCTTCAGGAATGGCAGAGGAAGAGGAAGGAGTCAAAATGATCCGGGTTTTCGACCGACATATCATTCAACAGTTCCTTCGCTTCTATCTGTTTTCGATTCTGGCCTTTGTCCTGTTTTTCCTTGTCACTGATTTTTCCGAGAACATCGCACGCTATAACGACCGGGGGACACCCGGACTGGTGATTGCGAAGCTCTACCTCTTCCAGATCCCCTGGATCATGATCTTTCTTTCCCCTGTCTGCGTCCTTCTTTCGACCTTCTGGACCTTCGGGAGAATGAGCCGTGATCGGGAATTGAGTGCCCTTTTCAGTTCCGGCATCTCACTCTATCGGATTCTTCTGCCCCTGATTCTTGTGACCAGTCTGCTCAGTGCTGGCAGCTACTTTTTCAATGACCAGGTTGTCAGCCGTAGCATGCATGCCCGCAGTGAACTGGAGAAGGCCGACAAGAAACAGCGAAAACCGCGGCGTGCAGGGGAGCGCATTCGCAATCTCTATCGACGGGGAGAAGACGGGCGCATTTACTGGGCCCAGCAGTATGACCCATCGAAGGAGAGTTTCCAGAATCTGGCTATCATGGATTTCGAGAAGTCCCGCCTTCGCCAGCTTCTCATCGCCCGCCACGCCTTCTGGACCGGAGATGAATGGATGCTCCGGGACGCAAGGATAACCGAGGTACCGGACTCGCTGCAGGAATCAGGGGAAGGCAGAATGCTGTCCCTCCAGAAGGAAGTGCTGGAAGGCCCAGCCCTCCTGCCTCGCGATTTCCTTGAACAGAAAAGCGAGCCGGATGCCATGCAATACGAGGAACTCAGGGAGCACATTGAACGCAGTAATCGCTCCGGAGAAGATGCAAGCCACCTGGAAGTTGACCTCCACATCAAGCGAAGCTACCCCCTGGCCAATCTGATTATCCTTCTGATCGGCACCGGTTTGAGTGCCCGACACCGGAGAATCACCATGGCCGCGGGAGTGGGCTGGACCGTGGGCGTAGGGCTCTCCTACATCGCACTCCTGAGAATCGGAATGGCACTCGGGCATGCTGGAGTCATGTCAGCATTGGCGGCTGCCTGGATCCCGAACCTGATCTTCCTGACCCTGGGCATTCTCTTCCTGAAGAAGGCAAGCCGCTAGAAAAGGCGAGAGAGAAGAAAACCAGCCCAGACGGCAAGGATCCCGATCGAAACCTGCAGGAACACATTTCCGGCAGCCATCGCCCACTGCCCTTCCCGCAGCATCTCAAAGGACTCCAGACCGAAGGCGGAGAAGGTGGTGAATCCTCCGAGGAAACCGATCATAAGAAAGAGCTTCCACTCCATTCCCCAGAAACCACGAAGTTCCGCAAGTCCCCCGAGAAAACCGATGAGAAGGCATCCCGTAGCATTCACCAGAAGAGTTGCCAGAGGCGAGCAATTCGCACAGGGTAGCTTGAGCACGGCAAGCCCCGCTCCGTAACGCATCACGGAGCCCAGAAAACCGCCCATCCCCACCATGAGGAATTTCGTCATCTTTCGCTCTTTCTGGATAAAGGCCCGGGGCGCCAGGCCCCTGGCTTCCGGAATCAGGTACCCGCCGAATAATCCGTGGCATAGGCAATCTGCTCATCACTGAGCTTGTCGATTGCAATGCCCATGGTCTTTAGCTTCAGGGCCGCTATCTCGCGATCCTGTTCAAGGGGAATATCAAAGACCCGCGCTTCCATGCCCTTGCCTTCGCGACTCATCCAGAGCAGGCTCATAAACTGGTTGGCAAAAGACATGTCCATGACCTCGGAAGGATGTCCTTCCGCTGCTGCGAGATTGACCAGGCGGCCCTTGGCCAGAACATAAACCCGGTTGCCGGAGGGAAGCCGGAACTCCTCATTGTCCTTTCGAATCTCACGACCCTCGCCTGCAAGCGCAGAGAGTTCTTCCAGCTTCAGTTCGCAGTCATAGTGACCCGTGTTGCAAACCACCGCGCCGTCTTTCATCGACTCGAAGTGATGGCCCACAATGATGTCCTTCATGCCGGTTGCAGTGATAAAGACATCACCGATCCGGGCAGCCTCATCCATGGTCATCACCTGGAAGCCTTCAAGCGTGGCCTTCAGAGCCTGGGTCGGCTTCACCTCGGTCACGATCACTTCGGCCCCCATGCCCCGCGCACGCATGGCCACTCCCCGGCCGCAGTGGCCGAAACCGGCGACTACAAACTTCTTGCCGGCAAGCAGGATGCTCGTTGCGCGGAGAATGCCGTCGATGCTGGACTGCCCGGTCCCGAAGACATTGTCAAAATCCCACTTGGTTTCCGCATCGTTCACTGCCACGACAGGATAGAGAAGCTTTCCGTCTTCGCCCATGGCGCGAAGCCGGTGGACGCCCGTCGTGGTTTCTTCGGTTCCCCCCTGCACCCGGGAGCAGAGTTCCGGACGCTCGGAGTGAGCGCGGAAAATCAGATCCGCCCCGTCGTCCAGAGTGAGGGTGGGATTCGCGTCGAGGCACTGGTCAATCGCCCAGTAGAACTCTTCCGTGTTCATTCCATGCCAGGCATAGATGGGCACATCGGCAGCAGCCAGTGCGGCCGCGACCTCGTCATTGGTGGACAGGGGATTGCATCCACTCCAGGCCACTTCCGCACCTGCGGCGATCAGGGTTTCCACCAGAACCGCCGTTTCCTTGGTCACATGAAGGCAACCTGCGATCAGGTGTCCCTCAAAGGGGCGGGTTTTGGAGTACTTCTCGCGAAGACTCATCATCACGGGCATCCGGCTTTCCGCCCACTCAACCCTCATTCGCCCTGCCGAGGCCAGGGAAAGATCTGCAACCTTGAATGTTTCCGTCTTCATTCCCATTCCTTTCAGAATCCTGATCAGGATCCCTGACTCATTGCGGCCTCAAGAGCCTGCTTCAGTTCTTCTGCCTTGTCGGTGTCTTCCCAGCGGAAGCCCTGATCTTCCCTTCCAAAGTGACCGTAGGCCGCAGTCTTGCGGTACTGGGGGCAAAGGAGATTCAGATGCTCGATAATCAGTGCCGGGCGGAGGTCGAAGACCTTGCGCACCGCTTCCTGAAGCAAAGCATCGCTCACTTTTCCAGTCCCGAAGCTGTCGACCATCACGCTGACCGGCTCCGGCACAGCAATTCCATAGGCCAACTGAACCTCGACCTCATCGGCAAGATCCGCAGACACAAGATTCTTGGCAATGTAGCGAGCCATGTAGGAAGCCGAGCGATCCACCTTGGAAGGATCCTTGCCGCTGAAGGCTCCCCCGCCGTGGCTGCCCTTCCCGCCGTATGTATCCACGATGATCTTCCGTCCAGTAAGTCCGGCGTCCCCCATCGGACCACCAATGACGAAGCTGTCCGTTCCGTTGATATGGAACTTGCAACCATCAAAGTCATATCCACTTTTCTTGAGAACAGGGAGGATCACTTTCTCCTTAACCTCTCTGCGCAGATTCTCGACTTCCCATTCTTCGTCGTGCTGAGTAGCCAGAACCACGGTATCGATTCGCAGGGGCTTGTTTCCCTCATACTCAACGGTCACCTGGCTTTTCCCGTCCGGGCGAGCCATGGGAAGCTCTCCGTTCTTTCTGAGGTCTGCCAGGCGCTTTGTGAGCTGGTGAGCCAGGACGATGGGAAGAGGCATCAACTCAGGGGTCTCCTTGCAGGCATAGCCAAACATCATGCCCTGATCCCCGGCGCCCTGTGGCTTCCCGTCACTTCGGTCCACGCCCTGATTGATGTCGGGGCTCTGCTTGTCGATGCAGGTCAGCACCGCACAGGTATGGCTGTCAAAGCCCATGTCGGAACTCGTATAGCCGATCTCCGCAATGGTCTCCCGCACGATCTTTGGAATGTCCACCCAGGCTTTCGTCGTGATCTCCCCGGCAATAATCGCCGTCCCCGTGGTGACCAGGGTCTCGCAGGCAACGCGGGCACTTCGATCTTCCTCAAGAATCGCATCCAGAATTGCATCGGAAATCTGGTCCGCAACCTTGTCGGGGTGCCCCTCGGTTACAGACTCGGATGTGAAGAGGTGTCTTTCGGCCACCTTGTCTCCTATTCTTTCCCGCCCATGAAGACGGACTCGTTTCCCAAAATCACTTGCCCTTCGGCTCTGGAAACTTCGCAGTTTGCGCCCAGCAGGGAAGCAGACAATGTACTATCTGTCACTCGGCAACCCTCGTCGATCACCGAGTTCTCGATCCGGCTGGAAATGACCCTTGATCCGGCACCCACAGAGACATGGGGACCGATCCTGCTCTCTTCCACAATGGCGTCCGGATGAAGATAGACCGGAGGAATGATCTCCACACCATCCCGCGCCTCAAGTTTGGCGGCGCTTTCCAGAAGAACCCGGTTTGTCTTGAGCCAGGTTTCCGGCTTTCCGACATCATACCAGTTCTCGATTTCGAAGGGGAGAAGTTCCTCGCCCGCATCAATCATGGCCTGCAAGCCATCGGTCAACTGGTATTCCCCCCGGGTCCGCTGGTCGCGAGCCACAATATCCGACAATGCTCGATAGAGAGGAGCCAGGTCACTGAAAGAATAAAGACCGACAAGAGCCAGATCGCTCTTTGGATGCTCCGGCTTTTCCACCAGATTGCTGATGCGACCGCCTTCGAGTTCGGCTACCCCGAAACGCCGGGGATCCTCCACCCGCTTGACCCCCATCGCATGGGAGCCCAGAGAAAGAAACTGTGCAAGATCCGCCTTGAAAATCGTATCGCCCAGCACGCCCACGGCCGGACCTTCCCTCAGGGAGGCCTTCTCCATGGCCATGAGAAAGGCGTGGCCGAGACCCTCGCGTTTCTCCTGAAGAACGAACTCCACTTCCAGTTCGTAGTTCTTGCGAACCCAGTCGAGAATCTCATCCCC
Source organism: Candidatus Krumholzibacteriia bacterium (assembly GCA_030748535.1). Classification (NCBI taxonomy): domain Bacteria; phylum Candidatus Krumholzibacteriota; class Candidatus Krumholzibacteriia; species Candidatus Krumholzibacteriia bacterium. Next base: position 545,867 of record JASMLU010000001.1, read on the forward strand.
GAGATAGCCCACCACAAGAACCACTTTCTCCAGTCCGAGCCCCACGAGAGAGTCCAGAATGTGCGCCAATACGGGGCGTCCTGCCACGGGCAGGAGTGCCTTGGGAGTGCTGTAGGTGTGCGGTCGAAGCCGGGTTCCGACTCCCGCCGCCGGGATGATGGCTTTCATTACGATTCCTGTGTCCCTGTTTTACTCAGGCGTTCTTTCATGGCAGAGAGGGGACGCACATGGGTCGGCTCTTCCCCACGCATGAGTGCATGATAGACTGTTATAAAATCGCCAAACAGGACACTTGTCAACAGTCTGCTGAAGAGGAAATGGCCGGAAGAGGGAATGTTGATCCCGGGCAGCTTTCTCTCTCTCAGGATCTCCTCGCTCAATTCCCTGCGAAGGAGAGTCCGGGAATGTGCATCGCTCTCGCCGATCCAGAGCGCCGCGCCCGGAGGATCCGGGTCCCCGGTCCAGGGAATCCAGCTGTTATGATGCAACTCGGGCAGGGAACGGGAGAGGGACGATCTCTTTGCGTTTTCTTCAAACTGCCCGCGAAGACGGGTGGCTACTGCTTCATAAGCAGGACTGAGAGCCACGAGAACCGGTCGAAATTCCCCGAGTAGTTCTGCGGCTCCCTTGGCGGGATTCCCCACGAGCGGGCGATCCGGGTGACAGAGATCAAGGGTCTTCGACAAAGACTCGTGAAGATCCACGATCTCTTCCTGCGAAAGCCCGAAGCCCCACTCCCCGGAAAGACGGAGAAGTCGTCCCAGCATGTAGGGAAGGGCGGCCCGTGGAGGTTTTCCTTCAGGAACCGGCAATCGCAGAAGACCATCCTCCCGCAAGTTCTCCGCCAGCATTCCCCCCGAGCACATTCCGAAGCGTGGAAGGTCCCGGTCGCGGGCCTCCGAATAGAGAGACAGGGTTTCTTCCGTGTTCCCCGAGTAACTACAGGCAAGAAAAAGATCGCCCTCGCGGCTCGGGGGAAGGGCATAGTCACGAATCGCAATCAGTTCCGGCCCTCCGGTGGCACGCCAGAATCCGGCCAGGATTTCCGAAGCAATGGAAGAGCCTCCCATTCCTCCCACAAGAAAACGGGCAGGCCGGGGCGGTACATCCTGTAGGGGAAGCTCCAGGGCTTCTCGCAGCATGGACGGGAAATCCCGGAGATGATCGAGCATCCCCTCCGGGTCTCCGGCGATTCTTCTTGCAGCATCATCCAGAATGCCGGGATCACTGTTCCGAGTCATCTTCCCTCATCATTTCCTTCAGGCCCGGGAAGAAGCCCCAGGCCGCTTCCCTTGTGTTCTCTCTTACTTCCAGGGCGGTTCTTCCCGCCCAGGCCGCCTTGACCACCTGCCTTGCCTGATCGAAGGTGATCTGTCGAATCACACGCTTCAGTTCCGGAATCCGGTAAGGCGCGCAACTCACTTCATCAATCCCCATGCCGAACAGCAGGAGGAAAAAGAGAGGGTCATCGGGCAACTCGCCGCAAAGCCCTACCCAATTGCCCTCTCCATGACCCGCCTTGATCGTCCTGCGAATCTGCCGAAGGATCGCAGGATGGAATGGATCATAGAGATTGGAAACCAGAGGATTGTTCCGGTCAATGGCCAAAGAAAACTGGATCAGGTCATTAGTACCGATACTGAGGAAATCCAGTTCACGGGCAAGAAGATGGGCAATGGCCACCGAACTCGGTGTTTCCACCATCACGCCCAGAGAAATATCCTTGCCGTAGTCCAGCCCCTCGCTGTCCAGCTCTCCCTGCACCTCCTGCAGGATCTCCCGGATTCTCCGAACCTCTTCCACGCTGGAAACCATAGGGAACATTAGTCGCAGGTTCCCGCTTACTCCGGCACGAAGCACGGCACGAAGCTGGGTCCTGAATGCTTCATCCTCTCCCAGGGAGTAGCGGATGCCCCGCCAGCCCATGTGAGGATTCTCTTCGCGGGGGAATCGCATCCAGTGAGGAACCTTGTCCCCGCCCAGATCCATGCTGCGGATAATGACCGGGTCGGAATCCATGTCCTCAAGCACACTGCGATAGGCGGCCACTTGCTCTTCTTCGTCTGGAGCCTCATCACGACTGAGAAAAAGATACTCGGTGCGGAAAAGACCGATTCCTCCCGCCCCATGCTCTCTGGCCGCTCTGGTTTCCCCGGGAACCTCAATATTCGCAAGAAGCTCGATGCGGCGGCCGTCGCGACTTTCTGCCGGGAAATCCTTGTAACGGAGCATTTCCCGGCCCCAGGCCGCATAGGCATCCTGCAGTTCCTGAAAACGGCTGTGGGCTGCCTTGTCAGGATTGATGACAATGCGCCCCGTGTGGCCGTCGAGGATCATCTCGTCCCGGGGAAGGGTGTTTTCCAGAAGCCCTTCAACTCCCGTCACCACGGGAATGCCCAGGCTGCGTCCGAGAATCACCGAATGGCTGGCCGGGCCTCCGCGCTCAATGGCAAAACCGAGAACCATGTCCCGGTCGATGGTCACGGTATCCGAAGGAGAGAGATCTCTGGCGACAATGATCACCTTCTCGTGAAGGTCCCGAAATCCGGTGGAACCATGTCCGAGCAACTTGGCGAGGACCTTTCGCTCCAGGTCTTTCAGATCCTCGCTTCGATCGGGAAGCCCCGAGGGCAGATCCCGAAAGGAATGGATGACCCGTTCGCAGGCACGGCTCCAGGCCCACTCCGCACACTTGCCGTCGGCAATGCCCTCCCGAACCTGGCCGATGAGAAACTCGTCCTTCAGGATGAACCGATGGGCCTCGAATATCCGGGAATGATCTTCACCGAGGGACTCGGCCACTCGCTCCTGTGCTTTCTGGACTTCGTCATCCACCTTCTGGAGAGCCGCAAAAAAGCGTCGACTTTCCTCTTCGACTTCTTCGGGCTTCAGGGAGCGAAACTCAATGGTGGGGATTTCCGTCTGGTGAAGAAGAACCCGCCCGAGAGAAATCCCGGGAGAAGCCGGGAGCCCTTTCAGGCTCGTGGGTTTTCGTTCTTCAGGGGGCATTCTCGTAGAAACCTCTTTTAAAGAGATCGTCGATCTTCTCCATGGATGATTCCTCGCCCTCACCGGTCGTGCGAACCAGGATCTTCGATCCACGCGCCGCTCCAAGAGCGGCCACGCCGAGGATGCTCTTGCCATCCACCTCAATGACTCCATTGGACAGGGAAATCTTGCAGGGAAGGGAAGAGGTCAGCTTGACCAGTTCACTGGCTGCACGAAGGTGCAGTCCCTTTTCGTTGGTGATTTCAAGTTCTCGCTCTTGCAAGGAAAACTCCTGTCTCGATCTGGAGGTAAAGGATGACTATCAGATTGCGAAGAAAACGGCTCAAGTCAAGCCGTTTTCCCCTTTCTGAGGATAGGGTTCAGGGGAAAGGGAAGGAAAAGACTGCAGAAGAACCTCCACACCGTCTAGAATAGCTTGTCCCATCAGGACTTCGCTCTCTTCACTAATGCACACATCCTCGCTCAAACGGCGGCCCTCCTTTTCCCGAAGCCCGATCAGAATCATCTGTCGGGGACTCCTGCCCGCTTTCTGAAGAAGGGAAAGGATTCGGGGGTGGTCGCAAAGCCAGAAATCGCCCTCCTGATATTCCGGCACAGCATCCCGAAGCGGATTGACAAAGAGAAGTTCTGTCTCGCCGGCGGCTTCCAGAAAAAGAAGTTGGAGAGAATCCCCGAGCCGCTCGGAGACAAGAACGGTTCGACCTTCTGAGTCCTTTCGCTCCCAGCCCCGGAGGATCCGTCCATGCAGAAGCCGGTCATCAAGATAGAGGATCATGATTCAAAGAGAGGGGGGCTCAAGTTCACGGATAGCATTCTGTCCCCGATTGAGAAGGCCTTTCAACAGATCCCTGGCTTCCATTTCTTTTCGGTGCGAAAGAAAATAGAGGAGCATGGGAAGATTCACGCCGCTTACCACCGGCAGGTTCTTTCTCCGCCTGGCGTTTTCCAGGCAGGCGCTCGCACAGGATCCCCCGAAGTAGTCGGTAAAGAGGAAAGTGTCCTCCCCCATTTCATCGAGCAGCTCGGAGACTCGGGCTTCCAGATCCGCTGCCGAAAGTCCCTCATTGCTGATCGTCTGGAATCCTTCGAGGGGCCCAAGAATCCCTGAAAGAGTGTCCTGAAGTGCCTGTCCCAGCAGACCGTGAGCCACCACCAGTGCTGAGATCATCCCCTGCCTCCTGTCACTCCTCGTCCTTTCGAAGGTATTCCAGAGTCCGGACCTTGCCCTGCCTTGCAATTCCCTCGGTCAGTTGCCGGTTGAATCGTTCGGCAGGATCCAGGCCATAGACCTTCAACATATGGTTCATTGCAATGGTCTCTGCGATCACCGTGATGTTTTTACCAGGGAAAATCGGGAGCAGAACCAGGGGAATGTCCACCCCGAGAATGGAACCCTTTTCGTATTCAAGTCCGGTGCGGTCGTAGTGCTTGCCCTCTTCCCAGATTTCCAGACGAACCTCCACCTCGACTCGCTTCTGGATGCGGATAGCGCGGATGCCGAACATCTCGCGGATATCGATCAGTCCGATCCCACGAAGTTCCATGAAGTGTTTAAGGAACTCGTCGCCCCTGCCAATCACCACATCCTCGCCCCGGCGGATCAGGTGGACAACATCATCGGCCGCCAGACGGTGACCTCTTTCCACGAGATCCAGGGCAATTTCGCTCTTTCCGATTCCGCTGGGCCCGGTGAAGAGGAGACCCACACCGTATACGTCCACGAGGGATCCATGCATGGTTCCCCGGGGAGAAAAGCTGTCGGCGAGATAGGACCCCAGACTCCGGACGAAGTCTGTCGTCCTGCGAGAAGTTCTCAACAGGGGGATCCCGTGTTCATTGGCAAGATCCAGAAGAAACTCGGGGGGAGTTTCTCCGCGAGTGATGACGAAACAGGGAACCGGCTTGCAAAAGAGGTTTTGCAAGGCCGCCTCGACTTCCTGCCTGGAGAGCCTTTCAAGATAGGAGAACTCCGCTCCCCCGAGAACCTGAATCCGATGGCTCTGGTACTTCTCGGTAAAACCGGTCAGGACGAAGCCGGGCCGAGAGACTTCAGGAACCGTGATATCCACGGAAGATTCAAGGGCGTCCCCTAGTACCTCGATCTCCAGGCTGTCGGCCGCCTCTTCAATGAACTCCCGAACCTTCAAACTCTGGTTGGCGATTTCCATGTTCTTATTCCTCGGGCTGAATCAGCCCATAGTTGTCGTCTTTTCTCCGATAGACGATGCACATGTGTTCGGTTTCTGAATTGCTGAAAACCCAGAAATCATCCCCATGAACTTCCATCCGGCTGATGGCTTCCGCAGGGCTGAGTCGATCCAGATGCAGCATCTTCTCCTGAATTACCTGGGGAGACTCCTCCACTTCCATTCCGCTGCCCAGGATGGTGATCGACCCGGACTCGAAACCACCCACCCCTGCGGCCACCGTCTTCCGGTTCCTTCGGTTCAGCATGCGGGTCTTGTACTTTCTCAACTGCCTCTCCAGCTTGTCGGACAGACCATCCACGGCGGAGTGGAGATCATCGCCGCTTTCCTTGGCCGTGAAATCTACTTGAGGAGCATGAAGAGAGGCTTCTGCAATCTGCCAGTGCTTTTCGGAGCTGAGAAGAACCCGCACCTCCATAATTCCGTCCATATAACGATCCAGTTTCCCCAGCTTCTCTTCAATGTACTCCCGAAGAGAATCGCTCATGTCCATTTTGCGAGCAGTGATCGAGATTTTCATCGTAACCTCCTGGCCGGGGAAGGGTGAAAAAAAACCGCGCAGGGAAACCCACGCAGAAATGCCACTGGGGCAGGGAACGGTTCTTTTGACAAGACTGAATCAATCTCACTCCGGGAAGGGATAGGATCACCTTCTCTTGGAATCTTAGCAGCGAGCAGGCATTCCGGCAAGTCGGAATGCTAGTACTCCTTGCGCATTCGTGCAGGCAGAACCCCCATCTGTTCCCGATACTTGGCAACAGTTCGCCGGGCAATCACCAGACCCTCGTCCTGCAAGGTGCTCATGATTTTCTGGTCGCTGTAGGGTTTGCCCTTGTCTTCTTTCCGGATAATCTCACGAATCCGGTCCTTGGCCGCCTTCGCACTGACTTCTTCTCCTCCGGAAGTACTCAGGGAACTGGAAAAGAAGTACTTCAGGGAATAAGTTCCGCGAGGGGTCTGAACATATTTCTGACTGGTTACCCGGCTCACCGTGGACTCGTGCATGCCGATCCGGGTGGCCACCTGCTGAAGAGTCAGCGGGTTCAGTGCCTGGGGACCCTTGTCGAAAAACTCCCGCTGTTCTTCCACAATTGCATTCATGACCTTGACCATGGTGCTTCGCCGCATCTCGATGGTCTTGATTAACCACTGAGCATCGCTGGTTTTTCCCTGAATAAAATCCTTCGTCTCCCGGGACTGCTTCGCCATGTCCTCCTGATAGGCCTTGGAGACCCTCAAGCGGGGCAGGAAACGGTCATTGAGAGTGACAACATATTCCCCGTCCACCTCATCAACAATCAGGTCCGGCGTTACATAGTGAGGATCCTCATTGGAGTAACCGAGGCCGGGCTTGAGATCCAGTTCACCCACCAGAGACACGGCCTCCTGCACTTCCTTAATGGAGAGCTTCAGCTTTCGGGCAATCTCCGGGAACTTCTTGTGAAGCATGGCCTGAAAGTAATCGCGCACCAGAGTGGCCGTCAGACTATTCTCTTCTCCTCGCGCCTTCAACTGCAGGAGAAGGCACTCGGACATGTCCCTTGCGCCGATACCGACCGGCTCAAGAGACTGAACCTGCACCAGGGCCTTCTCCGCAACCTCCTCACTCACACGAAACACATGAGCGATTTCCTCCAGAGAAACCGTCAAGTATCCCCGGTCATCCAGACTGCCGATGATGTACTCGCTGATTTCCAGAATCTGGGCATCCTCGCAGTGGATGCGAAGCATCTGGAGCAAATGATCTCCAATATCCTGATGGTAGATGGGAGCCTTTTCGATAAAGTCCTCTTCGGAGACATCTTCATGCTGATCGTGCTGCATCTCCAGGCCGTCGTTGAAGAAATCGTCCCAGGTCTCGTTACTTCCGGCGGCCTGTTCCTCGGTCCCTTCATTTTCACCCTGCAAACGATCGCTCTCCTCTTCCTCGATTTCGAGAATGGGATTGCTTTCAAGCTCGTTCTTCAGTGCTGTCTCCAACTCCATCGTTGGAAGCTGTAGAAGTTTCAGGGCCTGCTGAAGCCGGGGGGTCATGACCAGCTTCTGGTGCAGGCCCATATTGAGCCGGAACTTCATCTCCATCAAATACTCCTAGAGACGGAAGGTTTCCCCGAGATAGACCTCGCGGACCTCTTCGTTTTCGATCAGTTCCTCCGTCTGACCGGAGCAGACGATACTGCCCTCACTCAGTACATAGGATCGGTCGGTGATACTCAGGGTTTCTCTCACATTGTGATCGGTGATCAGGATGCCGAGGCCCATTTCTTTCAACTGACTGATGATCTCCTGCACATCTCCCACCGCAATGGGATCAATCCCAGCGAAAGGCTCATCGAGAAGGAGATAGTAGGGTTCCGTGGTCAGCGCTCTTGCGATCTCCACTCTCCGACGCTCGCCACCACTGAGTTGGTGCCCGTAGCTTTTTCGAAGATGGGAGACCTTGAGTTCCTTCAGCAGTCTCTCGCGCCGCTCCTCCCTCTCTTCCTTTTCCAGGGGAAGATACTCGAGGATGGCATCAAGGTTGTCCTGTACCGTCATTCGACGGAACACCGAAGACTCCTGGCTGAGGTAGCTGATGCCGAGGCGGGCCCGACGGTACATGGGCATGGACTGGATTTCATTTTCTCCGAAAAGTACCCGGCCGCCATCAGGGCGAATCATGCCAACGATCATGTAGAAGGTCGTCGTCTTCCCCGCGCCATTTGGCCCCAGAAGTCCGACCACTTCGCGGGGGCCGAGGCTCAGGCTGACACCATCCACCACCCTGCGCTTTCCATAAATCTTGACCAGTTCTTCGCCCCTGAGAATCCCGGGTTCAGACCGTTCAATCATCAAACTCTCCTTCCATGTCCGCGATCCTGCTGAAGGGCTCCCGGGCAATGGTCACATCCTCCAGACCCTCGTCGCTTCGAATCTCGTAGCCACTGTAATAGTCTTGCCCTTTCCAGACTTCTACGAAGGAATCCGTGTGGAATTCCCGGCGGACATGGTCCCAGTGCAGTTCGGAGCTTGTCAGTACATATCCTTCAGTACTGACAATCCTGACGTTTCCATAGGCAGTCCCGTTGCTCTTGCCGTCACGCCGATCCTGACTGGCTGAATCCGCAGTAAGGACGCTTCCCGCCACACCCTGCTCGTCGTAGAAGCAGAGTCGGATTCCGTGAGCCCGTACTTCCGGGCGAGAGTCGTAAATCCAGGCCTGCTCCCCTGCGAGAGTCATCTGAAGTCTCCCGGAATCCCTCTCGGCAATCTCGAAATCCCAGAGGATTTCCCGGGGAATCTCCTTCGCGGAATCCAGGCCGGACTCCTCTGAGCGGCGAGAACAAGCGAGAAAAGACAGGAGAATGCCCAGAAAAACAATGAAAACTGGCCCGAGAGAGGGAAGGGGGGAACGCTGGTGGACAGGCTTTAGTGACAAGGCAACTCGTTTTCTTTCAGTGAGTTATGATTCACTTAAGGCTATAATAGACCCTTGGAGAGAGCTTGTCAAGCAATCCATATGCCAGAACTATGGGGAATCAGAAGAAATCAGGAGAAAGGCAGGGAAAGCACGGGGAAGGGCAAACTAGCCCAGTCCGGCGCGGAGAATATCATGAATATGGATGAGTCCCAGAGTCTTGCCCTTCTCATCCAGAACCACCAGGCCGGTGACGGGTCCCGGTCTCTGTTCTTCCATGAGGGTCAGGGCCTCCGTGGCCAGAAGATCGGGGGAAGTGCAACGGGGATGGGGACTTGCATATTTCTCAACGGCCTCTTCCAGTGGTTCCGCTGTATCACCCTGCAAAAGAGCCCGCTTGAGGTCGCCGTCCGTGAGAAGACCCCGGATATCTCCGCCTTCTTCCTCCAGCAGGCAGACCATGCCCAGCCCTCCCTCAATGATCGCAAGAAGGGCGTCTCGAAGCAGGGTCTTCGGAGTAACCCAGGGCAGGTCCTCCCCACTGTGCATCAGATCCCGGACTCTCAGGCTGAGCCGTTTTCCCAGAATGCCCCCCGGGTGAAGTCGCAGGAAGTCTTCGGAACTGAAGCCCCGCAGTTGCAATAGCGCAATGGCCAGAGCATCGCCCATGACCAGGGCCGCCGTACTGCTCGAACTGGGCGCCAGATTATTGGGGCAGGCTTCCTGCTCGACCGAACAGTCCAGGGCAAGATCCGCTTCCCTGGCAAGACGGGAATCCATCTTGCCGCTCAGGGCAATCGTGAAACAGCCTTTTCCCTTCAGGAAGGGAAGCCAGTAAGCAAGCTCCTCGTTCTCCCCGCTCTTTGAAATCAGGATGCAGAGGTCTTCCCGTCGAAGGAAACCCAGATCGCCATGGGCTGCCTCGGTGGCATGAATAAAGGTGGCAGGAGTTCCCGTGGAACTGAGAGTGCTGGCCACTTTGCGCCCGACATGACCCGACTTGCCCAGACCGGTCAGCACGACACGCCCTTCACAGCGATGAAGGGCTTGCACGGCCTGAACGAAGTCTTCGCCCAGTCTCCCGGACAGGGAGGCAATGGCATCGCCGGTGATCGAGATCACTTCTCGCCCGGCATCGAGAATCTTCTGCGAGTCGCTCATGAGTCCTCTCCAAGAAAGGGAGCACAGACTCCGTCCCACAGATCCTGAGCCTTCAGCACCGCCTCGATCACTTCCCTTGCGGCTCCCCTCCCGCCGGAGCAGTCCAGCTTCCAGTCCACGAAGTCCAGAAGCTCGGGGCGGGCATTGGCCGGAGCGGCCGACAGACCCACTTCCCGCATCCCGGGAAGGTCGAAGAGATCATCGCCCACAAAGATGGCTTCCTCCGGAGACACCTTCATTTCCTCCAGAATCTCCCGAACCGCCTGTCCCTTGTCCAGTCTTCCGAGCCGGATGCAATCCACCTTCAAAGCTTCTGCCCGGTCTCTCAATTCCTGCTCATCCTTGCCGCTACAAAGGGCCAGGGACAGTCCCGCCTGCCGCGAGAGATAAAAACCGAAGCCATCGTGTACATGGAATTTGCGACCACCGCCGAGGTGAGGGCTGCTCAGGCTTCCATCGGTCAACACCCCGTCCACATCAAAGATGAAGAGCCGGATTCTGCGAAGGGAGGAAAGGAGTTCAGGGGAGGGCATTTCCCGCCTCCATGGCAGATGCGAGGGTTTCCAGATTCTCGAGAAGCTCTTCGGCTTGCTTGAAATCCAGTTGAGTGGTCGAGTCACTAAGCGCATTTTCAGGATCGGGATGAACTTCCAGGAAGAAGCCGTCCACGCCCATGGCAAGCGCGGCCCGGGCCATGGGAAGAACATGTTCCCGGCTGCCGCCTGTGGAACCTCCCGCTGCGCCGGGCTGCTGCTGGCTGTGAGTCAGGTCAAAGAGAACCGGATGACCGCTATGCCGCATGGTGGGAAAGCTGCGGAAATCCACCATCAGGTCCCGGTAGCCGAAACTGCTGCCCCGCTCGGTGAGCAGAATCCTGTCGCTCCCGGCACGACGAACCTTCTCCGCAGAAAAGGGAAGATCCGAGGGCGAAAGAAACTGACCCCTTTTGATATTAACCGGCAAACCGGTCGCGCCTGCGGCCTCCAGAAGAGAACTCTGTCGACAGAGAAAGGCGGGGATCTGAAGCGCATCCACGACTTCGGCCGCCCGGGCGGCATCCTCCACCTGGTGGATATCGGTAATCGAGGGAAGCCCCGCACCCTGTGCCACCTCTCCGATCATTCCCAGAGCTTCCTGGGGATCCAGGCCCCGGAAACTGTCCACGGAGAGTCGATTGTCCTTGAGAAAACTGGCCTTGAAGACCAGAGGCCAGTCCAGGCGACGGGACAACTCTGCCAGAAAAGCAGCGCTGTCCTCCAGCATGCGCCGTCCCTCGACCACGCAGGGCCCGGCGATCAGAAGCGGCCTGCGCCCCCCCACTTCCGCCGATCCGATGGAAAAGCGGCTCATGTAACTTCCGCCTTCTTCTGGCTGAGGCGAAGCGAGGTCGCCACCAGTTCACGGAAGAGAGGATGAGGGCGCCCCGGACGGCTCTTCAGTTCCGGATGGAACTGGACGGAGATGAAAAAGGGATGCGAGGGAATCTCGACGATCTCCACCAGTTCCCCGTCGGGAGAAAGACCGGACAGTTTCATGCCCGCCTTCTCCAGCTTTTCCCGAAAGAGATTGTTGAACTCATAGCGGTGACGATGACGCTCGTGGATCAGTCCGGAGCCGTAGCAGACCTCGGCCAGGGAACCGGGCGCAATTTCGCAGGGATAACTTCCCAGCCGCATGGTGCCGCCCATCTGGGCAATGCCCTTCTGTTCTTCCATCAGGCAGATCACCGGAGAGGGGCTCTGTGGAGAAAACTCCGTGCTGTCAGCTCCGGGCATTCCGGCCGCATTTCGGGCAAACTCGATCACTGCGGACTGGAGACCCAGACAGATCCCGAGGAAAGGGATGCCCTTCTCTCGCGCCAGGCGAATGGCCTCGATCTTGCCGTCCACGCCCCGAACCCCGAAGCCCCCGGGAACCAGAATCCCGTCCACGCCCTCGAGCCTCTCTTCCACATTGCCTTCGTTCAGAGCTTCACTGTCCACCCAGCGGACACTCACCTGTGCCTGATTGCTCTGTCCTGCGTGAATGAAGGCTTCGATGATACTCTTGTAGCTGTCGTGGTGATTGACATACTTGCCGACCACGGCAATCTCCAGCTTCCGGGGAGCCGACAGGATTCCCTGCGCCATTGCCTTCCAGGAAGCAAGATCCGGTTCCTTCGACTCCTTGCCCAGCTTTTCCATGACCTGACGGTCGAGGCCTTCGGCATGCAGGCGAAGGGGGACCTCATAGATAGACTCGACATCCCGTGCCTCGATGACATCCTCGGAGCGCACACTGCAGAACAGGGCGATCTTGTCTTTTACGTCCTGGGCAAGGGGCCGCTCGCTTCTGCAAATCAGAAGATCCGGTTGAATGCCGATTTCGCGAAGCTTGTTGACACTGTGCTGCGTGGGCTTGGTCTTGATTTCCCCTGCCGACGCGATCCAGGGAACGAGGGTGAGGTGGGCGTAGAGCACATTCTCGCGACCATGCTCGAAGGGGAACTGTCGGATCGCTTCCAGAAAGGGAAGGCCTTCAATGTCACCCACGGTGCCGCCGATCTCTGTGATCAGCACATCGAGTTCCGGATCCTGTTCGGCCACTCTCAGAATGCGGCCCTTGATCTCATTGGTCACATGCGGAATAACCTGCACCGTGCGCCCGAGGAAATCTCCCCGTCGCTCCTTGGTCAGAATGGAATCGTAGATCTGCCCCGCAGTAACATTGTTGTCCCGGCCCAGGGCCTGATCGAGAAAGCGCTCGTAATGTCCCAGATCCAGATCCGTCTCGGCACCATCATCCGTGACATAGACCTCTCCATGCTGGAAAGGACTCATGGTTCCGGGATCCACATTCAGATACGGGTCGAGCTTCAGGAGAGACACATTCAGCCCCTGCCGTTTGAGCAAGAGACCCAGAGAAGAAGCGGCAATCCCCTTGCCGAGAGAGGAGACAACGCCCCCCATGACAAAGATGTACTTCGTACGACCCTGCTTGGACACGGGAAACTCCTTTTATCTGTGGGAACCCGAAGAGACTAGAGTGCTTCCAGGTCTTTTTCAATGACTTTCAGATCTTCCGGGCGATCCACTCCCGGAGACCAGTTCTCCACCGTCGCGACCAGAATCCTCATCCCGGATTCCAGAGCCCTCAGTTGTTCGAGGTTCTCGGAGGATTCCCTCTTCGTCGGGGGCAGGGAGATGAACTTTTCCAGCGCGCCGGGGCGATAGAGATAAACCCCGATATGGCGAAGAGTCTCCCCCCGCCTGTTCTCGAACTGTCGGGAGAAATCAAGGGCCAAGCCCTTTTCATCGAAGCAGACCTTGACCCGGTCGGGATTATTACTTTCCCCTTCCCCGAGGGGACAGGCCAGGGTTCCGATCTCCGCCTCCGGGGACTCTTCCATGGCACGAAGAAGCGGTGTCAGAGACCGGGGATCAAAGAGGGGTTCATCGCCCTGCAGGTTCAAAATCCAGCCGGTCCAGCCCCGGGAAGCCTCCGCCACCCGGTCGCTTCCGCTGCGATGTTCGCTGGATGTCATGACTGCCGCAAAACCTGCATCCTCGACCACCCGCAGAATCTCCTTATGGTCGGTCGCCACGAGAAGACGATCCACATCGGGAATCCGGGATGCCCTCTCACAGACATGGAGGATCATGGGACGCCCGGAAAGCGGGGCAAGCATCTTGCCCGGAAAGCGGCTTGATGCCATTCGGGCCGGGATCACGACCAGAAGCGACATATCCCCCCATAAAAAAAGCAGGCACTGAGCCTGCAATTCAAAAAGGAAGGGGAAGAAAAACTAGGGGAGCACATTGCAGACCCTGCGATCCTTGCCCTTGCGGGAGAAGTTTACGGTCCCGTCCACCAGGGCAAAGAGAGTATCGTCACGACCGCGACCGACATTCTCGCCGGGGAGAATCTTCGTTCCCCGCTGACGAACCAGAACGCTTCCTGCAGAAACGCCCTGCCCGGAGAAACGCTTGACTCCAAGATACTGGGCATTGCTGTCGCGTCCGTTTTTGGAGCTTCCTACACCTTTTTTATGTGCCATGGGGACTCCTAGCTGATTTCCTTGATCTTCAATTCCGTGTATAAGGTCCGGTGCCCAATGGTCCGGCGATAGTTCTTCCGGCGCTTCATCTTGAAGACCCGAAGTTTCGAACCCTTGCCATGAGCCATGACTTCGGCACTGACGCTAACGCCTTCAAGGTAGGGCTGCCCCGCCTCGAAATCAGAGCCCTCTCCCCGGGAGAGAACTTCTTCAAAAACGACCGTTTCACCGACTTCGGCGCTCAGCAGGGGAACCCGGATCAACTGATCGGGCTTCACCTTGAACTGCTTGCCTGCAACTATTACCACAGCGTACACCGTGGGTCCTCCTTCTTCTTGCACAAGGGCATATATCTAGTCAATTTGAGACCTTCTGTCAAGATGCTCATTCGCATCCTCCCGATTATCAGCTACTTACCGCGGAAATCAGGTCCCTTCCGGTCTCCATTGCCGTCACCTCGAAATGTTCGCGGTGAAGTCTAGGATCATCGAGAATATGAAGCTCCACGCGGAATTCCTGCTCCAGTTCCTGAAGAAACTCCAGACGATGCGTCCGCAGATAATAGGCAAGAACCGGGTTTACACGAATCATGTACTTCCGCTCCCGCACCCGGGAGGCAACTCTGCGCAGAAGGGTCTCCATCTTGTTGCTGAGGCTCTCCGGCGTAAGGATATGTCCGGAACCACCGCAGTAGGAGCATTCTTCATTGTAGTAGTGAAGGAGACTGGGTCGCACTCTCTTGCGACTCATCTCCACCAGGCCCAGAGGCGTAATGTCGTACATCTTGGATCTCGCACGGTCGGCCCGCAGACAGTTCCGCAGTTCGTTGGCCACTTTCTGGCGGTCGCTCTCTCGATCCATATCGATGAAGTCGATCACGATGATTCCGCCGATGTCCCGTAGCCGCAACTGGCGGGCAATCTCGCGGGCCGCATAGAGGTTGGTAGTCAGGATCGTCTCGGCCTGATTCTTTTTCCCAACATACTTTCCGGTATTGATGTCGATGGCTACAAGAGCTTCCGCGTGGTCGAAGAGAAGATAACCGCCCTTCTTCAACCAGACTTGCCGGCGCATTGCCTTTTCCAGCTCCGCCTCAATCCCGAAGTGGTCAAAAAGAGGTTCCTGTTCCCGGTAGTAGAGAACTCGCCTCTCCAGTTCGGGAGAGTAGCCTCGAACATACTTGGCCAGGGTGGCATGTTCCTTCTCGTCATCGATCAGGAGTCTCTTGACATCTTCATTGAAGAGGTCGCGAACCAGCCCCGTGGTCATGGAAACTTCCTTGTGCATGCAGGTCGGTGCCTTGGCCCGCCCGGACTGGGACTTGATCTTCTGAAAGGCACGCACGAGTTCCTTGATGTCCTCTTCGATCTGTGCGCTTTCCACTCCTTCGCCCGCGGTGCGAACGATCACTGCATAGCCCTTGGGGGTAACTTTCTGAATGATGCGCTTGAGACGACCGCGCTCGTTCCGGTCGAGAATCTTCCGACTCACCCCCACGTACTCGTGACCCGGCATCAGGACGCAGAACTTGCCCGGGAGGGAAACCTGCGCGGAAAGCCGGGCGCCCTTCGTGCTGATCGGTTCCTTGGTGACCTGCACATCGATCTTGTCGCCCTTCTTCAGAAGCGACTCGATGGGAGGGAACTGTGAGGAATCGCGACGCCGGCGACGGCCGCCGGTGTGGGCATCGCCCTCACCCTCGATTTCCTGAAGGAGGGAATCCCCTTCCGCAAGATCGGATACGTGGAGAAAACCGGCCTTCTCCATGCCAATATCCACGAATGCGGCCTGGATTCCGGGTAAGACCGCCTTGACGGTGCCCTTGAAGATACTGCCGACAGTGCGCGCATCATCCGGTCGCTCCACGAGAAACTCCACGAGTTCCCCCTGTTCGCGAATAGCAATGCGCAGCTGCGCCGAAGTTACATTGACGAATATTTCCTTTTGCATGAATCCCCATTTCGTGTTTCCACACGCAGGGAGCCAGCCCATCCCGAAGGGATGCGATCAAGGGAAGAAAAGCGGAAAGCGTCTAGGGAGAGAGTTCCTCCAGAGTCAGCAGGATTCTTCGTTCGCCGTCGGGCCAGGTCCAAGCCTCATAGAGGATCTGCATTCCGCTTGGCGTAAAGCGCGGAAACAGTTCCTGCCCCGGATTGTTGGTCACCCTCCATGGGTTTCCACCGTCAGCGTCCATGATCCACAAGTCAGAGCTTCCGTAGAAGCCCGAACTGTAGACAATCCTGCTCCCGTCCGCTGAATAGGACGGGTAGCTTTCCAGTTCAGAGGTGTCGGTCAGTTGAACGCGTTCTGCGACGGTGACCGAATCCCCCTCAAATGCAAGGTTCAGGCGGAAAAGATCTCCGCCATCGACATAGAGCAATTCTTCCTCATTGACCGGGTTGAAAAAAGGCTGGCGTCCCCCATCATCCGTGAGAGCGCGAGGCAACTGGCCTGCGTCAGGCAACCCGTTCACATTCAATTTTACAATCCAGAGCCCGTCGCTTTTGATGTCGGCATCCTCATCGGAGATGCCGTCTTCGTCATCATCGTCGGCAGGCACATAGCCACTGGAAAGAGAGGCCCGCAGTTGCGCGTGCCGGACTTCTCTGTCCTCAAAGTTTGCGAGGCCGTCCCCATCGTCATCCTGATAGGTCCCGGGCCAATCGTCATCGTTCCAGTCCCCGGGATTGTCCTCATCGATCTCGCCATCTCCATCATTGTCGAGACCGTCATTGGGATCTTCATCCATGAGCCCGTCTTCATCGTCGTCATGGGCTGCAATGTAGTTTCGCATGTTCCAGCCCGCGCTACCCTCTGCGGGGTCTGGATCCTGCATGACGGAAACTTCCGGATCCTGAAAATCCGCCAGGCCGTCATTGTCGTCATCTACGCCCAGGTAGCCAGGGGCACCGTCATCCGAACCCCCGTCCTGGCTTTCAATAGAACCGATCGGGTCTTCGCCCTTCGCGACGTCCCAGTCGCGGTCGTAGTGTTCGAGAGTGGTGTCGGCAAAGGCAAGCCACTGCTGGCCAAAGTCGTCCGCAATGGAAACCGTTGCGTAATTCCCGCCCGTGAAACCCCATTCCACGGGAAGAGTGTCCGATTCCGCCACATTCTTCTTCGTGTACCAGTACTGCCAGTTCGGAGGACGCCCTGCGCCGGAGTTGTAAACCTCGTCGAGGGGAGGGTCGTATTCACTGCCGGAGAGGGGGCTTGTCGTGGAAGCAATCTGGCTCAGCTTGGTAAATCCCATGGAGTAGAAAATGCGGTCGTTCAGGGAATCGTAGGCCAACTGCCGAGGACCCGCGAAGTACACTCCCCCGGGGTAGCTGGGATGGCTGGCACCATTTTCTGATGATTCGTAATGCCCGATCTCGGTAAACTGCACAGCATTGGGCACGGTGATCACGAGAGTGGAATCAAACTCGTTGGGGAAATACTGGGTCACCGGATAGGACTCGTAGTAGCCGTCTTCATCGAAATCGTAAAGCTCCAGTGAGTAGATGTCCCCGGTTCCGTTGAAAGTACTGGAAAAAGCCATGCTGAGGATGTTCCCGGAGACCTGCATGGGAAGGGGAGAGCCCGAATCCATCCCCGGAGTAATTTCCAAGGATTCCATGATCAGGGCTTCGTCATAGGGAGATTCAATGTTGGGCTGTTCCGCACAGGACAGTGTCAAGGCAAGGGACAGCAACAAGACGAGGAATGGGCTTCCGGATCCCCGAAGTGTCCGCATGAAATCTCTCCTCAGATCGCAAGTGACAGAATACGCAAGGGAGTCCGAAAGGACCCCGGACGAATCTGGATAACACCCCCACTCCCGACTGTCAAGCCGGCAAGCGAAAGCACGGAAGGAAGATGCGAGATTTCGGACAGATTCGCAAGCCCCTTGACCCCAGGCTCCGGGATTCCTACTATGCCAGCGCTCAGGCAAAACAGTGGAGATGGATATGCCCTCTTTTCTGGATCACACAATTGCAGCCCTGCTTCCTCTGCTCCCCCGTCCCCTTATTCGCAGGTTCTCGGCACGATACATCGCAGGGGACTGCCTCGACGATGCGGCCTCCCTGGCCGCAGAACTCAGTACAGAGAGCGTTCGCAGTACCATGGACATCCTGGGCGAGGATGTAACTCTGCCGGAACAGGCGGAGCATTACACCAGAGAATACCTCACTCTGCTGGAGGAACAGTCCCGCTTGGGCCTCGACCGCAATGTCTCGATCAAGCTCTCCATGCTGGGGCTGAAGATCGACCCGGAACTCTGCCTTTCCAATATGCGAAAGATCATGGACAAGGCGGCCTGTCTGGACAGCAAGATCCGCATCGACATGGAGGACAGTTCCTGCACGGATGACACTCTGGACCTGTTCCGCACTCTTCACGGGGAGTATGGCAAGGTTGGCGTGGTCATTCAGGCCTACCTCTACAGGAGCATGACTGACATCGAGGCACTCTCTGACCTTTCCCCAGACTTCCGGATCTGCAAAGGCATCTATGTCGAGAGCCATGAGGTAGCCCTTCAGGATGCCGATGAAATCCGGAAGAGCTTTCTCCAGCTTCTCGAGAGGATGTGGGAACTGGGCAGCTATGTAGGCATTGCCACCCACGATGGAGAACTGATCGATCAGTGCCTGCAGTTGATCCGCGAGAAAGAAATCGGAAGGGATCGCTATGAGTTCCAGATGCTGCTGGGAGTTCAGAAGCACCTGAAAGACCGCCTGATTCGGGAGAAACAGCCCCTGCGAATCTACATTCCCTTCGGCGCAGACTGGTATGCCTACAGCATCCGCCGCCTTAAGGAAAACCCCGCCATCGCGGGGCAGGTATTCCGCTCCCTCTTTCGCTAGCCTCAGGAAGTCCGGAAAGCCTCCCACTCTCCCTCAAGGTTGCAGGGCTCCACGCCTGCACTCAATAGCTCCGAAATGGTCAGACCCAGGCGAAGAATCAGCCTCTTGACGCCGGGAGTTTTCTCCGGATCCGTGGAAGGCAGGCATCGTAGGAGGAGTGCGCCTTCTTTCTGCTGAAGGGATAGAAAGAAATAGCGGGGCAGCCCTCCCTCGGCCACCATTCCCTCGGCCAGAATCTGCTTCTCCTCCCGGTCAATGAAAAAGGCTCGAATCTTCTGCACCCCCAACTCATCCTTTGCCTCCAGTGGCTTGAGGCGGGGGAAGAGATCGGAGAGCGATCCGGGGTCCTGGATTTTCAGGTGCGGCATGATTTCCCCTCAGGGCTGGATTCCAAGTTCGCGGACAAGCACCGTGGCATAGCTTCCGGGGGGCAGAGAGAAGTTCAAGTGATGGCCCTTCAGGGCAAGCCCCTGCACCGGGACCCGGAGCGGTCGCCGGGCTCCCGTGAGAGAAGCGGAAAAGGACTCTTCCCAGCCCCCCTCTTCCAGAGTCTTCCTCTCCGTCTCCCCGACAGAACCTTCTGCCTGTCGCATCTTCCGGCCCGGCATCGGGCCACTGGGGCTGATTTCGAGATCTCTGGCCCGCTGCATTTCCCCTTCGGGATCCTCCACCAGAAAGATGGCTCCCTTTGAGTGAATCCAGGCAAGGTCTCCGAAGCGCAATTGGTCGAGGGCCTGAATCCTGTCTGCCAGAATCCGGTTGAAAAGAAAGGACTGGTAGGAATGAACCAGAAGTTTGTCGCGGCTTCCCCGGGGACGACGGTTTAGAAGAAGCAGTGAGTGGCCGCGAGCGGCATTGTCCCCGTGACGGCCGAAACGCTGAGGGCCATAGTAATTGGGCAGGCCCTGTTCCTCCAGCATCCGGATCCTGTGTTCCAGATCTCCGATCTCGCCCTGGAGAAGGAGGGTGAAACGGTTCCCCGAAAGATGGCCGGTTTTCAGTTTGTTTCCGTGAGGGCGGGCTTCGATCACCTGATACTCATCATCCCCGAGTCGACCGAGGTTCTTTTCAGCTTCCTTTCGAGGCAGGGAAATCCTCTGCCGGCAGGTAGCATGGCGATCCTTTCGCCCGGCCCAGCCCATGCGGGACTCGGGAATTCCGAGAGTCTCCGCCACTCTCCTGATCAGTTCCCCGGTGGTCAGATTCTGCTTCTCGATCTCCAGATAGAGATGCTCTCCCTCCCCGGAAGCTTCATAGAGAGGAATTTCCTCCACCCGGAAGGTGTCCGTGGAGGGACTCCAGTGCAGCGGGAGAGGTTCCTCCCCGGATCTTCGGGGAAGCTCCTGGTAGTCCGGTATCTTCACCCTGCCTCCTTGCGGAGCCGAAAGTGATGGATCCCGCGGCCCTCTTTCCGGTACTTGATCTCATAATGAGTCAAGCCTTCTTCAAAGACCTGTTCCCAGGGAAGGGGCTGAAGGAGAGGATGATCCCCCAGCCTTTGCCCGATCCACTCTGCATAGCCACCGGAATCCGTGACAATCCTCAATTCTCCACCATTGTGGAGAATCCTCTCGCACTCCCTGAGAAAGGGGTGATCGACAAATCGTCTCTTCAGATGCCGTTTCTTCGGCCAGGGATCCGGATAGTAGGCGTGCACCACTTCTACCGATTCTTCGGGCACAAACCTCTGGAAGAAATCCACAGCCTCTGCATTCATGACCCGCAGATTCGCCATCTCCCCCGCCTTCTCAATGCGCCGTTTCCCGTCCCGATACCACTTGCGGGACAGTTCCACTCCCAGAAAATTGACATCCGGCCGCTCGGACGCTGACTTCAGGAGAAATCTTGCCTTTCCGAAACCGATCTCAACCTCCACGGGATTCCTGTTCCCGAAGATTCCCTCCCAGCTGAAATCTTCAGGCAATCCCCGCTGGATTTCCATATCTCTCATGCAGCCTCCTGTCGTTTACAGTTGCAGGAGGCTTCCCACTTTGTCAATCTCTGCCTGAACGCAAGAAGGAGTTCCGTGTCTTCCACATCCTTTCAACACATCGTTCTGGCTGGCAATATCGGAGCGGGGAAAACTACCCTGACCCGACTCCTCTCCCGGCGCTACTCTTGGCGATCCTACTACGAGAGGGTCGATGACAATCCCTTTCTGGAAGACTTCTACTCCGACATGGCTCGCTGGGCGTTTTCTCTGCAGACCTTCTTTCTGGCTCATCGAGTGGAAGACCATCGACTCATTGCTGATAGGCAGGAAAGCGCGATTCAGGATCGATCCCTGCAGGAAGACGCGCTGATCTTTGCCCGAAACCTCCACGAGATGGGTCACATGAGTGAGAGGGAATGGGAAACCTATCGACGGCTTTACCAGCAGGCTCGCGCCCTCCTCCGCCCTCCCGACCTGATCGTCTATCTTCGCAGAAGTCTGGAGGGACTGCAGGCGAACATCGAGCAAAGAGGCCGGGACTTCGAATCGAAAATCCCCGCAGACTACCTCCTGCGCCTGAACCGTTTCTACGAAGACTGGATTGCCTCGGAAACCGTGCCCACACTGATTGTGGAAGCCGACCACGTGAACTACCTGGAGAAGGATTCTGACCGGGAACATCTCTACGCCCAGTTTGAGAACGCACTGGGGCAGGGAGACCTCTTTTCGGATTCGGCTCCCCGTCCCGAGGATCCGCGCTTTGAGTTTCACTCGAGAGAGGCCCATTCTCTGCTTGGTCAGGCCGGGTTTTCCGGCTAGAATGATCCTCTCATTCAAGAAGTCTGGACGGAATGAACCTTCCTGAAGCCAGAATCCTCCGTCGCGAGGATCATCAAATCTCCCGAGAGGACATCGACCCGGATGCCCTGAAGGTACTCTATCGACTCCACAGTCGGGGTTTTCGTGCCTTTCTGGTCGGAGGCGGAGTGAGGGACCTCCTTCTCGGGCGCACGCCCAAGGACTACGACATCGGCACGGATGCCCGCCCGGCGGAGGTTCTCAAACTCTTTCGAAACAGCCGGGTGATCGGCCGCCGCTTTCCCATTGTTCACATTCTCTTACCACGAAGGAAGTTCATTGAAGTCGCTACCTTCCGCGCCCTGGAAGAAGAAGTCGGTGACGCCGAAGGGGAAGAGGAAGAGAGGCTTCTGGAAGAGGCCGACCGGCTTCTCGGGGGAGACCCCCCTTCCGGGGAGGAAGCCCCTCCCTTGCGTAAGGACCGGCGTCCGAGCCCTCTGGAGATCTCGAAACGGCAGAACTATGGAAGCCCCGCAGAAGATGCCCTGAGGCGGGACCTCACCGTCAACGGCCTCTTCTATGACATCGCCGACTTCTGTGTCATCGACTATGTAGGCGGTCTGGAGGATCTGGAAAAGCGTATCATCCGCAGTATTGGAGATGCAGAGACCCGCTTCCGCGATGACCCGGTGCGCATGATCCGGGCCGCCCGCCATGCCGCCCGCATCGGCTTTCAGGTAGAGGAAGAAACCTGGAAGGCCATCCTGAAGCACCGGGAACTGATCTCTTCCTGCAACAAGGCACGCCTGGTGGAGGAGTTCTACCGGGACCTTCTCGGCGGAGCAAGTTTCAGCACCTTTGCCCTGATGAAGAAAGCCGGGATCCTGTCGGCTCTTTTGCCGGAACTCGAAACGTTTCTCCCGGACGATCCGGAGGACACCGCCTGGCGTCGCCTGCGAATCCTGGATCGCAAGATCGCAGAAGGCGAGGAGATCCCCTCCTCTCTGGGCCTGGGAACCCTCTTTGCCTTTCCCATGCTCGACCACATCCTGAGCCTGGAGAAGCAGGGATCCCGTCGAAGCGATATCGGTCGAGCCGCCTACCGTTTTCTGAAACCCATGGCCCTTCGTCTGGGCGTCTCCCGCCGGGACACCGAGCAGCTTTTCCTGATCTCCATCAGCCAGCGCAAGATGCTGGCCTTTCTGGACGGAGGACGGATTCCCCGTTTCCTGATGCACAAGAACTACTTCCAGGAAGCGCTCCATCTGCTGGAAATCGAAGCAGAGGCAAGGGGCATTGAAATGCCGGAAGTTCAGTTCACCTCCTCGAAGGGCAATAAGAGACGGCGGCGACGGCGACGCCGTGCGAACTGAGTCTACAGTACTCTCCCCCGGGTTTTTCCAGCGCGGAGTTCTGGAGGTGGCCAAAGCTTCGGCGGACTGGCCCGGCGTTTTGTGGAAAAAGGAAACGGGTTCCTCAGCCGATAGAGTCGCTGACCCTCTCCTGAAGATTGATTCCCCTCCGGGGCAATTCCTCCAGAAAGAGACGGGCGGGAATGGCCTCTTCCAGTGACAGGGCCCCGGCTCTTTGGGCATCTCCGCGGGCAAGCATCTGGAGAACAATCGAGGCGGGAAAGGCCGTCGTTCTTCGCATTGCCGACATTCCCTGTTCTTCGTTGAAGAAGTCCATCATCTCAAAGCGGCGGTGGATATTCCGCTGCCCCTGCTTCCCTTCCGCATCGACACGGAAGAGAATCAGATCCTTCGCCTCAAATGATGTGAGGTATTTTTCAAGAATCCGGCTGGTGAACTCCCGGGGACTCCCTGCATCCCCTTCTTCTGGTGTTTCGCTGAAAAAACCAAGATCGCGGAGCATGCGGATTTTGTCTGCATGACCCGGGTAACGCAGGGTCTTGTAGTCGAGATTCCGGACCCGGCCTTGCAGGGTCCAGGGCAGGGTGCTCGCCCCCCCCAGAGTGCTGAAAGCCTCACAAAGCCCCACGGGCTCGGGGAACTCGAGACTCTCCACATCGTCCAGAGTTGTCTGGAGGTGGATCTTCCCGTCCCGAAGCTGGACGGCCTCGCCCAGGTATTCGTTGACCAGTCCGTGAATGGAGAAAAAGAGAGCATAGTCCAGCGGAGGTCTAGGATCCTGGGGAAGTCCCCCCACACGGATCTTCACTTGCTCGACCTGATCCATATCCTCAATCGCCGCCATCGTGACGGTGGCAGCCATTCCGGGAGCCAGTCCACAGTCAGGAACCAGACAGGCAGAGTTTTCCCGGGCCAGAGAGTCAAGCTTCAGGATCTTCTGCACAATGTCCGTGTTGCCGCCCAGATCCACATAGTGAACTCCCCTGCGGGCGCAGGCTTCCGCCACCGCCAGTGTCATAAACCAGGGAAGGGCATTCAGGCAGGCATCGACAGAGGAAAGAAGTTCTTTCAGGGTCTTCGGATCGGAGAGATCGGCGGGAGATGTCCCGATGTCAAGCCGGGAAGGAGGAAGAGACTGAAGAGCCCGGTTCAGGATTTCCCGAGTCCGGTCGACCAGAAGAACAGACTCCACTCCGGGACTGTTTGCCAAATCCCAGGCGGCAGCGCTGCCCTGCAGTCCGGCTCCCAGAACGAGTACATTCATATCAGAACCCGTTGATCCGATAGTAAAGCCAGGTCATGAAAAGAGCCATGGCCGCAATCGAGGATCCAACGATCCAGACATGATTGTCCCGGTAACGGATACTCCGGACATTTTCCAGAGGAAGGAGGTATTCCTGCTCATGGGAGATGACCCCGTCATCAACAATCCTGACCAGGGTCAGGGTCAGGGTGTCCGGCGCCGCTTCCACAATGGACTGGGCAAAGTAGCGAATGCCCTGATCATCGAGAATCTGGATGTTGCCATAGTGATCCACTTCACCGATTGCTTCTTCGGTGTTGAGGTCGACGGTCTTCACACAGCCAATTGTCAGTACGAGCAGGATCAGTGCGAGGGAAAGGCGACGTTTCGGCATGAAGGAAAACTCCTTGATTGGAAGATCGGGAGGGAAAATAGCACCCGTTTGCCACAGATTCAAGCCTTCTCGGCGATGGTCTCCTCCGCATCCGCTTCTTCCAGTTCATGCTTGTTCCAGGCATCCACGGAAACCGGGTATTTTCCGCTGAAGCAGGCTGTGCAGAAGTCCCTTGCTTCCTTCACACAGGACATCATGCCTTCAATGCTCAGATAGCCCAGGGAGTCCACTCCCAGAAACTCGGCAATTCCGGGAACATCATAGCGATTGCGAATCAGTTCTTCCCGGGTGGGCATATCGATCCCGTAGAAACAGGGATGCGCAATCGGCGGGCTGCTGATCCGAAGGTGCACTTCCGCGGCTCCGGCCTCCTTGAGAAGACGGACGAGTTTTCGCATGGTCGAACCCCGCACAATGGAATCATCCACCACCACAACCCGTTTGTTTTTGAGAACACCCCGCACAGGATTGAACTTGAGCAAGACTCCCCGGTCGCGAACCGTCTGCTTCGGGCTGATAAAAGTTCTCCCCACATAGTGATTGCGGATCAGTCCGAACTCGAAACGGGTGCCGCTCTCCAGGCTGTATCCAAGAGCGGCACTGTTGCTGGAGTCGGGAACGGAGATCACGATGTCCGCATCGGCGGGATGCTCCTGAGCAAGCTCCTTCCCCAGTTTGCGGCGCACCTTGTCCACATTCTCACCGAAGACAATGCTGTCCGGACGGGAAAAGTAGACGTATTCGAAGATACACTGGGACAGCGATGAGGGGCTTACCACCTGAATGCTACGCATTCCCTTGCCGTTGATTACCACCATTTCTCCGGGAAGCACATCCCGCAGATATTCTCCCTTGACGATATCAAAGGCGCAACTCTCGCTGGCCACCATCCAGGAATCTCCGAGTTTCCCGAGGCAAAGCGGACGGAAGCCCTGAGGATCACGATAGGCAAAGATCTTCTCCCGGCTCATCAAAAGGAGGGAAAAGGCACCCTCCAGACCACGCACCGCTTCCATGAACATGTCCTCAATCTGCGTGGCTCCGGATCGGACAATGCGGTGAAGGACTACCTCGCTGTCACTCGTGGACTGGAAGATGCTCCCACTTGCCTCCATGTTCGTTCGCAGGCTGAGTGCATTCGTGATGTTCCCGTTGTGGGCAATAGCCAGACGACCGGCCCGGGTGTCCACCAGAATCGGTTGGGCATTGATCAGGCTGACCCGCCCCGTGGTCGAGTAGCGGTTGTGGCCAATGGCAATACTGCCTTTCAGGTCCTCAAGGCTGCCAGCATCGAAAACATCTCCCACCTGCCCCATGCCCAGCTTGCGACGCATGGTCTCGCCATCGCTGGCCACCATTCCACTGGACTCCTGCCCCCGGTGCTGAAGAGAGTAGAGTCCCAGGTAGCTGATTTCCGCTGCACGGGGATGCCCCCAGATTCCAAAGATCCCGCATTCCTCGCGGGGTCGATCTTCATGCATCGGAGGAACCTTCCTTTTTCAGGGAGAAGAGTCTGGCTTCCTGATAGTGAGGATTGTAGAAAAGCCCCCGCTCGCGACTGCGGCTACGGGCCATGCCGACCAGGGCGGAAAGAGCCTGCTCCCGGCTCTCGCAGCGAATCCGGATTTCCCATAGCACGCCCTTTTTCAGGGAAGTAAGGCGGGCGGGATGGATCCTCTCCGAACCCGGTTTGCGAAGCCTCTCCTGCTCGCCACCTTCATCGGTGATCCAGATCCGGGCCTTCCAATGTCCTTCGCCTTCCAGTTGCGAGGGTGCAAGAAGGGTATCCGAATTCAGAGGCTCGCCACTTCCCAGAAGCAAACCATCCTGAAAAACCGCCTGATGCTTCGTAGTGTTGACGAAGACTCCCGTGCGAGCCACTTCCCTTTGCAGTTTTTCACGGAAGATCGACTCGCTCTCGGCATCGCCCTCGAAGCGCCAGAGATCTCTGCGGCGGAGACCCAGAAGGCGATCCCCCCAGGAAAGAGTGTCCCGCAGGGCCATGGCTGCCGTCTCACAAACCAGATCGACGGTCTTCAGGGACACAAGAAGGTCAAGATGCATGGCAGGCCTCCTTCTTGAGGGCGGCGGCACTAACCATGGCACGAAGGATTTTCATTCCGGGCCCATCCGACTGGAGTTCTTTCCAGTCCCCCCGCGCTTTCCGGCGAAGTTCTGCCCAGTGCCCCGGCAGTTCTTCCGGAACCTGGCCGAGCCAGGCCGCTCTCTCCGGGTGCGGCATCATGGCAAGAACATTGCCCCGGGGATTACAGATACCAGCGGCATCCTGTAGGCTTCCATTGGGATTGTCAGGCCAACTCGCCTCCCCCCCATCGGCACTGCGATAGCGAAGGGCAATCTGTCCCTTTTTCTCAAGCTCTTCGAAGAGTCCTTTCCGACGACTCGTGAAACGGCCCTCCCCATGAGCAAAAGGAATGGGAAGAAGCTCGCCTTGTAGTGGCGAAAGCCAGGAAGGAGACGCAGAGGAAACTTCCAGCGTGGACCAGTCGGAGAAATAGCCCTCCCGCCCCACCATCCGGTTGGGAGCCAGAGCAAGATCCACCTCGCCGGAACGGAGTCCCGGGATAAATCCCGCCTCCACGAGAACCTGTGCCCCGTTACAGATACCGAGAATCGGCTTGCCCTTTTCCGCCTCTTCGGCAAGAGCCTCCAGTACCGGCTCCTTGGCCGCCACCACTCCTGCCCGGATACGATCCTGGTAACTGAATCCACCGGGCAGCAGGAAGAGATCAAAGCCGGCAAGCAGGGAAGGATCTTCATTCCAGCGCAGGATGCTCGCACTCGCTCCCGCATCCTCAAGAGCGCGGGCGGATTCATATTCGCAGTTTACCCCGGGAAACTGGAGAACCAGGGCTCGCGGGCTAGACATGAGTCTCCTCTCCGGCCGGGAAGAGAGAGGGAAGAGTGGAACGCCAGGCCCGGCTAAGCTCCTCATGGCCCAGTGCCAGGATCTCCTCTCCCTTGCATGAAATCCGAAGCCGGGCTTCTTCCTGAACCTCGCCCAGTCGATTGACTTCCAGGAACCTTGATTTCAACAGATCCTCGAATTCCCCGGCGCGGTCGGTCTCGACTTCCACAAGGAAACCTCCCGTCTCCGAGAAGAGTTGCGCCGGAGCGCGAAGCTCGCCCCTGAGATTCAGCGACAAGCCTCTCGAGCGACCCCCTCGCCGCCCGAGCATCATTTCCGCTGCGGCCACGGCGAGGCCTCCCTCGGAGATGTCATGAGCCGCGGCCACCATTCCCGAAGAGATCGCTTCAATCACCGCGAGACACTCCCGCCGCAGTCGCTCGTAGTCGGGTTCCGGCAGTTCGCCTCCCTGAACCCCGAAGAGAACCCGGTGCCAGGCACTGGCCCCCAGTTCCTCTTGTCGCTCTCCCAGCAGATAGACCGGATTGCCCGCAGACTTGAGGGAAAGCCCCTGCACTAAACTCACATCGTCCACCCGGCCAACCAGGCCGACAATGGGGCTCGGGGGAATCGCCCGACCCTGGGCACTTTCATTGTAGAAACTCACATTGCCGCTGATCACGGGGATGGGATGGGAAGGACTGTCCTCGCAATCATCGGCAGCCATGCGCCCGATGCGGCGGCAAGCCTCTCCGATGCCACGCACCCCTTCGGCAAAAGCGGCAAAGGGACCGGGTTTCTCCGGGTTCCCGTAGTTCAGGCAATCGGTCAGGGCCAGAGGCCAGGCTCCCACACAAGCCAGATTTCGAACTGCTTCGCAGACGGCCAACTCGGCACCGCGACGGGGATCCGCAGCTCCGTACCAGGGGTTGCCGTCGCAGGTAACCGCCATGCCGAGGGGACGGTCGCGGAAGGGGGCAATCAAACCGGCATCGGCCTCTCCGGGTCGAAGAAGCGCATGCCCCTTCACTTCCTGATCGTAGTGCTGATAGAGATAAGAGCGGTCACAGAGATTGGGATCGGAGAGAAGTGCAAGAAGATCCCGACCGGCATCAAAGGGAGCCGGCTCCGGCAGCTTTCTCTCGGGAAGTTCCAGTTTTTCCTCCCGGTCGTAACGGATGCCGCTGGTCACCACCTCGACTTCCGCATCACAGAGAACTTCCTCTCCCCGAAGCAGAACATAGCGCGTCTCTTCGGTTACTTCCCCCACAACCCGTGCATAGGCTCCGCGATAGACATGGGGAAGGTCATAGTCCTCGTTGTAAATCTTTAAAACCCGGTCGCTCACTCTGCGCGGCACGGCAAGTCCGTATCGTTCCTGAGTCTCGCTGCAAGCAATGACATGGCCGGGAAGAGAGGAATCGGAAACCGGCACTTTCTCAAGATCCACACGCATGCCAAAGCCGCCGGCTTCTGCCAGTTCACTGGAGACACAGGCAATGCCACCGGCGCCGAGATCCTTGAAGCCGATAGCAAAGCCCTCTTCCTCTGCAAGGCGAAGAACCGCACGGTTCGCCTCACTGAGAACGCGTTTGAGGAAGGGATCGGGAACCTGCACGGCCCCGCGGTTTTCTTCTTCCTCATCGAGGATCACGCTGGCAAAGGCCGCACCGCCAAAACCACTCTCATCGGTGGGCTTGCCGACCAGAATGAAATCGTAGGGCTCCTCCCGAGCCTGCTCCGGAACCCGGCTTCGAATGACGCCATCCTCGGGAAGAAGACCCAGAGCCACCACATTGACCAGACAGTTGTCGTCATAGCCGGGATGGAAAACCAGATCGCCCCCCAGATTGGGAACGCCCAGTGCGTTTCCGTAGTGCCAAATGCCGTCGACCACACCGGAGAGAATCTCCCGGCTCCGCTCTCCATTGGCTCCCCGGGGGTCGCCCATTCGCAGGGGGTCGAGGACACCGATCACTTCCGCTCCCATGCAGTAGACATCGCGAACAATGCCGCCGATGCCTGTCGCTGCGCCTTCGAAGGGGAGAACCTGGCTCGGATGGTTGTGGCTCTCGTGGCTCATGGCCACGCACCATTTCTTTCCGTCGGCCTCCCCCAGACGCACAATGCCCGAGTCCTCGACAGGACCCAGCACCACATCGGGTCCCTCGGTGGGAAGATGTTCCTTGAGCAGCTTTCGGCTGCTCTTGTAGGAACAATGCTCCGACCACATCGTATTGAAGAGAGTGAGTTCGGTAAGAGTCGGCTCCCGGCCCAGCAGCTCTGCCACCCTTCTCGCCTCAGAAGGCTTCAGGGACAGGGTATGCTCGGACAGAACTTCCAGAAGTCTGGAATCACTGAGACTGGTGATTTCGATCACCGCTTGCATGGGATGACCGCCGTATTTTGGGAGACAGAGAGTTTGGAAAGACTGTATAGTACGCAGGAAGCAGAGGATGTCCAGTTTTATCAGCCTGAGCCGGATTCTTTTTCGAAATGAACAAGGAGGCCCGCGTGGACGCGCACAAAACCATCCAGTCCATCTTTCACATTCTGGGAATTCTGGTGATTCTCGGCTTTCTCGCCCTGCAGGGCGCGGGGTGCATGATCATGGTCAGCGCCATGGGAGATTCCGCAGGCAGTGTCTCCACGGGAAGTGAGGCAGAGGATGAGTTCCTCTTCGGCGATGAATCTGCCGAGACTCACTTCCTGAGAATCCCGATCGAGGGAATCATCCTCAACCAGCCCGAAGAACGCTTCCCGGGTCTGAGCGAGGAGAGCATGCCTGCGAGAACCCATAGGCTGATTGATCATGCCCGCAAGTCCGATGAAATCGCGGGAATCCTCGTGGACATCGACTCGCCGGGAGGAGCGGTCGACCCCAGTGATGTGATCTACCACCAGCTCATGCGCTTTCGGGAGGAAAGTGGCAAGCCTGTGGTGGCGCGTCTTCGGGGAGTCGCCGCCAGCGGAGGATACTACATCGCCTCGGCCGCAGATCTGGCCATCGCCCATCCGAGTTGTATCACCGGTTCCATCGGCGTGATTATCCAGTCAATGAATATGCGCGGCCTCTTCGACAAACTGGGCCTGGAACTGCTCACCCTGACCAGTGGCCCGAACAAGGATCTTCTGAATCCAGGGCGGGAAATGAGCGACGAGGAAAGAGCCATCCTCATGACGGTCGTCGACGATGCCTATGGCAACTTTGTCCGAGCCATTGTCGAAGGGCGGGAGATGGACGAGGGACTGGTTCGAGAGCTGGGAGACGGCAGGATCTACACAGCGGCCCAGGCTCTGGAGAACGGGCTGATTGACGAGATCGGCTACGAGGAAGAGCTTCTGGAGATTCTTCGGGATCTCAGCGCTTCCGCCACGGTGGATGTTGTCAGCCGTGAAGAGCCGACTTCCCTGCTGGATGTCCTCGGACTGGAGATCCGTTCTCTCTTCCCTTCTTCCACTCCGGAACAGATTCTCGGAATGAGAACAAGCACGCTCCGGGAAGCCGGGCTCTATTATCTCTGGGAACCGGGCCTGTAATAGTAAACCCCGGAGCCTGAGCTCCGGGGTTTCTTTTTCGAAAAGCCAGAATCTAGAACATCCAGGCGAGTCCCAGTCCGACCGACCACTTCGGGCCGCTGATAGTAAAGGTGGACTCCGAGCTCCAGTCTCCATAACCATCATCGCCCCCGGTTTCCACCCACTCCCTTGCATTCCCCATGGGAAGCTTCAGGGTCATGGTGGGAGCCAGGGTGAAGCCGTTATTCCAGATCCAGCGGTACCCGACTTCGGCCTTTGGAGAGATGATCACCCCATCATACTCATCCCAGGCGAAGCTCACCGTTCCGAGATCCACACCCGCACCCCAGAAAGGACCCTGCCAGTTGCCCCGCCGGTACCAACGGTACTTCGGACCCACGGAATAGGCTCCTCCCTCGTTCAAGACAAAGAAGAAAGGTAGATTGATCTCGTTCTTTCCATCGTTCGTGAGAATCCCGTAGTGCCCATAGTAGATGTCGCCCATGAGCATCAGGGGATTGATTCCGAACATCCGGTCCTTTTCCACCTCAACATCCGCCACCGCTGTTATCGAGGCGGCAAGAAGAAGAAACAGGAGAATTGCTTTGTTCAAGAGGGAGCTCCTTTCATAGAGCTTTCGAGGGTTCTCTCGTAGATTGCATCTACATTGCGTAATTGTCTTTCGAGGTCAAAGCACTCGAGGATCTCATTCTCATCCAGTTGCGCCCGGATATCGACGGATTCGAGTACCGCATCCTGAAACTGTTGGTCGCTGTTCCAGATTCCCATGGCCGCCTTCTGCACCAGAGCATAGGCATCCTCGCGGCTGAGTCCCTTCATGACGAGAGCCAGAAGAAGGCTCTGGCTGAAGACCAGCCCGCGTGTGGCATAGAGGTTTTTCAGCATGTTCTCGGGGTAGACCTGCAGGTTTTCGACCACGCCGGAAATCTTGTCGAGCATGTAGTCAAGAAGGATGCAGCTGTCGGGGATGATCACTCTTTCCACGGAACTGTGGGTGATATCCCTTTCATGCCAGAGAGCCACGTTTTCGAGCGCGGCGATGGCATTGGCGCGAAGCACCCTGGCCAAACCACTCACGCGCTCACCAGTAATGGGATTGCGCTTGTGAGGCATGGCACTGGAGCCTTTCTGCCCGCGGGCAAAGGCTTCCTCCACTTCCAGAATGTCCGTTCGCTGTAGATTTCTAAGCTCCGTTGCGACCTTGTCGAGGCTTGAGGCGATAAGCGCAAGGGTCGTCATGAACTCTGCATGGCGGTCCCTTTGCAGAACCTGAGTGCTGACGGAGGCAACCGAGAGTCCCAGCTTTCGGCATACAAACTCTTCCACCCGCGGATCCATATGGGCCAGCGTGCCCACAGCTCCTGAAATCTGACCCGTAGCCACACTCTCAATGGCTCGTTCCAGCCGCAGGCGATTGCGACGCATCTCCGCATACCAGAGAAGAAGCTTTAGTCCGAAGCTCATGGGCTCAGCATGAATGCCGTGACTTCGACCGATGCAGGGCGTCTTGCGGAACTCCTCGGCGCGGCGAAGGAGAATGCCGATGAACCGATCCACTTCGGCGAGCAGAAGTTCGCCCGATTCCTTCATGGCCATGGCAAGAGCCGTATCGAGAATATCAGAGCTGGTCATCCCCAGATGTACATAGCGGCTGGACTCTCCCACGTACTCGGAGACATTGGTGAGGAAGGCGATGACATCGTGGTGAGTGCTTTCCTCGATTTCGAGGATGCGTGCGATCTCGAAGTCACCTTTCTCGCGGATCTCCCGGGCTGCTTCTACCGGGATGATGCCATACTCGGCCATCCCCTCTGCGGCCAGTGTCTCGATCTCCAGCCAGCGGGAGTACTTGCTCTCCTCCTGCCAGATTTTCCCCATCGCAGAACGCGTATATCGTTCGATCACGGTACGCTCTCCTCGTGTGCAACCAGTGTCAATTCGAGTTCGTGAACTTCGCCCATTCGATCCACGCTCAACTCAATCAGGTCTCCAACCTCGTAGTGCCAGAGGATCCGGCTGGCCTCGCGACGGCTCCCGATTTCTGCACCATTGATCGCAGTGACCACATCGAACTTCTTCAGGCCTGCTGATTCGCCAGGCCCTCCGGCAAAGACGCGGGTAACAAGAAGACCCTTTTGGGTCTTCAGGCCCAGATACTTGACATGCTGTGGCCTGATCTCATAGGCCTCAAAGCCCGCCCAGCTATTCCGGATCTTGCCGAAGCGGTTGAACTCGTTGAGGATTCGAACCACATCCTCGATCGGCCGGGCAAAGCCCACGCCCTCGCTCCCCCCGCCTTCGGTAAAGATAATCGTGGTGATGCCCACCACCTGTCCTCTCAAATCCACCAGGGGCCCCCCGCTGTTGCCCTGGTTGATGGCCGCATCGGTCTGGATCATGTCGCTGAAGAGAACATTGTCAGAGAGGAAGCTGAAGTCCCGGTGAAGGGCGCTGACCACCCCCAGTGTGACCGAGGGTCTCGGGTCATTGATCTGGGTTCCGAAAGGACTGCCGATCGCAAGCACCTTTTCGCCAATACGAAGCTGGTCACTATCCCCAAGCTCAGCGGCCGGGAAGGTTTCATCGCCGGGATTGTGAAGTTCCACCACAGCGATGTCATACTTGGGGCTGGAGGCCATGAGCTTCCCGGCGTATTCCCGCCCGTCCTCCAGGGTCACCTTGATACTGTGGGCATTGCTCACAATGTGGTAGCTGGTGACCAGCCTGCCGATTTCGCTGACCAGAACTCCGCTCCCGAGGGTCAGCACCTCCTGTTCCCGCGAACGGAAAAAACGGGAGCGGGGCTTGGCTGCCTCTCTTCGAAGAGCCTCGACCGTGACCACGGCGGGGGTCACCTTCTCGATGGCCTCCTGAAGGATCGTGCCTTCGCGAATATCCCGGTTGCGGGCCTCCTCATCGAAGATCGGTTGCATAAGATCTTCGACCAATACAGGGATCCTCGCATTCAGGTAGAGAGAAAGCAGTACCGCCGCCAGACCAAGGCCAGCAAGGAAACCCGACAGGATCGGAATCCAGTTGCCTGCTCCTCGCCTCTCCTTGTTCATTGTCATCCTTTCTTACCCGCCTTTGCGTCGGCAAGAAATCGCTCAATCCCCAGGTCTGTCAGGGGATGCTCAAGGAGACGGGAAATCACGCCGAAGGGGATGGTCGAGACATCCGCCCCCAGGCGGGCCGCTTCCACGACATGCATCGGATGGCGAATCGAAGCCACCAGAACCTGGGTCGGGAAACTGTAATTCTGGTAGATCTCGACAATGTCGGCGATCAGTTCCATGCCATCCTGCCCGATATCGTCCAGGCGTCCCACAAAGGGACTGACATAGGTGGCCCCGGCCTTGGCAAGCAGAAGTGCCTGATTCGGGGAGAAACAGAGGGTGGCATTCGTGTCGATGCCTTCCTCGCTGAAAGTCTGGATTGCCTTGAGACCTTCGAGAGTCGCCGGAACCTTGATGACGATATTGTCAGCGATTTCCCGGAGTTCGCGACCCTCTGTCAGCATTCCCTCGGCATCGAGAGCCAGAACTTCAGCACTGACCGGGCCCGGAACCAGCGAGCAGATTTCAGCCAGGATCTCCACGGGATCGCCCTGCTCCCTTGCCATGAGCGAGGGATTCGTGGTCACTCCGTCGAGAACTCCCATTTGAACTGCCTGACGGATTTCATCAAGATTGGCCGTATCGATAAAGAACTTCATTTTTCCTCCCGGAAACAGGCACCGGCAGTATAGGAATCAGGACGATGTGAGTCCAGAAGCCATTCAGGGAGTCAGAAGTTCTTTCGGATACTCGACCCGCATCAGGTACAGGCCTTGGGGAGGTGCCGTGTCGCCGGCTTCCTGCCGGGAGCGGCTCTCCAGAATTTCCCCCATCTTCTCCGCCTCCCAGCGGCCCCGGCCGATTTCCACCAGAGTCCCGGCGATAATCCGAACCATGTTGTGAAGGAAACGGTCGGCCCCAATGCGAAGCTGCAGTTCCCCGTTCCGCTCTTCCAGAGACAGTTCTTTCAGGTGGCAGGTCGTACCTTTATCTGCCGACTCGCTGCGACAGAAGGAACGAAAGTCCGTGGCATTCTCGAGATAAGCCAGTGCCTTCTGCATCCTCTCCACATCGAGAGGCCATCGCGGCTCCCAGCGAATGCCGCGAAAGGGAGCCAGGGCTTCCAAGCCGATCCGGTAGAGATAGAATCGTCCTGTTGCGCTGAAGCGAGCATGGAAACTCTCGTGAGCCAGATGCAATTCACGAACGCTTATGTCGTAGGGAAGAAGGGAGCGCAGGGACGCGAGGATCTTGCCCGGATCAAGTGCTGAGTCCAGGCGAAAGGAAGCCACCTGCCCGAGTGCATGCACTCCTGCATCCGTTCTGCCGGCCGCGGCCAGAGGAACCCGTTCCTGGCAAATGATGGCCAGAGCATCTTCCACCTCGCCCTGAACCGTCCTCTGCCCCAGCTGGGTCTGCCAACCGTGGAATCCGGAACCGTCATAGGCCAGAAGCAAACGAAAGCACCTCACCCTCCACCTCCCCGAACAGAGAAGAGAAAACAGAGAAAACCCAGCATCGGACTCCAGAGATCCCGCCACTGAAGAGGGCGAAGGGAAGACCCGGCCCAGGAGTCCGGGAATCTGCGCATGGCCAAAGATTCACTGAGCTGTTCTGCGCGGGAGAGCATCCCGCGAAAGAGAGGAAGGAGCAGGGAAGGCCAGTGAGCCTTTCGCCCTCCCCCGCCCCGTGCAAGCCATGCAGAGCGCAGGGAATGGGCCTCCGCGAAAAAAAGATCCAGAAAGGAAAAGGCGAGGATGGGCATAAGAGCCAGCCGCGCCCATCGCCTTCCCCTCGGCAGCCGGGACATCAGGGACAGCGGAGAAAAGAGTTCCAGACATCGGGACACAAGAAGGATCCACAGGAGAAAGCGGGAGACCTGCAAGAGGCTTTGTGGAATGGCTCCCGCACGAATCGACCAGGGAATTACACCGGAACTCATGCCCGTCCATTCGAGAAGGGAGAAGAGGCTGGCCAGAACCAGCAGAGGCAAAAAGACCGGAAGCATGCGAAGGGAACGAAAGGAGGGAGACGGAAAGAGATGGAAAAGGAAAAGAGCCAGGGCCGGGATTCCGAGAGAACCCAAAGAGGCGGCTCGGGCAATGGAAACAGAAAAGAAGAGAAAGGCAAGAAAGAGAGCCGTTCCTGATTCCGCTCTTCCGGACAAGACACCGTGAAAGGGGGAAGCGGGAAAGACCGGGCGCTTCAAGAGCCCACCGCCAGTTCCCGAAGGCAGCGAGCCAGAGAAGCCCAGTCTCGGGTGGAAAGCTCTGCTCTAATTGCTTTCACAAAACCGGCTTCCAAGCCTTCCCTAAAGTATTGCTCGATGGCATTCGCAAGAGCGACAGGATCTTCCGGGGGAACCAGCAGCCCGGTTTCCCTGTGCCGGATCTGGGCGGAAAGCCCTCCCACATCCGTGGCCAGCACGGGGCGGGACGAGGCGTGGGCAATCTCCACGATGCCGCTCTGCGTTGCGGAACGATAAGGGAGAAGGAGGAGATCGGCTGCCTGAAAATACAGGGGAATCTCATCGTTGGGGACATAGCGATTGACCAGGCGGACTCGCCCCTGAAGCTTCAGGCGCTCGATCTGTTTCTCCGTCTCTGCCTGTTTTTCATAGAACTCGCCGACCACCCAGAGTCGAAGTGTGGGGTCATCAGAAAGAGCGAGAGCTTCGAGAGCCAGATCCAGTCCCTTGTACTGTCGCACCAGACCGAAAAAGAGGAGAATCTTCTCCCCGGGATCGATTCCGAGCTTCCCGCGGGCAGTTTCCGAATCCATCGAGGAGTCGCTCAGCCCGTGATAGGGAGGATGAGGATGCACTCTCACGAGAGCTTCGGGGTAGAGTTTTCGCAAAGCCTCCCCGTCCCCCTCACTGTGCGCCAGAAAGCCCTGCATCGGCGAACGACCCAGTTTCATCAGGGCACGATCCACAAAGCTCGACTCATGGGGAAGCACATTGTGGCAGAGCATGAGGCGGCGGCTCTCGGGGGATAGCTTCGCCATGCGTCGGGCAATCCAGGCATAGGCCGGTCCAAAGAAGGGATGCCACCACTGAAAGATCAGGGCATCCGGCTTCTCTTTCGCAAGAAAGCGGGCCGCCTTCTCCCAGCTTGCAGGAGAAAGGCTGTCCAGCATTCTCTCCGACGGGTAACGCAGTGAGGAAGCAGACTCATCCAACTGGGTTTTTCCCGGAAAAAGAAGTCTGGGGTAAAGCCTGCGAAAGTTCAGGGCCCGCACCTCGTCCTCTTCTTCCAGTGCCCTTGCAAGGAAGGTCCCGTAATGGGAGATCCCCCCGCGATAGGGAGGAAAAGGACCGAGCAGTGCCCAGCGCATCGCTATTCCCCGCTGACCATCATGGAGGGAAAGCGGATGCTCGGAGAAACCACCGAGCCTCGACTGAAGTCCAGATCCTTGCCCACGGCATCGATGGACTGCAGCAAGTCATCGAGATTGCCGGCGATCGTCGCTCCCTTCACCGGATAGGCGATCTTGCCCTTTTCAATCCAGAGACCCTCTACGCCCTGGGACCAATGACCGCTCGTAGAATGAAAAGTGTTACCCATCAGACCGGTTACGAGCAGTCCGGTCTTCGTGTCCTCAATGATGTCCTCCCGGGAGAGATCGCCGGCCTCGAGGTAAAGATTGGAAGGACTCTCCCCTCCCCCATGTCCGGTACAGGGAAGACCGAGTCGCCGGGAGCTTTCCACATTCATTACGAAGTGTTTCAGGATTCCGTTCTCAATAAGACGAATCGGTTTACTGGCAATCCCTTCATCATCGAAGGGGCGACTACCCAACCCCCGAAGGCGATGGGGATCATCCACCAGGTGAACAAGCTCCGATGCCACCGGCGTATGGAGCCTACCGTCCAGGTAGCTGAGTTTTCTCCAGAGGGAAGCTCCCGAGATGCATCTAAAGAGCATGTGGAGAATCGCCGAGGAAACCCTGGCATCGAAGATCACGGGAACTTCTCCGGTAGGAGCCTTCCTGGCATCGCAGAGAAGAAGTGTTTCCTCGGCAGCTTTCTTTCCCACTTCCTCCGGGTCGGGAAGGTCTTCATGATAGACACTGGACCGTCCCCAGAATCCCCTGACAAGATCCCCCGCAGAATCCCGGGCTACTGGAATACAGTAGAGGGAGTGAATGGTGGAGGAAAACCCGGCGGCAAAACCATTACTCGTGAGTCGATAGACGGAACTCTCTCCACGAGACCCACTGGAGCCTTGTGAGTTTTCAATCCTCGCGTCGCTGTCCAGTGCTACTTCTTCTGCCTGCTTTGCCATGTCAATGCACTTGGCGGCAGAC
Organism: Candidatus Krumholzibacteriia bacterium; assembly: GCA_030748535.1. Classification (NCBI taxonomy): domain Bacteria; phylum Candidatus Krumholzibacteriota; class Candidatus Krumholzibacteriia; species Candidatus Krumholzibacteriia bacterium. The sequence goes on from JASMLU010000001.1 coordinate 584,038, forward strand.
AGTGCCTCGGAAGAATCATGCACATCCAGTTCCGGAATCTCCCGGGCATAGAGTTCTGCTTCCGGGAGACGATGATACTCATCGGCCTGACTGACCGATGCAAGATCCACGGCGTCTCGGGCAAGAGCCTCCATGGCATCCGGGCTGAAGTCGGAAGAGAATACCTGCGCCTTGCTCTGATTACGATAGACACGGAGAGCCAGCTTCCGACTGCCGGACTCCTTCAGCACATCCAGTTCCCCCATGCGGACCTCGACATTGAGTTCCCTGTCCTCCCGAAGGGAAACCTCCGCCTCATCCGCCCCGGCCTGAAGAGCAGCATCGACCAGTTTCCGGGCCAGCTCTTCCTTCTTCATCAGGAGGCTCCTTCCATGCTGGTTCCACCCACCGTGATCTCGCTGACCTTCAGATGGGGCATTCCCTGTCCTACGGGAACCCCCTGTCCGTGCTTGCCGCAGGTCCACATGCCCTCGGAGATGGCAAGGTCATTGCCGACCATCGTAACGCGATCCATCACTTCGGGGCCGTTGCCAATCAGGCTTGCGCCCTTGACCAGTTCCCCGACCTTTCCGTTTTCAATCCGGTAGCCCTCAGCGACGGTAAAGACAAAGTCCCCTCGCGAGATGTCCACCTGCCCGCCTCCGAGTCTCTTCGCATAGAGACCGTTCTCCACGGAGGACAGAATCTCCTCCGGCTCACTTTCACCCGGTTCCAGATAGGTGCAGGTCATTCTCGCCATGGGATAGTCCTGGTAGCTTTCGCGGCGACCATTGCCGGTGGGAGCATCTCCGGTAAGACGCGTGCTGAGGCGGTCCTGCATATAACCCTTGAGGACACCCTTCTCGATCAGCACGGTGCGTTCTCCGTCCTGACCCTCGTCATCCACATTCAGGGCTCCCCGGTCATTGAGTACGGTCGCATCGTCGACAACGGTGCAAAGTTCACTGGCGACCCTTTCACCGATTCGATGAGAATAGACGGAGGTTCCTTTTCTGCAGAAGTCCGCTTCCAAGCCATGGCCCACGGCCTCATGAAGAAGAACCGAGCCCGTTCCCGCCCCCAGAACCACGGGCATGGCTCCCGCGGGAGCTTCCCCGGCATCCAGCTTTCTCACGGCAAGATCGGCGACTCTCTTTGATAGAGAGTGTAAGCGTTCCTCTGTAAGGGACTCGAGGTCCTGACGGCCTCCAATTCCTTCATAGGCATTCTCCCTTCTGCCGTCCTTTTCAGCAATGACGGAGAGGTTGCAACGCACCATGGGACGAAAATCCCGAACCAGCAGTCCCTCGCTGTTGGCAATCAGGATCTCCCGCTGGTTCTCCCCGATCCCGGCCATGATCTTCTCGACCTTTGGGTCAAAGCTCGCCGCCGCTTTCTGCAGGGTCTCGAGATAGGAGAGCATGGATCCTGCGCCCTTTTCCCCGAAGGGATGCTTGAGCGGATAGAAGTTCGATGCAGACTTGCGAGTCTGAAGGGAAACGGAAAAGTCCCGGCTCGATTCCGCAATGTGGGAGGCCGTATCGGCGGCATGAAGAAGTGCTTCCTCACTGATTTCATCCGTGTAGGCGTATCCGGTCTTCTCCCCGGAGATCACCCGGATCCCGAGCCCTCTTGTCAGGACCATGCTGCTGGACTTCAGCTTGGACTCTTCCCACTGAAGAGAACGCAGTCTGGAATCCTCGAAAAAGACATCGGCAAAGTCCCCTCCACGGGAAAGAGCCCGCGAAAGGACTTTTTCCAGAAGAGTCTCACTGAGACCCAGTTCAGAAAGCGGTCGCAAATTGTCGTTCATAAGAACCTCCTCATAGAGACTAGTGCGGGAAAATAGAAGCGTCAAGCCGGCTTGGGGCGAAGGGACTCTGCCACTTGTCGGTGGATGTCCCAGGCGATATCCCGGGGAGGGTCCTCCAGGGGAAACCAGGCCAACTCTGAGGCATCGTCACCGGCTTTTTCCTCTCCTCCGGTGATTCTCGCCCGAAAGACAGCAAGGAGGGGCCGGGTGCGAGGGTCGTCAAAGCCAGACAGGGCATCCATGCATTCCCCCACCTCCACCTCCAGTCCGGTCTCTTCGAGAGCCTCCCTGCGGGCGCATTCACGGATATCCTCATCCCACTCCTGAAAACCGGAGGGCAGGGACCAGAGACCCTTGCGGGGCTCGAAGGCTCTACGCACCCAGAGACAGTGGTTCTCTCGCAGAATCACCACAGCCGCAGCGGGAGCCGGGTTTTCCCAGTTCACAAATCCACATTCGCAAAGGGAGCGAAGGCGCCCCGCATGAGAACGCTTCTGCAGTTCTTTTCCACAGAGCGGGCAATAGCGATAGTCCTTCATTCGCTGTCCTCTCCCGGGAAGATCCCATTCAAGAGTGCCACCAGAACATCGTTCTCGTTCGAAAAGGAAAGAACACCCTGGGCACGATCCTCTCCTCCCCCGCCTCGCCCGTCCCTTTCCCGAAGGACTTCCCCGAGACAGGAGCCCAGGGAAGGTCCCTCTCCCCGGCTTCGTTGAGCCAGCACATGAAGCTGATCTCCCTGCCGGGAAGACAAGAGAAGTAGTCGGCCCGGCTCCGCACAAAGCTCACGAGACAGGGCATCCAGTTCCCCGGGACTTCTCTCTCCGAAGTCCCGAAGCAGGATCTCCCAGCCCTCCTTCTGAAGCCACTCCTCCTGCTCAAGCTCCCGGCTTTCCTGCTTCAGGACGCTTTCTTTCAGTTTCTTAACTTCCCGTCGAAGATCCCGACACTCGCTGATCAGTCCCTCCGCTCGCTCGGGGACCTCTGCCGATCCTGTCTGAAAGAGACGGGACAGTTCGGCGATTCTCCCGGCGTCACGGCGACCAGCCTGCCGCGCCCTTTCTCCTGCGAGAAACTCCAGCCGGAGGTGGCCGCGGATCTTCTCCTGCCGAAGAATGCGAATACTTCCAATCTCGGCAGTAGAAGAAAGATGGGTTCCTCCGCAGGGCGCATGATCGAGATCCTGAATGTGTAGAACTCGCACTCCCTCGCTCACCTGAGGCGGGCGGCGCAGGGGAAGTTTCTTCCAATCCTCATTTTCCGGATAGAGAGCCTCGATAATGAGATTCCTGCGAATGAGCGCCGCTGCCCGGTCCTCGAAGTCCCGCAAGCGGTCTTCGGGGAGAGGAGGATGGTCCAGCTCGAGAGTGGAAACATCCTCTCCCATATGAAAGGAAAGAGTCTGGATGTCAAACTCCCGAAAGGCCAGTCCGCTGAGCAAATGCTGGGCACTGTGCTGTTCGGCATGATCCCTCCGTAGATCAGCATCCACGCGCGCCGGGTGTTTTCCCACCCCGGGATCCGCGTCCAGGATCAGCCAGTCCGCCCCGTCTTTCGTGTAGCAATCGAGAACCCGGTGGCCGCCCAAAGTCCCCCGATCCGAACGCTGCCCCCCAGACTCGGGATAGAAAAGCCCCGGCTCGCAACGAAGATGAAAGCGACCCTCTTCCTCTCTGCACTCGAGAACTTCGAGATCGGCTTCCAGGGGGGCGGGCATCTGCCAATACAATTTGCTCATCGGCACCTCCGGGAGGAGATTATCAGATCGGGAATGGGAGAACAGAGGATTTGACCGGATTCCGCAGTTCCGATAAGCTCCCGAAAAACAGGAGCCCCATGAAACCACGCATTGCGCTTTTCCTTCTATTCCTTTTTCTCGCCCTCTCCTCACTGGCAGAACCCGTTTCGACCATTCTCGTTCAGGGGCTGCGAAATGTAGAACGAGAGGTTCTCCTTGCGGATCTTGGAATCCATGAAGGTCAGGAGTGCCCGGAAGATGTGGTGCCGCTTCTCAAGGAGCGCGGACGAGGCCTTCCCTACCTCCAAAGCCTGGAGGTTTCCCTTCACCGAAGCAGGCAGGGCGTCCACCTGACGCTTCTCTGTCGGGAGACCCGGGCGATCCGCTTTCAACCGATTCTACAGGCACTGGAAGACGGAGAACTGACCGGGGGCTTCCTTCTCGGAACCTACTCCCTTCTCGGCCACAATGAAAACATAGACTTCCGGATTCTCGCCGGAAGCCGCGGGGAAGTCGGAATCCGGATGAAGAACTTCCGCATACTGAGGGATCCCCGCCTCCCCCTTCTTCTCTTCGACTACCGCTATCGCGACTGGGAGGATCCCTTCCTGCAAGCGGGAATCCGAAGCATCCGAATCCTGGGCGGAGCCAGCAGAAATTTCCCCGGCCTGGGGCGGATCGAGTTTTCCGGAGGTTGGGAGAGAATCGAATCCAGCCCGGCCGTCGGTCTGGAGAGCCTGAACGGAAAAGACGAACACGCACTCTATCGACTGAAGCTCTCCTCGACGGAACTTGCTTTCGGCATAAAAGGCAGGCTCAATTCGGAACTCCGTGTTCCCCTCGAACATGCCTCCTATTCCCGGGCGGAGGCTCTTCTGGAAAAGACATCGAAGTGGGGTGCCTGGAATCTCCGCTTCCGACTTCGGGGAGGCCTCGCCAGCAAGAACAGTCCGGCTTTGGGGATCTTCCACCTCTCCTCCTGGAAGTACTTTCACGCCTATGAACCCGCCAGCCTCCCCAGCCAGCAGTTCTGGGGCTTGTCTGCGAGAAGCACGATCCACCTGACCGACCTGCCCATCCGCTTCCAGCGGCGAGGGGCGGGAATAGACAGCCCTCTGGATCTCTTTCTGGAAAGCCGTTTCATGCGCCGTCGAAGTTCCTGCCTCTTGCCCTGGGAGTTTGCCATGGAAGCGGGCCTGGGACTTCGCCTCACCCTGCCGACAGGGCCGATGGTCTCCCTGGCCAGCTATCTGCACCACGGAGGCGAGGATCTGCGCTTCCTGATTCTTCTGGAGGATTCCGTCTTTTGAGGTCCGCGATCGGCATGGCGCTTCTTGTCCTGATGGCTTTCTCCTGTGGGAAGAAAGTACCGGCAGCCCCGGATGTCCGTGGCATCCCTCCTCTCCTGCCCCGTGCGGAACTCCAGGAGCTGGAGTTTCGGCGTGGGGACAGTCTGGACGGCCTGCTGAAAAGAGCGGGGATCACCGCCCGGGAAAGAAGTTCGGCCATCGAAGCCATTGCCTGCGCCTTTGACCCCGGGCACTTCCGCGCGGGTGAAACCCTCGAAATCGGATTGGATTCCCGAAACTCCCTGCAGACCCTCCACTACCCTGTCAATTTCCAGAGCGATCTCTGTCTCTGGCGGGAAGGAGAGGGCTTCCGCGCCCGAGTGGTGCTTCCGGATCTTGTCTGGGAAGCGAGCGCGGTGTCGATCACCATGCAGCACTCTTTTTACGAGGATTTCGAAAAGCAGGGACTGGACGGAAATCTCGCCACCCGGGTGGCCGATCTATTTGCGGGAGAAATTGACTTCCTTCTGGAACTTCGCAACGGTGACCGGATGGATCTGCTCCTGGATCGAACGCATCGCCCCGACCGCGACCTCGAGAAACACCGGGTGCTCGCCGCCCGCCTTTCTATCGGCGGACGCGACCATGAGGCCTATCTCTTTCCGGACACGAGCGGAACCCGCCACTACTATCATGCAGATGGTTCTTCCCTCGACCGACAGTTCCTGAAGGCACCTCTCAGCTTCACCCGAATCAGTTCAGGTTTCAGCCGAAGCCGCATGCACCCCATCCTGAAGAAGCGGCGGCCGCATCTGGGAATCGACTATGCAGCCCCTGCGGGGACCCCCGTTCTTGCTACAGCCGATGGAACCGTGATCCGGAAGCAGCGGAGCAATTCAGCGGGACGCTATGTCAAGATCCGTCATCCGGGGAAAATCGAAACCACCTACATGCATCTGCTTCGTTTCGCCAGGGGACTGCGACAGGGGCAGAAGGTAAAGAAGGGCGAAGTCATCGGATATGTCGGTTCCAGCGGTCTTTCAACGGGGCCGCACCTTGACTACCGGATTCGGGTCGGCGGGAAGTATGTCGATCCCCGCAGTTTCCGGTCGGACCCTGCACGCCCGCTTCCGGACTCGCGAAGAAAGCTATTCGAGGAAGAGCGGGATAACTATGAATCCACCTGGGCTTCGATCCGCCCACCCGGGCCACTGGTTCTTGCCAGCACGAGCAAGAATCCCAGCAAGTAGAGAACCCCGAGAAGCTGCGGCAGCCAGGCTCCTGTCCTTGCGTAGAGACTGGGGCGTGAAGGAATGGCAACTTCGGCAATCAGGACAGCCCGTTCCCCGACAGGCAATTCCACGACCCTTTTCCCCCTTGAGTCCAGCAGCATCGTGATCCCGGCATTGCTGCAGCGCAAAACGGGAACGCCGGACTCCGCCGCCCGCATGGGAGACAGGGCGGCGTGAAGAGCCAGAAGCTGCCGGCCTTCAAACCAGCCGTCATTGGTCGAGTTCAGAAGAAGGCGAGCCCCGCGCCGAACCGAGAGGGTCGTCAACGATGACAAGCCCATCTCATAGCAGATAAAGGGCGAGAATGTGAGTCCCTCCCACTCAAAGACTCGCTCGCCTCCACCGGGTTTGAAATCCGCCTGCCCGAAGTCCAAATGGAATCCGCCAAGAACAGGATCGAGAAAGGCCGTGGATTCTCCGAATGGCAGAAGCCTCGCCTTGCTGTAGATGTTCTCGAAACTCCCCTCCCTTCCCAATAGCAACATGGAATTGCGATAGCTCAAGGCCCCCTTGTCGTCATATTCCATGCCCTGTACTCCGGTAACAATGGGAACTCCGCTGTTGCGGGCGATCTCGCGAAGCTGTAGTTCATGCGCCTGGTAGCTCGGCCACAACACCGGAATGGGAATGGCGGTTTCAGGCCAGAGAGTCAGTTCAGCCCCGGCCTCAGCCGCCTCGCGATGAAGCTCCGTGAAAATCCGGAAGTTCTCATGACGAAACTCTCTCTTCCATTTCAGCTCCAGGGGAACATTTCCCTGCAGAGCGGCAAGCTTCACCGTCCTCTCCGAATCCTGATGTGTGGGGACGCGGAAGATCAAAAGCAGGAGAAGAAAGGCGAGCAGAATCCAGCGGGCAGCCTTTTCCCGAAGACTCTTGATCAGGGACACCTGAAAGAAGACCATCAGGAAGCTTAGCCCCAATCCTCCCACCCAACCGGCCGGAGCCAGAAACCCGCCCTCTGTCGTCTGTGTCTGGGAAAGGTGAATCCAGGAAAAGGCAAAGACGCCGCTCCCCCGAACCCATTCCAGAAGAACCCAGAGCAGGGGAGCGATCCAGAGGGTATGACTTCCTCTTCGATCCCGGAGCCAGGTCAGAATCCAGAGGAAGGCAAGGGCATAGATCGTGGTCATGAAGAGAACCAGTATCAGCAAAGCAGCCGGCATCATTGCCGCCGGGATGTCAGAAGAAGGCAGAGGACGAAGAATCCAGAAAAAGGACAGGGTTCCCCAGAGCAGCCCAAAGGGAAGAGCCAGCCAGCGCAGGGTTTGCCTTGTAGCGGGCCTCAAAAACTCAAAGGCGGCCAGAAGAGGAATCAGAACGAACCAGCCCAGCCAGGGCGCGGGCCCGGGGGGCAAGGCAAGATGGTAGAAGAGGGCCGAGAGGAACCCGAGGCCCAGAAGACGGAGTCGCATGTCACCTCCCCGGAGAGTGTAATTCCCCATGACCCAGCTTCCAAGGCAATTCAGGCTTTTGCCGCCACTCTCTCCAGATCCAGTCGCTGGATCTTGTTCAAAAGCCCCTGCCGGCTGATGCCGAGAGACCGGGCACATCGGCTCCGGTTCCCCTGAAAACGCATCAGGGCGTGACGGATCATTCTCCGCTCCAGATCCTCCTGAGCCTGTTGCAGTTTTCCCGAAAGGGGACGACTGCCGTTCTCAGCGTCAAGTTCCGTGCGGTCGAAGAAGATCTTTTCGGGGAGCATCCATCGCTCCAGACGGGGATGATCTCCGTAAAGAGCTACAATTCGCGCAATCTCGTTTTGCAGTTCCCGGACATTGCCCGGCCAGGAGTAACCTCGCAGGAGAGCCTCCACTCCGGGCCCCAGTTCCCGCATCTGCTGTCCGTTTTCCCCCTGCCGGTTCTCCAGAAAGGCCAGCGCAAGGACGGGAACATCCATGGGCCTTTCCCTCAGGGGCGGGATTCTCAGGCGCACTCCATTCAGACGGTACCAGAGATCCTCCCGGAATTCCCGAGCCTGCACTTTCTCCTCCATGTCCCGGTGGGTTGCGCTGACCAGACGGAAGTCCACCGGGCGAAGTCGATTCTCCCCCACCCGCCGGATTTCCTTCTCCTGTATCACTCTCAGAAGTCTCACCTGAAGCCCGGGACTGAGATCCCCCACCTCATCCAGAAAGAAGGTTCCTCCCTGCGCCAGTTCAAAGAGTCCCACCCGCTCGTCCTTCGCACCGGTAAAGGAGCCCCGGGAGTGCCCGAACAGTTCGCTTTCTATGAGAGAATCCGTCAGCGCCCCCCCGTTTTGCGCGACAAAGGTGCCCTGACTTCTCGGGCTCAGCCGGTGAAGGGCGCGGGCGAAAAGTTCCTTGCCCACTCCGGACTCTCCTTCAAGAAAGACCGGCGTATCCACGCGAGCAATCCTGCTCAATTGGTCGAGCAGTTCCACCACCGGAGAATCCGGATGATGAAGAATGGAGTGAAAGTTACTGCAGATCGAAACGGCTCCATTGCATCCATTCTCCAGACCGGAGAGAAGACCGCCCATCCAGATTCTCAGGTATTCAGGACTCTCCGGAACCTCTCCCTTCAGCCGCCCGATCAGCCAGGCTCTCTCTTCCAGCTCCAGGGGCCAGAGAAGCACCCGGCGATCCGGCTCTTCCAATCCGAGATCCAGAGAACACTGGAAGTCCTCACTGCAAGGGACTCTTCTCAGGTGCGGGGGAAGTCCGGTCAACTGTCCGAGCTCCCGGGGCGAAGGAAGGGGAATCCCCCGACCCAGAAGTGAGTCCCGAGAGTTCTGATTCAAATAGAGATCCCAGATGCTTCCGGGGAATCGAAGCTCCAGAAGATGCAGGATGTGGCGGAACAGGGTTTCTCTTGAAGCGGGCGCATTGAGCATAAAGACCTCCGCCGGAAAATGGCAAAAGTCGTGCCGGATGAGATACCGCATCAGATCAAGGGATGGGCAAGATCTCCACAGGGGAGATGTCCGGACATCAGGACAGGGAAGGCACTAGTCCAGGTGAACTTCTCCGGATCCCTCCATGACCTCTCCCAGAACTCCCAGACTGTCGGGGATGTCCAGATCCAGCACTCGCTCCGAATCTTCCGGGGAAAGAACAAAGAGAAAGCCCACGCCCATGTTGAAGACCCGATGCATTTCCTCGTCGCTCACATTTCCGCACTCGGCAATCCTGCGAAAAATCGAGGGGATCTCCCAGCGATCCCGGTGGATGCGAACCGAAAGACCTTCCGGGAGGATGCGGGGGATGTTGTCGACAAAGCCCCCGCCGGTAAGATGCACCATTCCCCGAACCTCGCAGTAGTCACGAAGAATCTGGAAGTGGGGAAGATAGCTGCGGTGAATGGCCAGCAGGGCATCGGCCAGGCTTCCTTCATCATGGGAGTCGTCCGGCGAGAGCCCACCCTCATCCAAGAGAACTTTCCGGGCCAGGCTGTAGCCATTGGTGTGCAGCCCCGTGGAAGACATGCCAAGAAGAAGGTCGCCGGGGCGGATTCTCGAACCGTCCACCAGGCTCTCCCGGGCTACAGCGCCCACGATACATCCGGCGAGGTCGTACTCCCCTGCGGGATAGAAGCCGGGCATCTCCGCCGTCTCGCCTGCGATGAGAGCGCAGGAATTCTCCTCACAGGCTTTGGCCATTCCCCCGATGACCGCCTCCAGCACTCCCTCCTCCAGTTGCCCTGTGGCAAAGTAGTCGAGAAAGAAGAGCGGCCTTGCGCCCTGCACGAGAATGTCGTTGACGCAGTGGTTGACCAGGCACTGCCCCACGGTATCGTGGCGTCCCGTCTGGAAAGCCAGCTTGAGTTTCGTCCCCACACCATCCACGCTGCTGACCAGAACATTTTCCTCAAGTCCCTGCAGATCGTAGAGCCCGCCGAAGGCACCCACGCCGGAGAGAACCCGCTGGTTCCAGGTGTTTCGGATCGAGGATCCCGCACCCTTGAGTGCAGAGCTGGCCCGGTCGATATCCACACCACTGTCGCTGTATTTCATAGTTTCCTCGCTAGGCTTCGTTCAGTGCGTCATAGACTTCGAAGGGGATGTCCTCATGAATAATCTCCAGTTCCCCACGATTGTAAAAACCCACGAAAACATCCACAACCTCGGGGTCAAACTGGCTCCCCCGATACTTCTTCATTTCCTCGATGGCTCGCTCCACGCTGAGAGCCTGTCGATAGGGTCGATTGCTGGTCATGGCGTCGAAGGTATCACAGAGATGAAGGATGCGCGCCATCAGGGGGATCTCCTCTCCGGAGATTCCCTCCGGATAGCCTTTCCCGTCGGGTCGCTCGTGATGGAACTTCACCACGCGAGCCGATTCCTCCAGGAACTTCAGTCTTTGAAGAATCTCGGCACCGATGGCCGGATGCCTTTTCATGTCCTCAAACTCAGCTTCGGTCAACTTGCCGGGTTTGGAAATGATCGAACCCTGGATTCCAATCTTCCCGATGTCGTGCAAGAGAGCGGCATATTCGAGAACCTGCATCTGCGAATCCGCAAGTCCCAGGCCCTCACCGACAAGAAGCGCGTAGCGGCTTACCCGGTAGGAGTGCCCGTGAGTGTAGGGATCCTTGGCATCAAGAGCCGTGGCCAGCGCTGAGAGTGTCGAGATATGAACTTCCCTCTGATCGAGGTAAAGCTTGTAGGCATACTTGATCAGCAAGAGTGGAATGATGAAAAGGGCCAGAGTCCAGGGAGCGATTTTGTAGACCAGCACGATGATCGCCGTAAAGGGAACAAAGGCGAGCAGGTGGCGGAGATTCCAGAGGTAGTTCGTTTTCCAGACCCTCACGGGGCTACGCTGGTCGGAAAGCCCGATCACGATGCTGACCAGGGATGTGTTGATCGCAAAATGCACCACCCCCACCAGAAGCAGGGGCAGGAGAATCAGGGGACTCCCGATCTGAACCTGCAGGTTACCGAAGGGAAAGTGCTGGAAAGCCAGACCGGCGAGTCCGGTGGACAGGGCAAGAACCGGAATGTTGAAGAAGATCTTCACCGGCGGACGACGATTGACGAAACCCTCCACGACCAGTGCGCTGAGTGCCTCTACCCAGGCGGCTGCTCCGGGCCCCAGAATCACGATGGATGCAAATGTCACCGGCGTGGAGACGCTCACCGATGCTCCACCGCGCGGGAGTGTCAGGTTCACAAGGTCAGCGATGATGGTCAGGAGAAGAAAAGTCAGGTAGGGAATCCAGGAAGCCAGGTCCAGATCGGCCGCCCAGATCCCGAGTGCCGCAAAGCCCAGGATGGACACACCCAGATAGTAGACCACGAAGGGCCAGCGAAATCCTCTTAGAAAATCCAGCATCCTGCTCCTACCGGGACTCGTATGAGCTTCGACAGGGCACAATGTGAAGGAAGGGAGGAATTAGGTCAAAGAAAAATCAGTGGATATCAAACTCAAGCGAGCTTCGGGGAGCCCAGACGCCACAGACCCGGTTCAGAGCGGAAAGTGTGGCCATGACGGCCGTCTTGCGGGTATCACGCTGAACCAGAGCCGATCCCGTAAAGGACTGAACGCCGGAGGAGTCCACGGCGGAAAGATAGACAACAAAGATATCCTCCTGCCCCATGGTCAGGATCCGGAACTGGGGATCAGAGAAGCGGGTCTCCGTGTCATGAAGCAGAAGCAGGGACTCCAGGGTTGCCCGTACGAGAGCGGAAAGATGTCCGGAAGGAGTGTCGGCGTCCACCGCCTCACCCACCGACTTCTGTCCCTTGATCGAGAGACTGACCTCCGCTCGAACCTCATTCTCTTCATGGGAAACCGAGATCTTCTGAATCAGAACCCGTTCCTGAGGGCGAGGGGGCTCCTCAATCAGCAACTCCCCGGCCTTTGGTTCCGGAGGAGGGTCCTCTTCAATCAGCAGTTGTCCGCTGGAGGGGGGATCGGCGATCACGACTCCGATCTTCCGGTGATCCACCTCCACGTCGGCCTTGACCTTGAGCAGAGAGTCCACATCGCGCGCTATCAGCCGCGGAGCGCGTCCACTGACCGCTGTCACATGAATCTCGGTAATATCGCCGGCAGCGTTCACCATCACACGACAACCGCTGACCTCATGGATGCCTTGAATCAGGCTCTCCAGAAAGGCGGCGTCAGGAGTGGAACCGGGTTTCATCATGGACAAGAAGGACTCCTGAGGAAGCAGAGGTAACTTAGGTCCATTGTAGCACAGCGAGGGAGCAGAATCCAGTCCCACAAAAAAGGAAGTATTACTGAATTACAAGAGAGTTCAAAGAGCCAATAGCTCGGTAAACTGCCGAAGTCGATGGCGGAATTCCGCCTGGCTCTTCCTCTGAAGTCCCGACACCCCAAGGCCTTCGACGGCCATGCTTCCCAGAACCGATCCGGCCAGAACGGCCGGGCGAAGGCAGGACTCCTCGAGCCGGGGCTCTCGGGCCAGAAAGCCCATTACACCACCAGCAAAGGAGTCTCCCGCTCCCGTGGGATCGCGGGGATCAGCCAGCGGAAAAGAGGGAAAGGGAATGACCTTCTCTCCGAGAAAAAGCAGCACGCCGTGCTCTCCTTTTTTCAGGAGGCAGGCAGAAGGACCCATGTCCAATAACTTCCTTCCAGCACTTACCAGATTATTGTCACCACTGAGAAGGCGGGCTTCCTCATCATTGATAAAAAGAAGGTCCACTTTTGCGATTACTTTTTTCAGATCTGCCGGACAGCTTTCGATCCAGAGGTTCATGGTGTCGAGGGCCAGCAGGACTGGATGGTCCACCTGTTCGAGGACCTGCCACTGCAGGGCAGGATGGATGTTGGCCAGAAAGACCGTCTCGCTCTTTCGGTAGGATTCGGGCAGTTTCGCCTGGAAGTTCTCGAATACCCCCAGTTTTGTGTAGAGTGTCTTCCTCTCGGAAAAATCCTCCTTGTAAACTCCCCCCCAGCGGAAGGTCTCCCCTGAAGCCCGCTCCACTCCCTCGATGTCCGCTGGCAGAGCGGACAGGAGTGCCAGATCCTCTTCGGCAAAGTCCTCCCCGACCACCGCAACAATTCTCGGAATGGCTCCGGCCAGAGAGGCCGCCAGACTGAAATGCGAAGCACTTCCCCCCAGAAGCCCTTCTCCCTTTTCGCTGGCAGTTTCAATGTCATCGTAGGCAAGAGAACCCACGACCAGTAGAGGCTCACTCATGCTACATCCTCTCGGGTGCATCCACACCCATCAGGGAAAGACCATTGGCGAGAACCTGCCGGCTGGCTCGCGACAGGGCCAGTCTTGCCACGCTGAGCTCCCGATCCTCCGAGACAATCTGATGCTCGTGGTAGAAGCGGTGAAAGAGCGTGGACACATCGCTCAGATAGCTGAAAAGCCGATTCGGCTCCCGGGCTTCCGCTGAGGAAGCCAGGATCTCCGGGAAGCGTTCGAGCGCACGAATCAGGGCCAGCTCTTCCTCACAGTTCAGCCTCTGCAGCTCGACTTCCTCTTCTCCACTGAAGCCCGCCTCGGCCGCCTTTCTCAGGAGACCGGAGATTCTGGCAGTTGCGTACTGCGCGTAGAAGACCGGACTCTTGCTGCTCTGTTCACGGGCAAGATCGAGATCGAAATCCAGGTGGCTTTCCGCACGGCGAGTAAGGAAGTAGCAGCGGGCCACATCCACGCCCACTTCCCGGATCAGATCCTCCATGGTGACGAACTCACCGGCCCGCTTGCTCATGGAAACGGCCTCGCCCCCTTCCATCAGGGTCACCCATTGCAGAAGAATGACTTCGATCCAGTCTGAGCCCTTGCCGATGGCCTCCGCGATTGCTTTCAGCCTCGCCACATAACCATGGTGATCCGGCCCGAGAACATAGATCGCCTTGCTGAAGCCCCGGTCCCGTTTGTCGATGGCATAGGCAACATCGGCCAGAAAGTAGGTAGGAGTTCCATCGCTTCTTTGGATCACGCGATCCTTGTCGTCCCCGAAATCGCTGGAACGGAACCAGAGAGCGCCCTCTTCCTCGTAGCAGAGCTTTTGCGAAACCAGAAAGTCCCGGGCTGAATCGAGATGCCCCCCTTCATGGAGAGTCCTCTCGCTGAACCAGACATCGAAGGGAGAACGGAAACCCTCCATCTGGGTTCGGATCTGCTCGCCGATGCGGACAATCGCCCAGCCGGCAAAAGCTGCATGGCACTCCTCTTCCGGGAGACTCTGCCACTGCGAGACCATTGCGGAGTCCAGCTCAGCTGCAAGATCCTTCAGATAGATCCCGTGGTAGCCGTTCTCCGGGATCTCCAGCGCCTCGCCCTTCCCCTCTTTCCACCGGGCAAGAAGACTGGCTCCGAGTTTGAGAACCTGTTTCCCTGCATCGTTCAGGTAGTATTCACTGGTGCTCTCATAGCCGGCGAAACGGAAGATATTCGAAAGCGTGGAACCAAAGGCGGCGGCGCGAGCAGAAACCACCACCGGGGGGCCGGTAGGATTCGCACTGACGAATTCCAGATTGATCTTCTGACCCCGCCCGGCATCACTTCTGCCGAACTCGGCTCCCGCCTTCAGGATTGTATGAAGGATGCCCTGCACCTCGCCCATTGCCAGGCGAAAGTTGAGAAAACCGGGACCGGCCACTTCGACCGTCGCACGGCCGGACAAGTCTCGATTGCAGTGTTCTGCCAGATGTGCCGCAAGATCCCTTGGCGAGAGCCCCAGTTTCTTTGAGAAGATCATGGCCGCATTGCTGGCAAGATCTCCATGGGAAGGATCGCGCGGAAGCTCCAGGCCAAGTCTTCCGAAGTCTGCGTCTTCCAGTTGAGAGGCTTCTTCAAGGGCGAGAATGCCCGCTTTCAGGGACTGAAGGATCTCCGATTTCATGCGTTCCGATCCCCGGCCGGAAGATCCTCGACTCTTTCCATCTTCGCATCGCCCCAAAGGCGCTCAAGACCGTAGTAGTCGCGAGTTTCTTCACGAAAAACATGGACAATCACATGAACATAATCGAGAAGAACCCAGCGCAGGGTGTCATGCCCTTCTATGTGCCAGGGTTTCACTTTTTCCTCACCTTTGCTCTCTTCCAGGAGGGAATCCTCGATATGCTTGCTGATCGCCTTCACGTGAACATCGCTGCCGCCCGAGCAAATAACGAAGAAATCCGCAATGGAACTGAGTCCCTTCAGGTCCATGATCACCACATCCCCGGCCTTCTTTTCCAGAGCAATTTGCGCCGCTCTCAGTGCCAGCGTTTTCCTCACTGTTAAATCCACGCTGCCTCGATTCAGAAAGGTCGTTCGATTACATAGTCTGCTGCTGCGCCCAGAGCAAGGCGGACCGGACTCTCGGGCAAGAGCTTCAGGGCTTCCCGGGCTTCCAGCCCCAGACTTCTTGCTTCTTCAAGAGAGGAATCGACTCCTCCCGAGAGACGAACCCACTCCAGAAGCTCTCCGGTGTCCCTGTTCCGAAACAGTTCCATCATTTTTTCTCTCTCCGATTTCTCCGCGCCGTCGAGAGCACGAAGGAAGGGAAGGGTCTGTTTCCCCTCCGCCAGATCCGAGCCCACCGGTTTTCCCAGTGTCGATTCATCTGAGCGGTAGTCGAGCACATCATCCACGATCTGGAAGGCCATCCCGATCTTCCGGCCGAAGGTCCCCAGAGCTTCCACCTCCCGGTCGGAGCGGCCGGAGAGAATTGCCCCCGTCCGACAGGATGACTCGATCAGTCGGGCGGTCTTCTCATAGATCACCCGGAAATAGGCCTCCTCGTCAATCTCCCCGCCCTCTTTCAACTCCAGTTGAAGAAGCTCGCCGATGCTCATCTGGTGGACGGTTCTTGCAAGAAGCCCGAGCACAGCCGTCAGTTCCGCTTCCACCAGAAGAGTAATGGCACGGGAGTATATGTAGTCGGCCATCAAAATGGAAGGACCGTCCCCGAAGCGGTGGTTCAGGGTCGGAAGCCCCCGGCGCTTCTGGCTGCAATCAACCACATCATCGTGAAGCAGCGTGGCCGTGTGGATCATTTCCACCACCGCGCCCGCAAGAAGGGTCGAAGAGGAGCTTTCTCCCGGCTTGCCCGCGGAGAGGATCACGAGAGCGGGACGAAACATCTTTCCCCGTACCTCGAGAACCGCATCGGAAAGTCTCCGAATATAGGGAATCCCGGAGGAAAGACTGTCGTCAATCCTCTCTTCCACGCGCGCGAGGTCTTCCTTCAGGGAAGAAGAAAGTCCCGTTGCGCCTAGCTGAAGCCCTTTCAGGAAACCGGTGTGCATCAATCCTCACTTCCTCGAGGCGAAATTATCACGGGTCTTCTGCACTGTCAACGCGCCCCCGCTTGCCTCTGGCAAGAATCGCAATCAGGGCACTGAGCAGGTAGAGCAAGAAGAGAGGAAGGGTCATCGCAATCTGGCTGATGAGATCCGGAGGCGTGAGAAGAGAGGAAAACAGGAGCATCAAGAGCAGGGCAATTCGCCATTGGGAAAGCAACCAGCCCGGAGAAACCACTCCCAGCACGCTCAGCACAAGAATGACGACGGGTAACTGGAAGACAATACCAAAGGCCAGACTGAGGCGCGACACCACCGAGAAGAGCTGGCTGATCCCGACCGTCATCTCCGTACCTTCAGGACTGAGACCGAAGAAGTAGTTCATCATGATCGGGATGATCACCGTGTAGGCAAAGTAGCTGCCAAGGTAGAAGAGGACGACCGAGGAAAGGAAGACCGGGAAGATCCGTCGTTTCTCCGGAAGAAAAAGGCCCGGGGCAATGAAAGCCCAGATCTGGTAGAAAATGAAGGGAAGGCCGAGGAAGAGGGCGGTGAAGGCACTCACCTTCAGTCGAATCAGGAAGGCCTCGGGCGGTGAAAAGATGTGTGCGGCTTCCTCGTTTGGAAGAAGCTCGGTGATGAGCACCAGGATTCTCTCAGAAAATGCCCAGCAGAGCAGGGTCCCCACGATCAGCACCCCGAAACTCACGGCCAGCACCTTTCTCAGTGCCTTCAGGTGATCCAATAGCGGCATGCTCTTCAGGGCTTCGGACATCTCCTAGAGCTTCTTCAGGCTTGAGGCCGCCGTCACGCTCTGTTCCATGGATTTCTCTCCACCGAGGGCTTTGCCACGCGCATCAAAGTCCTGCATGCTGAGATTTATGTCGAGCTTGGTCTGGCTTCGCAGGAAAAAACGATGCTCCCGGGAGTAGAGACCTTCTCCGCTGATCCGGATCTTGCCCCGGGTTTGCGAACTGACCTCCCCGGACTTAGCCTGTTCATCCAGTTCAATGAAGCCCTTGAACTTCAGCCTTGCACAGGGATGTCCCCGGAAGTCCTGCATTCCTGTCCAGGTCACGGTCATCTGCACCTTGTCTGCCATCTTTGCAGAATCCTCGGGAAGCATGTCCCTCGCTTTAATAGGAAGCTCCACCGCTTCGCCATAGGGAAGAGCTTCTTCGAGGGTCAAGGCTTCCATGGGAACAAGCCCCATCTGCAACTGCGAAAAGACCTGCATGAACTCGGGATCCTTGTTTGGCTTATTCAGGATCTCCATTCCCTTGTCATCATCAAAAGAGTAGATGGCACTGAAGCCCTCAAGGCGGGAGAAAGCCTTGATCGGCTCATAGCCGGTCGCTGCGCCACTTCTTTGCATGGCCTTGACCTTGCTAAAGCGAACCTTCGCCGTACGCAGGGAATCGCTCTCCTTCCAGTGACTGACCTTCCAGTCGAAGGTAAGAAAGGACTCCATCACCATGCCGCTGAACTGGGAGGTGGAACTGATTTCCGCAGCAAACTCCAGGTCGCGGGACTCTGGGTTGAAGACGACTTTCAGGGGAGGAAGAGAGGTATCCGTCCTGAGCCCGGGTTCCTCTCCCCCACATCCGAGCAGCAGAAGCAGGAACAGATACAACATCAGTTTCTTCATGAGTCCCCCTTTTCTCTTTCCCGAAGCAATCGTTCCATTTCCTCGGCGAACTGGCTCAATTCCGTAAAGCGGCGATAGACAGAAGCGAAGCGTACATAGGCCACCTCATCAAGGTCCCGCAGGCGGAGGATCAGTTCCTCCCCTATTTTCTGGGCCGTGATTTCCTGGGCCAAACCTGAATAGATGACCTCCTGCTCCACCTCATCAACCAGTGTCTCAAGATCCTCGCGTGCAACGGGGCGCTTCTCGCAGGCTTTCAAGAGACCGGAGAGCATCTTCTCACGCGAGTAGGATTCCCGTGTTCCGTTGGACTTCACCACGGTAACCGGGCCGTGTTCGACATACTCGTAGGTAGTGTAGCGGGCGGAACAGGCAATACACTCCCGCCTCCTGCGAATGGCCTCTCCCTCACGCGTGCTGCGGGAATCGACCACCTTGTCTTCCTGATGGCCGCAAAAGGGACACTTCAAGGTCACCTCCCTAGCTGGGGAAGACCGCCCTGGAGTTCTCCGCGTAGAGCGGGAAAGCCGCGGTCAGTTCTTTCACCTTGTTGAAGACCCTTTGCTGAACCTCGGGATCCGCTTCCTCTCCCCGGATGCTGTCCAGCACATCAGCGACCAGGCCGCCGGTGATGGCCAGCTCCGGCTCCCGGAATCCCCGGGTACTGATGGCCGGTGTTCCGATGCGGATTCCGCTGGTCACAAAGGGACTTCTCTCATCAAAGGGAACCGTATTCTTGTTGACGGTAATGCCTGCGCCTTCGAGAGCTTCCTCGGCACTCTTTCCTGTCACATCACTGCCCCGGAAGTTCACCAGAATCTGGTGATTGTCGGTTCCTCCGGAGACAAGAGTGTAGCCTCTTTCGATCAGGGCCTCCGCCAGTGCCTTGGCATTGGACACGATCTGGGCCGCATAGTCGCGGAACTCCGGACGCAGGGCCTCCTGGAAACAGACCGCCTTGGCAGCAATGACATGCATGAAGGGGCCGCCCTGGTTGCCCGGGAAATTCGTCTTGTTGATGGCCCCCACATGTTCCTTCTTCTCCAGAATCAGGCCACCGCGCGGGCCACGGAGAGTCTTGTGAGTGGTACTGGTCACGACATCGGCCCAGGGAACGGGACTGGGGTGAACTCCTCCGGCCACCAGACCCGCAATGTGTGCCATGTCGACCATCAGCAGTGCCCCGACCTCATCGGCCACCTGGCGGAACTTCTCGAAATCAATAAACCGGGGATAGGCACTGGCTCCCGCCACGATCATCTTCGGGCTGCTATCCCGGGCAATGTCTGCGAGTGCTTCATAGTCGATCGTTTCCTCGCCTTCCTTCACGCCATAGGGAACGACCTTGAAGAACTTGCCCGAAAAGTTCAGGGGATGCCCATGGGAGAGGTGTCCACCATGAGAGAGGTTCATGCCCATGATCGTGTCGCCCGGCTCCAGGAAGGCCATGTAGGCCGTGATGTTCGCCTGGGTTCCGGAGTGGGGCTGAACATTGGCACGATCGGAGCCGAAGAGTTTCCTCGCGCGGTTTCTGGCAAGGATTTCGATCTCATCGACATTCGCGCATCCGCCGTAATAGCGTTTACCGGGATAGCCTTCCGCATACTTGTTCGTCAGTACGGAACCCATGGCCTGCATCACGGCCGGAGAGACGAAGTTCTCCGATGCAATCAACTCGAGTCCCTCTTCCTGGCGATGCAACTCACCCTTCATCGCTTCGAACACTTCCGGATCCATGTTTCGGATGATCTCCACATTCCCTCCAAAGACATTGCTGTCTGTCTTGCCTAATCCCTCGCCTCGTAGTCAGCGACCTGTTGCAACCTTCTTGCATGACGATCCCCTTCAAAAGGGGTGTCAATCCAGCGAAGAAGCCAGGCGAAGGCAGTTTCTTCCTCCAGCCAGTTCCCCGGGAGAATCAGAAGATTCGCATCATTGTGTTGCCTTGAAAGAATCAGCGAGGACTCATCATAGACCAGAGCCGCCCGGATTCCCGGCACCTTGTTCGCCGCAATCGACATTCCGATCCCGGTTCCGCAGATGAGAACCCCCCGCTCCGCCTCGCCCGATGCCACGGCCTCCGCCACGGAAAAGGCAAAGAGCGGATAGTCCACAGACTCTCCGCCCTCGCTTCCCCGGTCGATGATTTCGTGACCAGCCTCCCGGAGAAAGCCGATCAGGGCATCCTTGAGTTTCACTCCCCGGTGATCCGTCCCCAGGGCGATTCGCATTACTTCGCCACCGCAGCCGATTTGACAAAGGTCAGCCATTCGTAGCGATCCTTCTCGCTCCCGTCAAACATGCCGAAGAAACGATCCTGCAGTTTCTTCGCCACGGGTCCACGTCCACCGGTGCCGATTTCAATCCGGTCGATGCTGCGGATCGGGGTCACCTCCGAGGCCGAGCCTGTGAAGAACACCTCGTCTGCCAGATAGAGCATCTCGCGGGGAATGTTCTGCTCCCGAACCTCGTAGCCCATTTCCTCAAGCAGGGTGATGATCGTGTTTCGGGTGATTCCCACGAGAATGGAACCGCTGATCGGGGTCGTGTAGACCACATCGCCCTGAACCAGGAAGATGTTCTCCCCGCTTCCCTCGCTTACGTATCCACTGACATCGAGTCCAATGCCCTCGACATAGCCGTTGGTGATCGCTTCCATCTTGATCAACTGGCTGTTCATGTAGTTGCTGGCTGCCTTTGCCATGTTCGGCATGGTGTTCGGGGCCATTCGTGCCCAACTGGAAACACAGACGTCCACCCCTTTTTCCAGAGCCTCAGGACCGAGGTACTTGCCCCACTCCCAGACTGCGATCGCCACATCAATGGGGCTCCCGGCCGGATCCACGCCCACGGTGCCGTAGCCACGGTAAACAACGGGCCGAATGTAGCACTCCTCCAGCTTGTTGATGATCACGGTCTCCAGCATGGCGTCCCGAAGTTCCTCAAAGCTGAAGGGAACCTCCATGCGATAGATTTTCGAGGAATCCAGGAGCCTGCGAACGTGATCATCAAGACGGAAGACCGCCGAGCCCTGGGGAGTCTGGTAAACCCGGATTCCCTCGAAGACACTGCTTCCATAATGGATCACATGACTGAGAACATGAATCTTCGCATCGTCCCAGTCGACAAGCTGCCCGTTCATCCAGATAGTATCGGCCTTCTTGACCGCCATGTCCGCCTCCCTGAGCTGTTCAGCCCTGTTCGATCCTGCGGAATCCCTCTTCCAGGTATTCCAGGATCCTGCGGAAAGTTGCTTCGTATGCCGCCCGTTCCTGTCCGTAGGGATCCTCAAGATCAGGCCCCGGGGTGCTTTCCCCCGCCCATTCACTGAAGAGAAGAACCTGCGATCCGAAGCCATCAAGTGCCTCTCTCTGCGAGGCCTCCATGACGAGGATCAGGTCCACGCCACCGCTTTCATCAAGGCTCCTGGATCGATGTCCCGAAAGGTCCAGACCTTCTTCGGCGAGAATCTCCCTGGCTTCCTTCGAAGCGGGCTGTCCACCGCTGGCCCGAATCCCTGCTGAACGGAAGTCCAGCGAGAGCCCTCGCTCAGAGGCCATGGCTCGAGCAAGAACTTCCGCCATGGGACTCCGACAGGTGTTACCGGTGCAAACGAAGAGAATCGTCTTGTTCTTCATCCCCGAGTCGGTTCGAGATCCAGTTTTGGGCGGACCTGCCCCTCTCTCAGGATCCGGGGCGGGTCCACGGTCAGGTCGACCAGAGTGGAAGCCTGGGGTCCCTCCTTCGCGATTCGTTTCTCAAGGGAGGAATCCGAAGCCACGAGATCGACCTTATCTGCATACAGCATAACAATTTCAGCGGCAGTTTCAAGGGGAGGCTCGCCGCTGGGATTGACACTGGTGGAAATCAGAAAGTCATCGATAAGCGAAAGTAAATGAAGGAGATAGCTGTTATCAGGAATGCGAAATGCCAGGCGCCGAATGCCGGCCTCTTCGGTGCAGAGTTCATCGGGAGCTTCCGGGAGAGCTTCCAGGAGGAAGGAGACCGGGCCCGGGCAGTTCTGCTTCACAAAGGCGAGAACCCGGTCATCCACCTTTGCCCAACGGGCCATCATCTCCGCAGAATCGCTGAGAAGGATAAATCCCCGGGAGTCTTCATCACAGCCCTTGAGGACGCAAATTCTGCTGGCCATCCCTGGCCAGGAAGCCAGGCCATGGAATCCGTAGAGGGTGTCCGTGGGCAAAGCCGCGATTCCTCCCACTGTAAGGGTGCGGATTGCTGCCAGGGCTGTTCGGGGATCTTCCACCTTGCTCAGTACATCGCTCATGACTGTTTCCATTCCTCCATGATAGCAAGCAACCTGTCTCTGACTTCCCTGTCGTCGACAGCAAGAATTCGTCCGGCAAGAAGAGCCGCATTGACTGCGCCCGTCTTGCCAATGGCCACCGTGGCCACCGGAACTCCGCGAGGCATTTGAGCCATAGACAGGAGGGCATCCACTCCCTGAAGAGCGCCCCCCTGAACAGGAACCCCGATCACGGGGAGCAGAGTATGGGCGGCCACCACTCCGGGAAGGGCGGCACTCAATCCAGCAACAGCAATAATGGCCCGAAGTCCTCTCTCTTCCGCACTTCCCGCAAAGTCCGCGACCAGAGCCGGGTCACGGTGAGCACTGGCCACGCGCGACTCCCAGACAACTCCCAAGCGGTCGAGGACATCGGTCATCGGCTCCAGAAGAGCTTCATCGCTTTTGCTTCCAAGAACGATCCCGACCCGTGCTTTCTCACTCATGCTTTCCCTTTCATCTCCAGGGCCCGCCAGCCGATATCCCTTCGGTACTGCATTCCTTCAAACTGGATTCTCTCAATACGACGGTAACAGCGTTCACGGGCTTCTGCAAGGTCCTCTCCCCGGGCCGTCACCCCGAGAACCCGTCCTCCGGAATTGACGAGCCCTCCTGTCTCCAGACATGTACCCGCATGGAAGACCACCGACTCATCGTAGTCTCTTCCCAGCCCCTCGATGGAATATCCCGTGTCACTGGCCGAAGGATAGCCCCGGGAAGCCAGAACCACCACCATGGAACTACCATCTCGCTCCCGAAGCGCTTCCGTCTCCAGATTACCCCGGGCGGCCGAGTCCAGAAGAACTCCCAGATCTCCCTCGAGAAGCAGCATCAGTGCCTGCGTTTCCGGATCTCCAAACCGACAGTTGAACTCCAGAACCCGGGGCCCTGAGGCGGTCATCATCAAACCCGCGTAGAGAACTCCCCGGTAATCAAGCCCGTCTTTGGCAAGACCCTTCAGAGCCTTGCCAAACACCTCATCGGCAATCGTTTTCAATCCTTCGGCATCCATCGTGGGAACCGGGCCATAGGCTCCCATTCCGCCGGTATTGGGGCCAAGGTCATTTTCCAGGGCGCGTTTATGATCCTGACTGGAGGGAAGAAGGAAGTAATCCTTTCCATCCAGAACGGCCAAAAGGGAAACTTCATAGCCTTCCAGCCTTTCCTCGATCAACAGGGTCTTTCCCGCCTCCCCGAAGCTGCCCTCTTCCAGCATGGCCCTCCCTGCGTGAAGAGCCTCCTCCCGGCTTTCCGGCAGAAGCACACCCTTGCCGGCAGCAAGGCCATCAGCCTTGAGGACAATGGAGTCTCCCATTTCATCAAGAGCCTTTTCCAGGGAATCACCCTCGCCGAGCGTAAGTGATCGGGCCGTGGGGATGCCATGGCGGATCATGAAGTCCTTGGCAAAGGACTTGGAGCCTTCCAGACGAGCCGCCTCCTGGCCGGGGCCGAAGACGGCAATGCCTCGCTCGCGAAGCCGGTCGGCAAGGCCATCCACCAGAGACTGCTCCGGGCCGATGACCACAAGGTCCGGCGCCATCGACGCGATCGCCTCTTCTTCGCTCCTGCCCTCAAACAGGGCCACCGAGAGGTTCCAGCCTGCAAGAGCCGTCCCCCCGTTGCCGGGCCAGACCCGAAGCTCGCTGACACTGGAAGACCGGGAAAGACGCCAGGCAAGGGCGTGTTCCCGCCCTCCGGAACCGAGAACCAGAATTCTCACAATTTCCCCCTTTGCATCAGGAAATAACGGAGATCAGGAAAAAACTCAAGCCCTATCCTCGATCAAAGGGGCGCCCAAGGGCAGCAGGAGCCCGACTGTGGCCAATCATGCCGGCCAGGGCGACCATGGTGATCAGGTAGGGAAACATCTGGACGAAGCGCACCGGGAGCCAGGCTATGTGCAAATGCCCCTGCAGAGCCTCGGCAAAACCGAAGAGCAGGGTAGCCGCCAGCAGACCCTTCGGGCTCCATTTTCCGAAAATCAATGCCGCCAGAGCGATAAAGCCACGACCGGCACTCATGTTTTTCACAAAATAGTGGGCATTGAGACTGAGAAAGGCTCCTCCGAGCCCCGCAAAGGCCCCACTGAGCAAGACCCCGTAGAGCCGCATACGAAGAACAGGGATCCCCAGAGATTGAGCAGCCTCGGGATGCTCTCCGACAGAGCGAAGACGCAGACCAAAACGGGTTCGAAAGAGAAGCAGGGAAGAGAGGGGCAAAAGAAGGAAGACCAAAATGGTCAGAGGAGGAATCTCCACCAGAAAACCGGCATGGATTCCGGTTTCAAGCCGGGGAGAGTTGCTTCCGCTGTCAAAGATCACCCACATGAGAAACTCGGTAAGGCCGATGGCCAACAGGTTCAGAGCCACGCCGCTGACAATCTGGTCGACATGAAAACGGAGAGTAGCCAGCGCATGCAGGGAGGAGAAAAGAACTCCTGCGAGCAAGGCCGCCAGAACACCGATGATCGCAGAACCGGTCGCCCAGGTGGCCGCAGCTGCCGCAAAAGCACCCACCAGCAGAATCCCTTCCAGGGCGATATTCACGACACCGCCCCGCTCGGAGAACATGCCTCCCATTCCCGCAAAGAGAAGCGGCGTTGCCGTACGCAGGGTGCCGAAGAGCAGGGCAATCATGTGACAGCCCCCTTGCCGCGCCGCCGTTTGCGTCTTGTTGCGGATTCACTCATGGCAAGCACCAGAACAATCACCAGCGCCTGCATCACCACGACCAGTTCCCGGGGAACCTCCGTGAATATATCAATCTCCAGGGCCCCCGTGTTCAGGAAGCCGAAGAGCAGGGCGGCCAGCACCACGCCAAAGGGATGATTGCGACCCATCAGGGCCACGGCAATGCCCAGAAAGCCCAGACCACTGGAGAAATTGTCCAGAAAGCGGTGACGGTAGAGAAGGACTTCATGCACTCCGACCAGGCCCGCCAATGCACCACTGACAGCCATGGCTCTTACGGTCAGCGCCCCGGTGCGAATCCCGCCATAGTGTGCTGCCACCGGATTCAGACCGCTCACGCGAAGGCGGTAGCCCTCCACGCTTCGCCGGAACACGATGAAGACGATCACTGCCACGAGGAGAGCAAGAAGGAAGGAGGGACCCAGAGGGTTTGCAGAGTCCAGTCCCATTGCAAGTCCGAGCTTCGAGTGCGCAAAAGGATGAAGCTGGTAGGACTCCCCGATTTCATAAGTATGGGGAATCATCTGTCCCGCTTCCTTGAGATGATGCACCACCAGATATCCGGTTAGACCCAAGGCTATGAAGTTCATCATGATCGTATTGATCACTTCATGCACGCCGAAGCGAGCGCGCAGATAGCCGGGAATCGCGCCCCAGGCGGCACCGCCGGTCGCCGCCGCAAGAACCGCAAGAGGAAGAGCCAGAATGGCGGGAAGGCCGGGAAGAAGCAGGGGAACAAGAGCGGCGAAAAAGGCACCCATGTAGAGTTGGCCCTCGCCGCCGATATTGAAGAGCCCCGCGCGGAAGGCATAAGACACGGACAGGCCGGTAAAGATCAGCGGAGTTGCGTCATTGAGAACCCGGGCAAATCCATCCACACTGGCCAGACCTTCACGAAAGAGAAGGGCAAAGATGGCAAGGGGATTTTCGCCGATGGCAAGGATGATCGCAGAACTGATGAGGAAGGTAAGAGCCAGAGCCGCCACGGGAGGCCACAGGGACTCCAGAATCTCCGCGCCCAGTCTCTTCCAGTTTCTCATGAGACGGCCTCCGGGTTTGCACCCGTGATGTAAAGTCCCAGTTCCTCTTCATCGGTCGTAGATGCGTCCAGAATACGAAGCAGCCTTCCCCGGTAAAGCACTCCAATCCGGTCGCAGAGAGCCAGAAGTTCACTCAACTCGGAAGAGAAAAGAAGAATGGCCATCCCCCGGTCCCTTCTCTCCAGAAGAATCCTGTGAATGGATTCAATCGCCCCTACATCCACGCCTCTTGTAGGCTGACTGGCAATCAGGATGCGAGGATCGTGAGCCAGTTCCCGGGAGAGGATGAGCTTCTGCTGGTTTCCTCCTGACAGCTCCCTCGCACTTTGAGCAGGATCATGAACCCGCACGTCCAGACTCTCAATTCGCTGCCGGGCCACTTCCCGAATCCGGCTCCGGTGAAACAAGCCCCGGGTGGAAAGGGGAGCTTCCCCTTCTTCTCCGAGAATCAGGTTCTCTTCCAGACTCATGTCCAGAAGAAGCCCGGTCTTCTGCCGGTCCTCGGGCACGTGGCGAATTCCCAAAGCTCTCGCAGTCCGCGGATCCAGTGCGTCCCACTCTCTTCCCTCCACTTGAATCGACCCGCGGTCGGGAGGAATCATGCCGGAGAGGATCCCCGCCAGTTCCCTTTGCCCATTTCCCTCCACGCCTGCAAAACCGAGAATCTCCCCCTCCCGAATGTCAAAGTTCACATCCTCCAGCGGTCTGCGCTCAGGAGTCGCTTCGAGAGAAAGGGCCTCCGCCAAGAGACAGACCGGACCAGGCCGGGAAGGCTTCTTGTCCACAGTGAAGAGAACCTCCCGCCCCACCATTCGGCGGGCCAGCTCCTCGGGACTTGCCTCTGCATGAGGGAGGCGGCCCTGGTATTTGCCCCGACGCATGACATCAATTTCCTCGGCCAGGCTCATGACCTCATCCAGCTTGTGGCTGATCAGGACGATGGTCTTTCCCTCCTCGCGCAGCGAGCGGAGGATTGTGAAGAGAAAGCGACTTTCCTGAGGCGTCAACACGCCGGTGGGCTCATCGAAAATCAGGAAC
Source organism: Candidatus Krumholzibacteriia bacterium (assembly GCA_030748535.1). Lineage (NCBI taxonomy): Bacteria > Candidatus Krumholzibacteriota > Candidatus Krumholzibacteriia > Candidatus Krumholzibacteriia bacterium. The sequence continues at coordinate 611,046 of JASMLU010000001.1, forward strand.
TCTGCCCCGCGGTAAAGAACCTTCAGAATCTCCACCCGCTGGCATTCTCCCACGGAAAGGCTGGAGACAGGAGCATCGGGATCCACATCAAGGTGAAAGCGGTCGGCATAGTCCAGAACGCTGCGCCGGGCTGCCGAATGATCAAGCAGGCCCCGAGCTATGGGCTCCGAACCCAGAACCACATTTTCCGCCACAGAGAGTGTGTCGACGAGCATGAAATGCTGATGAACCATTCCGATTCCCGAACGGATTGCATCCTGGGGGCTTCGAAAGACGGTCGGTTTATCCTCGATAAGGATGCTTCCTGAATCCGGGGACAGCATGCCGTAGAGGAGGTGCATGAGGGTACTCTTGCCGGCTCCGTTTTCGCCGACCAGTGCATAGAGACAGGCTTCGTGATAATCCAGACTGATGTCATCAACGGCACAGAAGGTGCCGAAACTTCGGCGGAGATTCCGGAGACCGACCTTCACGCTATTCCCGGGGCACGGAGATCCGGCCCCCGATGATTTCCCCTGCCAGGGAATCGGCCAGGGCGCAAAGCTCCGGACCAAGAACCGATTGGTTGAACTCATCAAGGGTGTAGCCCACACCTCCGGACTCAAGTCCGAACTCCTGCACTCCTCCCCGGAACTCCCCCCGAACAAGACCCGAGATGCATTCGTAGACGGCGCGGTCCACTTTCTTTTCCATACTCGTCAGCACGATTCCCGGCGCCATGTAATTCTGGTTGCTGTCCACGCCAATGGCGAAGACCTGCTTCTGGCTGGCCGCTTCGATCACGCCGTTTCCGGTGGTTCCTGCTGCATGGAAGACCACATCGGCTCCCCGACCGATCTGCGAAAGTGTCAATTCCTTGCCCTTGACCGGATCGGCAAAGGAGGAAGGGGTGACTCCGGCATAGTTCACCAATACCCGGATCTCAGGACGCACGAACTGGGCGCCCGCCCGGAAACCGGCTTCAAACTTGCGTATCAGGGCGACTTCCATTCCCCCGACAAATCCGATGACCCCTGATTGCGACTTCCTGGCGGCAATGGCTCCCACCAGAAAGGAGCCTTCCTCTTCGCGAAAGAGGAGGCTCGCCACGTTTTCCCGTCCATCCACCAGCCCGTCCACCAAAGCGAAATGTACTTCGGGGTAATCGACCGCCACTTTTCCGATGGCATCGGAGAAGAGAAAGCCCACCCCAATGACCAGGTCGAAGCCGCGCTCTGCCAGTTTTCGCAAACCCTGCTCACGGTCGGAGTCCTGTCCCGGTTCAAACTCGACACTGCGGATTCCGAAATCCTCGCAAGCCTTTTCCAGGCCTCTCCATGCGGAGTCATTGAAGGAGCGGTCACCCTTCCCTCCAATGTCAAAGACCATTCCCACTCGAAGGGAATTGTCGGCCTCCTTGTTCTCCCCGGTCTTCCCGCAGGACAAGAGCAAGAGGGCGAGGAAAAGGATCGGGATTGCTCTTTTCATTCGGATTCCTCCTCGGCATGGATGCGCGTGCCCGCGTTCCCGTCCAGAGCATCTTCCAATTCCTCGGGAACACAAACGATAACTTCCTTTCCCCCCCACTCGAGGAAACGGCGAGCGGCCTCCATCTTGGGCCCCATGCTTCCGGGAGGGAAATGGCCCTCGGCCATGAATTGCTTCAATTCCTGAAGGCTGACAGAATCCAGGTTCTTCTGTTTCGGACTTCCGTAGTGCAAGGCTACTTTCCGGGCGCTGGTCGCAAAGACCAGAGTGGAAGCGCCAATGCCCCGGCAAAGGACTTCTGAGGAAAGATCCTTGTCAACCACTGCGTCCACGCCCTTGAAAACACCTTCCTCATTCCTGCGAACGGGGATTCCTCCCCCTCCGGCTGCGATGACCAGGACTCCTGCATCCACCAGAATTCGGATGGAATCCAGTTCCAGGATTCGAACCGGCTCGGGGCTGGGAACCACTCGCCTCCATCCCCTTCCCGAATCCTCCATCATGTCCCAGCCATTCTCTTCCTTCATCTTCTTTGCCTCATTTTCCCGATAGAAGGGACCGATGGGCTTGGACGGATGCATAAAAGCAGGGTCATCGGAATGAACTTCCACCTGAGTAACCAGAGAAACAACCGGCCGTTCCTGTCCGGACAGATGAAGCTCATTGACCAGTGAGTTCTGAATCATGAAGCCGATGCCGCCCTGACTGTCCGCATCGCAGATAAAAAGAGGCATGGGAGGAACCAGGTGGCTGGCACACTCATTTCGGATCACGATGTTGCCGACAATCGGGCCATTACCATGACTGAGCACCACTCTCGCTCCGGAGGCGGCAATCCGGGAAACCTGTTTCATGGAACCACGGGTCAGGTCGAACTGCTCGCGAATCGTCCCCTTCTTCCCCACCGGAAGAACAGCATTCCCGCCGAGGGTGATGACCAGGGTTTCTTCTTTACTGAATTCGCGCTTCATCACTCATCACTCGGTCTTCCTCGGGTGTCTGAAGGTCCATGCTCAAAGCCAGCACGGCGCGAGCCACATGAAGCAGATCGCTACTCTCCTCAAGATGAATCGATCTCGGATGCTCCAGCAGCTTCGCCTCGATTTCCGTGTCCCGGCTCTTGGGCAACATCCCTCCAAAGAGGGCATCCGGGGCCGCCAGGGCGAGCATTTCTTCGTTCAGCATCCAGGATGAAAACTCGCCGGCGATCCTGGCAATTTCTTCAAAGTCCTGATTCTGATAATCCAGATCCCAGTTCATGGAGAAAACAAGATCTGCGTCCTCAATCGCTTCAGAGGGATCCTCGCAGAGTGTGAACCCGGTAGGTGAAATCTCCCCCGCAGCATCCTGAACCTCAAGACCCGGCTGGAAGGAAGCAGGGCAGGCCAGAGTGACCGCGATTTCCTTTCGCAAGAGAATTTCCAGAAGAGAAAAAGGCAGGGAAGGCGGACGGGAACGGATTCCCGGAGGGGCCCATAGCAGCGCGGCACGGAGATTCTCCAGATCGGGGCCCTTCTGTCCCTGCACCGCCATCAGGCTGGCCATTGCCTGAAGGGGCGCGGCGCGTTCACTCATCATGTTGATCACAGGAACCCGGGAAAGCTGGGCCGACTCCTCCAAAAAGGCATGACCCTGTTCCGGGTCGGCCGAAGCCATTGCAAGACCGTGAGCGGAGCGAGAAAGAAGCTGAATACGATCCCTCCAGGTCTCCCCCCAATCCTCCCGTAGCCCCCCGGCTTTCACGCGGTGACACCGCCCTCCGAGGTTTTCAAAGGCAAGACTGACCGGATCCCAGGCTCCCATCAGGGACTCCGGATCAAAGAGATAGAGATGACCGCCGCTCATAAACTCCGTGCTCTCTCCACTGAGAAAACGAGCCTTGAGTTCCAGAGCAAAGTCAATCAGCTCATTGATTTCCTGATTATCCAAGTCACTGAGGCTGAGAAGATGCCTTCCCTTGATGAACATACGGGCTACCCCCAATTAGCGGGAAAGGATGAATCTAGCCCAGTGGGATAGGGGTGTCAATCGCAGGAGGAATCATCGCAGGCAGTGCGAAGGATTCCGCCGGAATTCCGCAACTTTTCTTCCGCCTCTTCAAAACCCAGACCGGCCCAGTGCATGAGAAGAGCCGTCTTAACCCGGCCTTCGGCAGAGCTCAGAAGCTCTCTGGCTTCATCGTATTTCAAATCGGTCAGGGCCATGACCATCCCGCGGCTGCGCTCCACGAGTTTGTCGCTGAGGGGGCGAAGGTCTACCATCAGGTTCCCGTATACCTTGCCCGTCAGCACCATGGCCGCTGTGCTGATCATGTTGAGTGTCATCTTCTGTGCCGTGCCGGCCTTCATCCTCGTGGAACCGGTAATGGCCTCCGGCCCTGTGAGAAGGCGAATCACACAGTCCCCGGGAACCTGCACCTCGGGATTGGAGGTGACAAAGGCCGTGGAACAGGATCGTCTTTCCGCCTCCTCGATAGCTCCAACCGTGTACGGAGTTCGGTGGCTTGCAGAAATCCCGATTACGGTGTCACTCGGCCCCGCATCCAGTTCCGCCAAATCCAGGGCTCCTTGCTCGGGATCGTCCTCGATTCCCTCCTTGGAGCGAAGCAGGGACGGGGGTCCCCCGGCAATCAGCCCCACAACCTGTGCGGGATCCGTTCCGAAAGTAGGCGGGCACTCTGCGGCATCCAGAACTCCCAGACGCCCGCTGGTTCCCGCCCCGACATAGATCAGGCGCCCCCCATTCCGAAAACTGGCTGCAGCCATTTCAACGACCTTCCGGATCTCCGGCAGGGCTTCCTTTACTGCCTCCGAAGCCCGGGAGTCCTGCTCGTTCAGTCGCTGCAACAGGGAAAGAGGGTCCAGTTGGTCCAGGTACTCCGTCTCGGGATTGCGGGCTTCCGTATTCAATTCCGAGAGAAGATGGAGAAGTTTCTCACCCATCAGCGCATCCTCACAACTTTGTCCTGCCAGACCTGTTTCTTGCCGTCCTCTCCCTCAAAGACCATGCGCGCCAGGTAGACACCGTTGGAGACACGGTCTCCTTCCTCGTCGAGTCCATTCCATTCCAGCCAGTGCTCCACCCCTTCCCCGAGATCCTGGATCTCAATCCTGCGAACCCTGCGGCCCGAAAGACTGTAGATCGTCAGTTGGCCGGAGGAAGCTCCACCGCTGAGTTCATAGCGGAAGAGAACAACATCGGTAAAAGGATTGGGGAATATGAGAGTGTCAAGCAGGCGAGGCTGATCATCGACCTGAAGCCGGATGCTGGCACTGGAGCCGAAGACCTTTCCTTCTCTTTTGACCATGAGCGAATGGAAGCCTGGAGACCACTGGTAGCCCTGCCGGGCCTCGAACACAAGGTCGTCATCTTCAGATACCGAGAACACAGTTTCCGAAGCAAGTCCGTCGATAAAGAGGGAGAACTCTGCAGGATCATAGCTGGGCGCAGGCACGGCGATCGCCACTTCAAGTTCTCCCGATGAGCGAACCCACTGCCCCGATTGCAGGGTGTCGCCTTCTTCGCCGAGATAGAACACGGACTTGGCCGACGGTAGCCGGAAACTCCCGATGGCCCCGTGAGGGCTGATCGCTTCGAGAATCAGGGTGTCGAGTGCCAAGGAGTCATTGGCGATCATCTCCGGCAGGATAAGGGCCTCCAAAGCCCAGGCCCGCGCTCCCGAGCCCTCTTCCGCCGCGAGGCTGTCGACAAGAGCCGTGAGCTGGAAGGGAAGATCGCCGATGGAGGGATCCCTCAATCTCAGATCCGAGAAGCGGGTCTCATCACTCAGCCAGGCAGAGACCTGAAGAGTGTCCGCCAGATTGTCAATCCGGATCGACTCCCCATTCGCCATCTCTTCGCCATCAAGAAAAAGACGAATCCTCGGGGGCGCAGGATCCAGCAGTGTCAGGGGATCCCCGAGCAGGTTGTAGCGATAGACGGAATAGAAACTGTCGTAGCGAAGTTCCGCGGCCAGGAGAAGGATACCGAGCCGCCATTCGGGGAAGAGATCCACTTCACCTTCCGGATCTTCGCGCCAGCACATGATCTCCATCCAGTCATTCCCGAGTGCCACATTCGGATAGAGAAACTCGAAGCCATCACTGGCATAGCTGGCCACCGATCCCCGCATGCCATCGAGAAAGAGCATCTTCTCGCCCATGCAGTCCTTGCGGCTTTCCTCGTTGATCACAGAGAACTGGTTCCCGTGGCAGCCAAGGACAGCCCAGACGAAGGGACGGCCATAGTTCTCCAGATAGCCCTCGTCCCCGGAATGGGCGAAGTCCACCGTGTTCAGGTAGGACTCATGCCCGAGAAGGTAGCGGTTGGCGTGCGATTGAACCGACACGATGAGGTAGCCATGGCTCAGGGTGTCGATGAAGGCATCGCGCAGCCTCGGGCTGAGATCGGAATGTACCGTCAGAAGATCCGCACCGGGATGGCTCTCATACCAGGGGTGACTGAGTGAATCCAGATAGAAGGGCAAACTCGACAAGTCCCCCGGATTTCCCCAGATCGGGTCATTCACCACACAGTCGGCAACACGCTCGGCCGCCTCTTCCTGTCCGATGCGAAAATACTGCTCATCGTAGTGGAAAGTCGGAGAGCAACCAAGATCACTGCAACTGTAGGCATCATCCGCTGCAAGCAGAATCCGGCTCTTCCAGGAATTATCTCCCTCACAGCCCTGCCCTGTTTCATAGCACTCCAGCTTGTCGAGAAAACTGTCCAGATCCTCCTGGCTGTCAGCGGGAATGCGCCCCATGATCATCGAAGGCAGGGCATTGAACTGAAACTTCACGACCCATTCGTCAAGAGCCACAACCTCGTTGATACTGGCCACCTGTTCGTGGTAGCTGTGAGCGGGGATAAAATCAGGAGACGAGAACTCGTTCTTTTCCCGAGCATCCTTGCTGCTGTCTCCCACAAGAAGAAGTGCCTCGGCCCCCCACTCCTGCATGGCATATTTGGCCGCCCGGCGAATGGCAAGATCACTGCGGCTACCCGAGTGAAAAGCATCATAGACCTGCTCTGCCAAGAGGAGGGTCACATCGTAACCCTGCGCCTCCCGCCAGGGCTTCCAGCGATTCTCCATGGTCTCATAGAAGTCACGGTGGCTGATCACCAGCACATCGCAGGAGGAGGCATTGTCGAGATAGGACAGATCCGAGGCCTCTTCCATGCGAACCGGGAACAGGGACTCCTCATCGCAAAGCCACCAGCTTCCCTGACTTTCCAGAACATCCCGAAAGACCAGCGAGTAATTGCCCGTGGAACCCTCCTGATTGATCGCCTCCAGTTCCAGTCGAAGGGGCTGCTCTCCGGAGGTTTTCACCAGAATCCAGTGCGAGGAGTCCCGGCTGAGTCCGGAAACCCTCAGTTCCGTATTCCCGGTGACCCCACCGCTTGTAAAAAACAGGGAGTCCTCCAGAACCTCATAATCTGATTCGTAGGACAGGTCCCAATTCTTCACCAGCGTGAAGAAGGCGCCCTGTCCTATGCGACCGATCCCGAGTTGGCTGCTTCCGTCCGAAAGTGCATTTGCGGGGAGGATCTCCGAGTAGAGGCTGTCGATGTTCCCGCTGATCTGCATGTCCGGAAGAGTCATGAACCCGCCGGACTCATTGAGCAGTTCCATGCTGAAAAAGCGGTAACTGTCCTGCCGGTTGTAGCCCTGAAACTGAAGCTGAATTTCCGCCTCGCTCCCGCTACGGTAGCCGGGGCTGGGGATGTCAAGCAGCAGCGTGTCGTCGGTCTGGCTGTTGAAGAAATACAGGTTGTCGATCCAGCGGTCTTCCGGTCCGTCAATGTAGTAGTACTGTGGGGGCGTGTAGAAGAACTCGCTTTCCCCTGAATTCGCCTGATGCCTCTCAAAGAAATCTGGACTCGTCCAGCTTCCTCCCTCTTGCCAGGAGGAACTGCTGTTCATTTCGAGGGCCAGAGAGGGATCGAGGGAGAGGAAATAGCATCCTTCCCGGCTAAACCATTCTATGGAGTCCACACCATCTTCCTGATCCGAGAGACGACGCCCCACAAAAACGCATAGATCATCGCTGTCGAGGTTCCCGTCGCCATTGCGGTCCTGAAAGAAGCGGGGAGTGGGTGTTTCCTCCCATTGCGGCAAACCCTGCTCGTCCCAGGTGAATTGGCGGCGGAAGATCGCAATCTCCGATAGCGGCGTTCCCAAGGAAACTCCGGCGGCCAGGAGGTCTTCCCCGCGGAGACCCTGTAGCCCACTGTCATTGCAGTAGAGCTTCAGCAGAGCGGGAGACCAGCTTCGCTGGCTGCGCCCAAAGCTAGCAGGAACCCTCCTCGCCCAAGTCTCTGAAAACTCGTGATTGAGAAGGGAGGACTGATAGAGCTCCGGCCAGAGCTTGTCCTCTCTGCGGGGACTTTCCCGGGGAATGTCGGGACTTTGGCTCTCTCTCTCAAAGCGGATCTCTACCTCAATCCGCCGCGCCAAAGTCAGGCCTGTTTCGGGATCCCAGCGCAGGGGACGAACCTCAAGACGCTGCACTCTCTGATCGCGCATCCAGCGGGTTTCCCCCAGAGAAACCTCCATCGCCCGGGGGATCGCAAAGAGAGTCTCGTCCCTTTGCAGTTCCTCACTGAACAGTTCTCCCCCATCCGGGAGATCGACGCGCCGGGGCGTGGGATAAGGCAAGGGCTCGCCATCGAGAGGGAGAAGCTCGCTCGCATTCCAGGTGAGTCGGGCGCGAAAACCCGGAGGAAGGGCAATCATCCCGCTCCAGATCGGCAGCATGGGGCCGCCACTCTCCCCCGAAAGTCGGCAGGACTCCAACTGCACTTCCCGTCCCTCATCGCTGTCCCTGAATTGAACAGAATCCCAGTACAGTCGCAGGCTCAGGCTCTCCTCCGTGCTGGAGAGAATCTCCAGAGTTTCTGCAGATACCGACGGGGAGAAAAGTAGCAGCAGGGGGAGGGTCAGAAGCAAAAAACGGGATCGCACAAGACGCCTCCAGTAAGGGAAATCGCGCATTTCCGGGAAATGTAAGGGCATGGCAGGGGACTGTCAATTCAATGCTTGGCGAGCAATTCGAAACAAAAAAGCCCCACCCTTGGCAGGGCGGGGCCATCATCAGCGAGAAAGCGCTTTGCTAGTACAGGGCCTTCAGGGATGTCCAGTTCAGATTCTCGTTGGCCGTTACAGGCTCCGGACAATCACAGTCCACACTGCAATTCCAGGTGAAGGTGCTGCCGGAGGGCTGGTACTGAAGGAAGTTCTCATCGGTGACAACGATGCAAGAGCAATCGTCCCCCGCCATAATGGTCATCACATGGTCCGCGCCAATCCAGTCCGCGGTGAAGCCAACGGAGGTCAGAGTGGCAATCTGGACCACCGCAGCGGTCTGGGGCTCGGCCCAGGCAATGGAAAAGTCCGTTGCCATAGCCCCGATGACGACCTGAGATGTCGCCGTCACGGTGACCATGCCCCCGCCGTTGTCCGGGAAGTAGTTGTCAATCTTGAATTCCGCAGCAGTAATCCCGTTGGGGAACTCGTCCTGATCCACGAGAATGGAAACATAGGTCATCTGGGGCGCAAAGGCGGCGTAGTCCAGATTGCACAGCGTTCCGTCTGCATCCGCGAACATTCCGATTCTCGTCGCCTGCGCTGAGAAGGCGACAAGCAAGATGGCAGTAACAATCAGCAGTTTTTTCATTCTCAGGTCCTCCTGGATTTTGAAACGCCTGAGGGTCTCCCCCCTTTTGCGGGAAACTATCCCCGGGGAGCATAAGTGTCAAGGATTAGCATGGCACTAAAAAAGCCGCCCCGAAGGGCGGCAATAAGACAAAAGTCGAGACTTGTTCTAGAACAGAGCCTTGACCGCACCCCAGCTGGTCTCCGCAGAGGCCGTGCCTTCGTAGCAAATGCAGGCGGCATCACTACAATTGAAGGTGAACATACCGCCACCAACATCGTGCTGGATGTAGTTTTCATCAACGACCACGAGGCATTCGCAGTCATTACCTTCGGCAACCGTGATCAGGTGATCGGCACCGATCCAGTTTCCGTTGAAGGCGATGAAGGTCAAGGTTCCAATGTGGACGTTTCCGGGAGCCTGAGGTGAACTCCAGGCAATGGAGAAGTCCCAAGCCAGGGAACCGATAACGACCTGGGAGCTGAAGCTCTCAGAGACCATACCATCGGCACCCGCAACGGGGTAGTTGTCCAGACGGAACTCGGCAGCCGTAATCCCGTTCGGGAAATCGGCAGGATCGATCACTGCGAAGAGAAAGGTGTTCACAGGAACGCCAGGACCAATATCCGCATCACAGATGGTGGCAGCATCGTCGGCAAACATGCCGATCCAGCTTTCGGCACCAGCGACACTGCTCATCAGAGCCAGCGTAAGCAGAGCGACCATCAGTTTTTTCATGTTGTAACTCCTTAAGATGTGTGATGAAGCCAACGCTTCAATCTTCAAGTGACAGTCAGGAGAGAAAACTCTCAAGTCCTGCCTCCAGCCGGAGACGTCTCAAGCGAACGGCTGGATTCGAAAGAAGGAGTCGCCGCCGCAAAAGCGACGACTCCCGTCAACCATTGTGTAAAGAACCTGTCCTAGAACAGGGCCTTTACGGCACTCCAGCTCGCATCCTCGGTCGCGGTGCCTTCGAGGCAGTCGCAATCGATGGTGCAATTGAAGGTGAAGCTTCCGCCAACCGTTCCATGCTGGATGAAGGCATCATCCACGATCACCAGGCAGGCACAGTCGTCGCCAGCCATGATGGTCATGACATGATCCGTTCCCAACCAGGCCGCATTGAAGCCGACCGAAGTCAAGGTGGCGATCGTCACGAACGCACCCGTCTGGGGAGTACTCCAGGCAATGGAATAGTCCGTATCCATGGCACCGATGACGACCTGAGAAGTCGCGGTCACGGTGACCATGCCCAGGCCATTGTTCGGGAAGTAGTTGTCAATCTTGAATTCCGCAGCAACGATACCGTTGGGGAATTCAGTAGGATCAACGACAACACCCACGTAGGTGGTCTGGGGAGCGAAAGGCACATAGTCCAGGTTACAAACCGTGGCATCCGCGTCGGCAAACATGCCGATGTAACTAGCATTGGCAACACCTGCGAAGAGGAGCAGCGCAAAGAAGATAGTAGCTTTCTTCATTGAGGTATACCTCCGATTAAACACTTGTCAAAACATCCCGGGAAGCATGCTTCCCGCATGACTCCCCCGAGTTCGAGGCAGCCAAAGCTTGGGTGAGCAAACGCCCCTAGGGGCAGTTGCTCAAGTTGAAGATCGACGCAAACATCCCGAGGTCGGAAATGTCCACTGCGCCAGTCTCATCATAATCAGCGCAGAACTCAGTTCCCTGGTAGGCCGTCGCGAAGACGCCCAGGTCACTAATGTCCACCGCACCGGAACCATCGAGATCGAAGCTGTTGTTGTTGAGATCCAGAACATCAATGACCACACCAACGGCGATCACGTTGAACTGAATACCTGCACAATCAGCACCGAGAGCAACACCACCACGGGGAATCCCCGAGAAGGAAGTGTGGCCAGGATCCGGAGCATAGGTAGAACTGTCTGCGACAAAACCGCCAGCACAGAAGACGACATCGGCGTGCTCCAGCCAAATATCCGTGGAGGCCACTTCGACGGGATCGCCGACTGCATCCAGAGTCCAGACATCAACCGTAGGAACCGATTCGTATCCGCCAGGTGCGGAAGTCAGTGTCGCGGGACAGTCCGCGCAAGTTGCAGAACTATTGGTCGCGTCAACAACGCCCGCCTGGGCGCCGAGAGCGATCATTGCGAGAGCGGCGAGAGCCGCGAAGAGTTTCCTGCTAGTCATCAGCAGAAGCACCTCCTACAAAAAGTCGCAAAAGAGTTTCCGACCCCGAATCCTGACTGGAGAACGGGACCTGAAACCCGGGTGACTACAAGCAAGGGCATTTGCAGGGGCCTCAATAGCCAAAGTTAAAAACTTCAACCACATCAACCCATCCTTGCGGACGGAATTCCCCGAAGGGAGTGATTCCTGTGGCTCGGCAAGTATACCAGACCGGGAATCCAACTGTCAACTGCCATTAAACCAGTCGAAAGCCCTGAAACCGCCAGAATACAAAGGGACTTTCGGTGGGCGAAACAGGATTCGAACCTGTGACCCCCTGCTTGTAAGGCAGGTGCTCTGAACCAGCTGAGCTATTCGCCCCCGGCAGATCCACCGGATCCGCCGTTTTCCGTACGCCCCAACTTGAAAAGAGCCCAGGGAATCAGAAGGCAATAGCCCAGAACCAGCAAAAGCGGCGCAAAGGTCATACTTCCCATGGCCAGAGCCAAATAGCCCAGAATCACGGAAATCAGACCTGCCACAAATAGTCTGGAAAAGACCATATTCTCCTTAAATTCCCACTCTCATCAAGAGGGGCAGGGAATCAAGCTAGACTTGCACCCACCCTCTGTCAACCCGGCTCTCGCCGGATCCGCAGCTTCATTAGGAAGAAATGTACCGAAACTCACAAAATCTCCCAATAATCGGCATGGGAAGGTCTTTTCTTCTCCTGCTCTTTGCTCCGGGGATCTGGGGGGCGCAAAATCCTCTGCAATCTGCCGGCCCGGCCCCCCTCGAGGCGCATCCCCGGCCTGCATCCATCCTCAAAAGGGGAAAAGCTTGCCGGAATAGGGGGAAGCAGGGGGAAGGACAGGAAATCACCGCTATCTGTGCGGAATCCTGCCATTTCGCAAATCCTGCACCTTACTCTGGTGTTCCCGATAGGTCTCAGAAAAGAGGTGGCTCCCATCTCCCCGGGCGACAAAGTAGAGGCTGGGGTCACTGAGGTCAGCCTTCAGCACTGCTTCCAGGCTTCGATAGCCGGGGTTGCAGATGGGGGTCAGGGGAAGGCCCGGGTTCTGATAGGTGTTGTAGGGGCCCTCTATGTCAAGATGCTTATAATAGAGTCTTCGCAGGCGACGCCCGAGACCATAGATGATCGTGGGATCGGCCTCCAGCTTCATTCCCTTGCGCAAGCGGTTCAGGTAAACGGCAGCCACACGCTCTCTCTCCGTGTCCAGACGGGTTTCCGCCTCTACAATGGAGGCCAGAGTCACCCAGTTCCATCGGCCCAGCTCCCGGGCTCTTTCCGGATATTGCTTCTCCAGTTCCCCGATCACCTCCTCGCTGCGCTCGCGGAGACGGCGAACTACGGTCTTTTCACGCACGGGATACTCAAAGGCATAAGTGTCGGGGAAGAGAAAACCCTCCATCCCGGAACCCCCGGCCCCAGAATCCCCTACCGGCGGCGGAGTGTCGAGAAAGCGTGAATGCAGAGAGAGGGAGTCCAGCCCCAGTTGCGAGGCCACCACTCCCGCAGTCTCCTTCAGCCAGAGTCCCTCGGGAATGCGTAGCCAGACTCTCTCCGTCTCGCCCCTTTTCAGGGCGGAAAGAACACGCCCGGGAGCTTCCGGTCGCCGAAAGAGATAACGCCCCGCCTTCAGGTCGCGCCCCCCTCCCAGATAGAGCGCAACACGAAAGAGGCGGTCATTGCGAAGTACGCCCCGGGCCAGCAGACTGTCGGTGATTTCGCCGGAGGTCCAGCCTTCGGGGATCAGAACCAGTTCCTCGGACACCGAATCCTGGCTGGGCAAAGCCCAGGAGACCCAGATGGCAAAGAGAAGATCCAGAATCAGGAGAAGCAGAAGAAGAAGCAAGGGACGGTGCGTCTTGCTAGTACTCATCGCTGCCTCCGGCAATGGAGTCCAGATAGCCCTGCAGAATCAGGGCTGCGGCAATCTGGTCCCAGTCTTTCCGGCTGCCGGGAGGAAAGGCCTTTCGAGCCTCGACACTGCTGAGACGCTCATCCCACAGGTGCACGGGAAGACGGAATCGCTCCACAAGCAGATCCCGTAAGCTCTCGGACTTGAGGGCACTCTCTCCCGCACTGCCATCCATATTGAGCGGGTATCCCAGAACAATACAGTCTACCGCATAGTCATGAATCAGTGTCTCGAGATGATCCAGGAAACTACCCCGTCCCCGGACAAAGGTCTCCAGACCCTGCGCAGTCATGCGGAGAGAGTCGCTAATTGAAAGGCCCACTCTCACCTCACCGGGATCAATGGCCAGCACCCTTCCGCCCGATTCACTCACGCCCCACCTCCCCGGAGAGATCTTTCTCCAGTACCAGCGTGAAGCGCCCTTCATCATCATGCAAGCCGAAGACCCGATCCACCAGAGAGTGGATGATCGAAAGTCCCCGTCCTCTTTCCGGGATCTTGCCGTCCTCCGGCTCCGGGAGCTCGCGAAGGTAATCCGCCGGATCAAAGCCTTCCCCTTCATCACGGATGCGAAAGACAAAGTGTCGGGGATCCGCTTCGATCAGGTAGTGAATCTTGCGGGAAGGGTCAAAGCCGTTTCCATGCTCGATGGCATTGCTCAAGGCTTCGATGCAGGCAATGGACAGGGAGTCCCGCAGGGAATCATCCCAGCCCAGCGATCCCGCAAGGCTCGCGAGTTGCTGATTGAGATTGTCCAGTGCGGAAAAGTCACTGGAGATGTGACCTTCCACAATGCCGGGGCGATCCATAGATCAGGAATCACCGAAGCTTGCGAGGGCTTCCCCTTCTTCTTCGAAGGAATCGAAGATCCCGGCCAGCTTGGTCACCATGAAAATGGACTCAATGCGGTCGGAAATGTTGAGGAGCTTGAACTCTCCCCCGGCATCCCGTGTGGAAGTATAACCTGCAATGAGGATCCCCAGACCCGTACTGTTGATCCACTGCACCTTGCCCAGATTGACGAGGATCTTTCTGCGGCCCTGCCCCAGCAGGTCTTTTACTGTCTCATGGAAGGTATCCGCATCCGGCCCGCCCATGACATTTCCGCTGATGTCCAGTACCGTCACCGAAGCTACTTCCCGTACCTTGATATTCATTCGATCTCCTTACGCTTGTCTTTCTCCTCCTGGAGAAGATTCAGTGCGGCCTTGATATCCTCGGGAAGGGGAGAGAGAAACTCCAGTTCCTTCCCGCTCCCTGGATGGGGAAAGGCCAGTCGAAAGGCATGGAGAGCCTGACGATCCAGCATCTCCAGCAGGCGACGGGATCGCTCCACATCGCTGCGCTTGCGACTTTTCTTTCCGGCGCTCCTCCCTCCGTAGAGAGGATCTCCAAGAACCGGATTCCCCTTCCGGGACAAATGAACCCGAATCTGGTGAGTCCGTCCCGTGTCAAGATCCAGACGAAGATAACTGAAAGACCCGAAGCTGTTCAAGCAAGAGTAGCGGGTCAGGGCCTCCTTGCCTCCTTCTTCCAGCACCGCCATCTTCTGACGGTGCAGGGGATCCCGCCCGATGTTCCCCCGGATCTCCCCCTTGTCAACGGATAGAGTTCCCCAGACCAGGGCAAGATAACTCCGCTGGAGGGTGCGGTTCTGGATCATTTCCGAGAGCGCCCGATGCGAGCGATCGTTTTTGGCAACAAGCATCAGCCCGCTGGTGTCCTTGTCCAGACGGTGAACAATGCCGGGGCGAAGTTCTCCTCCGATCCCCGAGAGATCCCCGATGTGGTGCAAGAGGGCATGAACGAGCGTGCCCTCGTGGTGCCCGGCGGCGGGATGGACGACCATGCCGGCGGCCTTGTCGACGACCACCAGGTCTTCGTCCTCGTAGACCAGATTGAGAGGAAGGTCTTCCGGCTGAAGTTCCGGAGGGACGGCCGCTGGGATTCTCAATATCACCTCGTCGCCCTCTTTCAGCAGATGCCCTGTTTTCACGCTTTGCCCGCCAAGCTGCACCTGGCCCTTTCGAACCAGTGCCTGAAGAAAGGAGCGGCTGTGGTCAGGAACTTGGCGAACAAGAAAATGATCCAGACGGGAACCCTCGTCACCTTCTGAAACCCGAAAGCGGTGACACTCTTCCCCGGAACTCATTCCGCGAGCCTGCCTGCCCGCGTTTCCCCGGGCTGAAAGAGAAGGTGCAAGGCGACAAGAGCGGCCCCGATGCTGATGAAGGAATCGGCAATATTGAAAACATACCAGTGATGACCGGCAATGCTGAAGTCGATGAAGTCGATGACCTCCCCGTTCCCCCGGAATCGGTCAATCAGGTTGCCGGCCGCTCCGCCCAGGATCAGGGCCAGAGGGAATACGGGGATTCCCGGTTTGCGTCTGTCCTTGCTGGCAACCAGATAGAGTATGACCCCAATGGCAAGAAGCTTGATCATGACAAAAAGAAAGCGGGCTCCCGAGAACAGTCCGAAGGCAGCTCCGGGATTGGTCACCAGGGTGAAGTCCAGAAACCCGGGAATCACAGGGCCCGCCCAACGCCCGTCCAGAGCCAGCTGCTTGCTGGCCAGGTCGAGAAAGAGGACCGCAAGAACCACCGAGAAAAAGAAGGGCCAGGGAGAATTAAGCTTTGCTGATTTCAATCTTGATCTCCTCACCGGATAATTCATGAGTCTCCTGGGAATCCAGCCCCCCGCAGCCTTCCTTCAGACCCAGGGCCAGGGTCTCGCTACAAAGTCGATCTCCCCAGACCGACAGACAGCGCCGGGTAAGATCTCCCCCTTCCCATGCAAGCTGAATCCGGTCGGAAACTTCCATCCCGGAACTCTTGCGGAGGTTCTGTACCCGGTTGACCAGTTCCCGGAAATGACCTTCGAGGAGAAGTTCCTCATCGAGATCCGTGGAGAGGGCTCCCAGGATCCGTCCTTCCATTCCACCGATCCAGTCGCCTTCGGCCTCCACGGCAAAGTCGAGATCATCCCTCTCCATACGGAAGGGACGCCCGGAGAGTTCCAGCGTCAGGGTGCCCTCCTCCCAGGCCTTATCGGCCTCCGGGGCCTCCAGACTCGCCAGTTTCGAGGCTGCTTCTTTCATGGAGGAACCCAGCCGGGGGCCCAGCGCCTTGAAGCGGGGCTTTACCTTGATTCGGAGCAAGCCCGCATCCTCCGACATCCTCTCGATGGACTTGAGATTGAGCTCATCCAGAATCTGCTCCCGAAGTTCGGGAACCCCGAGAACGGAATCCAGAGATGAAGAACCCTGCACCCGGAACTCGCGAAGCGGCTGGCGAATGCGATGCCCGCTTTCATTGCGCAGTGCGCGACCGAGACCCACCAGACTGAGAAGAGTCTCCATGGATTCCTCCAGCTTCTCGTCCACGAGCTCCGTTCGGGGCTTGGGATAGGACTGCAGGTGGACACTGTCCCCGGTCTTGCCGCTCAACGAGCGCCAGATCGCCTCACTGAGGAAGGGAATCATGGGTGCCGAAAGGAGACAGACTCCTTCAAGAACCGTTGAGAGAGTTTCGTAGGCAGCCGCCTTGTCCGCATTCATCTCGCCCTTCCAGAAGCGGCGACGGTTTCTGCGGACATACCAGTTGCTCAATTCCTCTTGCACAAAGTAGCTGATGCCCTTCAGCGCGCGAGTGATGTCATAGGCATCCAGATGCTCTCTTGTTCGAGCCACAAGAGTTTCGTAGCGGGAACGAATCCAGCGGTCGAGCAAGGTGTATTCCGCTTCCACCTGCCCGGGCTCCCAGCCATCCAGGTTTGCGTAAAGAGAGAGGAAGCCATAGGTATTGCGAAGAGTCCCCAGGAACTTGCTGTTCATCTCCCGGGGGCCGGCCTTGTCAAACTTCAGGGGCTGCCACAGGGGGCTGGACATGGCCATATAGGCACGGATCGCATCGCCGCCCTCACGATCCAGAATCTCCCAGGGATCCACCCGATTGCCCAGGGACTTGCTCATCTTCTTGCCCTTGGCATCAAGCACAAGCTCATTGACCAGCACTCTTTTGAAAGGAGCAGAATCCTTGAGGAAGACCGAGATGGCCAGCAGAGTGTAGAACCAGCCGCGACTCTGGTCGATGCCTTCGCAGATAAAGTCCGCAGGAAACTGGTCTTCAAAAACATCCTGGTTTTCAAAGGGCCAGTGCCACTGGGCAAAGGGCATGGAACCGGAGTCGAACCAGGCATCAATGACATCGGGAACCCGCTTCATGGCTTCCCCGGTCTCAGGATGACGCAGTTCCAGATCATCGACGAATGGTTTGTGTAGGTCTACTTCCTCGGGACAATCGACGGCCAGACTTCTCAGTTCCTCGATACTGCCCACACAATGCAGTTTGCCGCTCTCCGTTCTCCAGATTGGAAGCGGCGTCCCCCAGAAGCGATCGCGGCTCAGGGCCCAGTCGACGTTCCCTTCCAGCCAGTTCCCGAAACGGTGGCGACCGACTTCCTCGGGATACCAGGTCACCTTATCATTGGCGGCCAGGAAGCGATCCTTCAGCTTTGTCGTCTCGATGAACCAGGCCGGCTGGGCGAAATACATCAGCGGCCCTTTGTCACGCCAGCAGTGGGGATAGCTGTGTGTCACCCTGTCCCGGTTGAAGAGAAGTCCCCGCGTCTTCAAATCCCTGATGATGTGGGGATCCGCTTCCTTGAAGTCCATGCCCGCAAAAGGCTCGCAGGAGGCATCCACCTTGCCGTCTGCGCCCACCATGGCGACAAAGGCCAGGTTCTTCTTCCGGCCGATTTCGTAGTCATCCGCGCCATAGGCCGGTGCCATGTGCACGATCCCGGTTCCATCTTCCGAGCTTACAAAATCTGCCTCCACCACCAGAGCGCAATCCTTGCCCTCCTCCACCGGCGCATAGTCGTAGAGCCGCTGGTAGCGAAGCCCCAGAAGGTCCGAGCCTTTCAAGCGCTCAAGAACCTCGTATTCCCGATCTCCCATTTCAGCCAGACGAGCTTCGGCCAGAATCAGGATTTCATCCTCGCAGGACACTTTCACATAGTCGAGATTCGGATTGACGGCCGCGGCCACATTGGAAAGAAGGGTCCAGGGAGTGGTCGTCCAGACAAGCAGGCTCGTCTTCTCTTCATCGAGCAAGCGAAAGCGAACCGTGACGGTCGGATCCTCGACATCGGCATAGCCCTGGGCAACCTCATGGCTTGAGTACACGGTTCCCAGACGGGGATTGTAGGGCATGACCTTGTAGCCCTCGTAGATCAGGCCCTCATCCCAGAAACGCTGAAGAATGTGCCAAACCGACTCCACATAGTCATTGGTCAGCGTGATATAGGCATCGTCGAGATTCACCCAGTAGCCGATGCGACGGGTCATCTCGCGCCACTCCTTCTCATAGGAGAAGACGCTCTTCCGGCACTGCCGATTGAACTCGGCAACTCCGTACTCCTCAATGGAACGCTTGTCGGACAGTCCCAACTGCTTCTGCACCTCCAGTTCTACGGGCAGTCCGTGCGTATCCCAACCGGCCTTGCGTTGCACGCGGTAGCCGTCCATGGACTTGTAGCGGCAGATGCTGTCCTTGGCCAGACGGGCCAGGATATGGTGAACTCCGGGACTTCCGTTTGCGGTCGGCGGTCCCTCGAAGAAAACGAAGGGAGGCACGGAAGCATCCAGATCCTGGGTCTTCTCAAAAATCCGGTTCCGCTCCCAGCCTTCCATGATGGACTTCTCCATCTCCACCGGGTTGGCGTAAATGCTCAGCGAGGGAAACCGGGATTGGGATTCGCTCATCCTCTACTCCAATTGATCTTCGATCAGTGCTTCCAGAAGAAACTGCAGGGTTTCGGTATGTTCGCCGGGGGGATCCGAAGCTTCGCCGGGCCAGGCCAGCCCGAGAACCGGGATTCCCGCATGAGAAGCAGCCAGTGCTTCGGGCAGATGATAGATGCCGCAGAAATCCGCGCCCAGCCTTTTCATGAACTCCCGCTCCGCCGGGGTATTGAGGTTGGGACCGGATAGATAGGCGAAAATTCCCTCGGACTTCGAGTGCCCCGCTTCTGCCAGAAGTTCCGCAGCCCTGTCCCGAAGATGCGGAGTCCAGGTGTTTCTGACATCGGGAAAGCGGGGGCCGAGGGATTCGTCATTTTCCCCGATCAGGGGATTGTCTCCCGCAAGATTCAGGTGGTCGCTGAAGAGCAGAAGCCCGGAGCCCTCTCCCCCCAGCGGACTGGCCGGTGCGCAGAGAATCAGTGCCTCTAGTCCGCCCGCTTTCATGGCGCGAAGGACCTGCACCAGGCTTGCCATGCTCTCGCCCTCATAATAGGAGGGAGCATCATGAATCACGGCCCAGCTGCCATCCTCGCGAAACTCCAGGTCACCCCGGGACGGGCAGTGGGGAACTTGGGAAAGGGGAAGCCGGGAACCCTCGCGGCCGGGGAGCTTCAGGCTGGAGGCTGGCGGAGCGAGGGACAGAAGAAGCCGAGGATTCCCCTGACCCTCGAAGGCGAGGGCGGTCTCCCTGATTCTGTCCGACAATGTGCTCACAGTTTACGCTCCCAAGCTCCAAGGGGCGCAATCTAGGGCACTTAGGGCTGAATTGCAACGGATTAGTTCCGGCTGGGGAATTGTTCCTGTTCCTGTCGGGGCTTGCCCTGCCCCTCACTCCCGGGTTTCAAAAAGAGAGCGACCGACCCGGACCATGCTCGCACCCTCTTCAATGGCAATCTCGAAATCCTCGCTCATCCCCATGGAAAGCTCCTCCAGGAGAAGGCCCGGGGCATTTCTCGCACGGATCCTGTCCCGGATTTCTCTCAGCAGACGAAAGGCCTCCCGGGCTCCCCTCTCTCCCCCGCCCAGGGGGCCGATGGTCATCAGTCCCCTCAGGAGAATGCCCGGGTAGTCCTGGAGGGAGAGAGCGAATTCCTCCGCATCCCCGGGCAACACTCCGGACTTGTCCGAATCCCCGGAGCAATTCACCTCCAGAAGAAGAGAAGTCCTGAATTCCCGGTCCCGGGATTTCTGTGAGAGGATTCCGGCGAGTTTCAGGGAGTCAAGGGAGTGGATCATTTCAAAACGCCCGAGGACCTTGTTCACCTTGTTGCTCTGGAGGTGGCCGACCATGTGCCAAACCACGTCTTCCGGTAGAAGCTCGATCTTGCGAAGTGCATCCTGAACGCGGTTCTCGGCGAACTCCCGCTGCCCGCACTCATAGAGTTCAAGAACCTGCTCCGGATTGGCCGACTTTGTTACTGCAATCAGGCGGGCGGAATCCGAAGCTCTTCCCGAGCGAAGAGACGCCTCCCTCATTCTTTGACGAATGTTTGCGAGATTCTCCCGAATCGACATCAGTCCTCGTTGACATCCGAAGAAGTTTCGGGAGCCTCGAAGTGATCCCGGCAACGGGGCTCATAGATACTGCCGGCTCCGACCAGCACCCTCTCCTCTCCTTCGACCAGTCGCTGTGAGTAGGCAGCAGGGGCGCCACAGATCAGGCAGACAGCGTGGGTTTTCGTAATCTCTTCGGCCATGGCCAGAAGCTGGGGAATCGGTTCGAAAGGGCGGCCGCGGAAATCCATGTCCAGGCCAGCGACGATCACTCTCTTGCCCCGGTTGGCCAATTCTACACAGAGTTCGGCAAGGCCCTCTCCGAGAAACTGCGCCTCATCGATTCCGATGACCTGAGTATCCTCGTCCAACTGGGCAATCATTTGAGGAACATCGGCAACGGGAATCGAGTCGATACGGTTCTGGTCGTGCGTGACAATCTCCGACTTGGAAAAGCGGTCATCCACTTTCGGTTTGAAGGCCTGTACCTTCTGCCTTGCGATCTTGGCCCGTCGAAGCCTGCGGATCAGTTCCTCACTCTTTCCGCTGAACATTCCACCGGCGATCACTTCGATCCATCCGGCCTGTGCGGGTCTCATGCGTGGTGTTGCGGGGCTCATCATCCTCCCTTTCTGGAAAGAGATGTATCACTCCGGAAGCCGGGAATCAAGGGGGAGACGCTTGCCAAAGACAGATCGGGGAACTATTCTGCCTTCCGAACCTGGAGGAACCATGAAAAACCGTTTTGCCCTTGCCCTGACCTTTCTCGTCTCCACAAGCCTACTGGGTGCCGGTAGCGACTCCTTCATCGGGGAGTATCACTTCCTGCTCGGAGCCGGGGGAAATACAATCGGCGAAGAGACATTTCATGCGGAAACCCGGGGAGACACCCTGATTCTGGCAGGCTCCAGCACCCTGAGCCTCCCGAGCCCCCAGACCTTCGAATGTCGCACCCGGGTCCTCCTCCCGGACTATCGCTTCCTCGACTACCAGTTGCTCACGGCTCTTGGAGACTCCCTTCTGGCTTCTGCCGACAACCGGGAGATCCACTTTGCACTCCGGGGGCGGGCCGCGATGGACAAGAGCGTCCCCCACTCCGGTCAGATTCTTGCCCCGCTGGACAATGCCCTCACCCAGCATCTCTGGCTTCTTGCAAGAATGCTCCGGGAAAAGGGAAGCGAGGGAGACTGGTTGGCCATCATCCCCCAGCCGCAATACGCGGGCCCTCTCACCTGGAAAGGGAGAAGCGAGAAACGGGGATATCTCAGCGGCAAGGAAATCGCCGTTTTCAAACACAGCCTCTCCATCGCAGGCGTACTCAGCGAAATGGAACTGAGTGAGGATGGTGAGCTACTTGCTTTCCGGGTTCCCATTCAGGGTTTCGAGATCCGTCGTGATGACTACAGCTTCTTCATTAAGGAAAGTAGCCGAAAGCTCTATGAGGGCCGGGAGCTGGAGATTCAGGGAGGCGGCCCTTCTCTGGGAGCAACCCTGACCCTGCCAGAAGGCGAAGGGCCTTTCCCGGCAGTGGTTTTCCTGCATGGTTCCGGCCCCAATGACCGGGATGAGACCCTCGGACCCAACCGGATCTTCCGCGATCTGGCCGAAGGCCTTGCAGATCGGGGGATCGCAAGCCTTCGATTTGACAAAAGAACCTGGGTGATTGCCCGCAACCCGGCAAAATACGACTCGATGATCCGGACCATGACGCTTCAGGAAGAAGTTCTCGATGACGGAGAAGCGGCCTACCGTCTTCTTCTCGAACAGCCGGAAGTCGACCCCGGGCGGAGCTTCATCCTCGGGCACAGTCTCGGCGCAATGGCAGCCCCCCGTCTGGCCCGAAGCATTGAAGAAGAAGAGCTCCCCCTCTCAGGTCTCCTGCTCATGGCTCCTCCCGCCCGCAATCTGCTGGAATTGACTCTCGACCAGTATCGCTACCTGCACAGCATCGGAACGGTGACCGACGAGATGCTCTCAGAAGCGGAAGCCCTCGGTGCCCGGCTCTGGTCCGGCGAGGTGGGAAGGGATGAGACGATCTTCTTTGCGAGACCCGACTACTGGGATTCGGTTCTCTACATCAAACCCGCCCGGGATCTTCAGGCAGTATCTGCGCCGGCTCTCCTTCTCTTCGGAGGTCGCGACTACCAGGTATCTTCCACAGACCGAAAGATCTGGGAGAAGAGCCTCGAGGAGAATCCGCGGGAAGGAACCAGAACCCTCTTCTTTGAGAATCTCAACCATCTCTTCCTCTCAGGAGAAGGAACTCCCTCTCCCGAGGAGTACGGAATTGAAGGGCATCTCGGGGACGACTTCCTCGACGCCCTCTCGAACTTTGTGCAGGACAACTAGTTTCCCGTCCCCCTTTACAATCGGGGGCGGGCTGACTATCCTGTGCACACTGTGGGGCCAAGAGAGGCTCCCCCTTCAGGTTGATCACCGCAACCCTCTGCCCTGAGCACGGTTGTAATTCAGGAGGCATCATGAGTCTGAATCTACTCGGCAAAAAACTCGGCATGACCCATATCTTCAAGGAAGATGGACGGCAGATCCCTGTGACGGTAGTCCAGCTGGGACCGAACTACATTATCCAGAAAAAGACCGTCGAGACGGACGGCTACAATGCAGTTCAGCTCGGTTTTGAGCCCAAGCGCGCCAAGAATACTTCAAAAGCCCTGCAGGGTCACTTTCACAAGGCCGGCTTCAACCCCCTGCGCCACCTGAGCGAGTCCCGCCTCGATGAGAGCGAACTGGACCAGTTCAATGTAGGCGATGAGTTGAAGTCAGACTATTTCAGCGAAGGCGAAATGATTGACGCGACGGGCACATCCAAGGGCCGCGGTTTTACCGGAGTGATCAAGCGTCACGGGATGCATGGAACCGCCAGCCTCACCCACGGAAGTCATGAAGTCATGCGCCACGCAGGATCGATTGGTCAAAGCGCCACCCCTTCCCGTGTTTTCAAGGGCAAGCGAATGGCCGGTCGTCATGGAAACGAGCAGGTTACTGTTCAGGGTCTGGAGGTCATGGAAGTTCGGGCCGAGGAGAGCCTGCTATTGGTCAAGGGTGCCGTGCCGGGACCCACGGGCGGACTGCTCCACATTCGCAAGAGCGTAAAGGCCTAGAAGCAGCTAGCCTTCCAGATAGCTTCTCATCTCATGGACGAGGTCTCGGGAACGAAGTTTCTCGAAGACCTCTTCCTTTATCTGGCGGATTCTCTCTCGAGTAAGACCCAGATGCTGGCCGATCTCTTCGAGAGTCTCTCTCTCGACTCCCCCGATTCCGAAGTAACGCATGAGGATCAGGCGCTCCCTCTCACTCAGGCTATCGAGAAGCCGCCCGACTTCCTTGCGGAGCGAGTTGCTGAAAGCCAGTTTGTCGGGGGACTCCACATTCTCGTCTTCCAGATAGTCCTGAAGAGGGTTGTCTTCCTCGTCACCCCAGGTATCGGAAAGCGAGAGCGGTGCATGAGAGATGTCCAGCGTGCTTCGCACTTCCTGCTGGCTCACTCTCAACTTCTCGGCGATTTCCTCCACCGAGGCCTCACGGCCGAGATCCTGATAGAGTTGCGCCTGAGCCTTGCCCAGACGATAGAGAGCGTTCGCCCGGCTCGTCGGAACACGATAGATACGGGACTGGTCTGCCAAAGCCTGTAGCATGGCCTGCCTCACCCACCAGACTGCATAGCTGATGAACTTGAAACCCCGGGTCTCATCGAAACGCTCTGCGGCGCGGATCAGTCCGATGTTCCCCTCATTGATCAGGTCCGGCAGACTGAGACCCTGCCCGGCATAGCGCCGTGCATAGGACACCACGAAACGAAGGTTGGCTCGAACCAGTTTGTCCTTTGCAGAGGGATCACCCTTGCGGATCCTCCGCGCAAGATCGGCCTCCTCCTCACGACTGAGCAGGGGCGTGTCATGGATGTCCTGAAGATAGGCATCCAGGCTCTTCTCACCGGAATGGCGAATGGTCTTACTGTTTTTCATCAAAACTCCCTTGCTTGTGGGCGACCCTGGGGCCGCCCTGCCCGATCAAGCAGGAGCGGGGCAAATCTAGTCTTCATTCAGGTCCAGGAGCAGGTAGGTCTCCCGGCCCGATCTCTCAATCCTCAATCGAATCGCAGAAGCAAGCGAAAGCCGGGATGCTGCCTCTGTATAATCATCCATGGTGACAATGCTGATATCGAACTGCGGGGAACTCATCTCCACAAGCCGGTCACCAGCAAGCAGTCCCGCCTCTTTTGCGGGACTCTTGTCCTCAACACTGACCACAAATACCCCTTCCTCATTCGCCCTTGCATTGGACGAGGGAGGGAGAGAACGAACCCTCATTCCGGCAAAGTGATCCGGAGAGGCCTTCTTGAGAGCGGGGGTGGTCCGCCCGGATTCTGACTCGGGAAAACGGGCCAGCTTCACTTTCTTATCGTGAAACTCCCCATCGCGGAAATAACGGATCTTCACCTTGTCGCCAGGATCTTTCCCGGCAACCAGCAGGCGGAAATGATTCAGATCTCCCAGTTCTTCCCCATCAAACTCCACCAGAACATCGCCGGCCAGAAGACCTGCCCGGTCCGCAGGCTCGCCGGGGCTGACCCGGTCAATCAGGATTCCCTTTTCCAGGTCCGAGCCATAGTAATCTGCCCAGTGGGTATCCAGTTCCTTGGGCGCCACGCCGAGAAAGGCTCTTTCCACATTGCCATGGATTCTAAGGTCACGAAGCACGCGCTTGGCGAGGTTTACGGGAATGGCAAAGCCGATTCCCTCGGAACCCGCGTTCATCGCGGCGTTGATACCGATGACACGGCCCTGGATATCCACCAGCGGCCCGCCACTGTTGCCGAAATTGATCGCTGCATCGGTCTGGATGAAGTCCTGAAAGCGGGGAGCTCCGCCCCGGATATCCAGTTCACTCCGACCCTTGGCGGAAATCACTCCCACGGTCAGGGTGCCTTCCAACTCTCCGAGGGGATTGCCCACGGCAACGGCCCAGTCCCCCACATGTGCCTCATCGCTGTCTCCGAGTGTCAGATAGGGGTATTTGCGCTTTGAGGGATCATCAATCCGAAGAAGGGCCAGATCCGTGTCCGGGTCGGATCCCACAAGCTCCGCGCTCAGGGCCTCGTCATGCCCGGCCAGACGGATCTTCAGTTCCGTCGCTCCGGCCACTACATGATTGTTGGTCAGGACATAGCCCTCACCGTCGATCAGGAAACCGGAACCGGAACCGGGAACCTCCTGCTCCTGGATACCTTCCCGGGGGAACATCTGATGAAAACGAAAGCCCGGAAGCTCCGGATGGTTCATCGTTCGGGTGACTTCCACAGAAACCACCGCGGGAACCACCTTCTCCGCCACTGTCCGGAAGGGACTGACAATTCCCTGGTTCATGTCGTAAGCCGTTCTCGCAGAAGCAGTTCCGGCAATCATAAGCAATGCGGAAACCACAGACAGAAAACGTCCTGACATCATGCAATTCCTTTCCTGTGTGGCTTGGGGCCCGAATACAGAAAACCTGGCCCCTGCGCCGACCATTCAAATCAGCCGGGGCAGAAAATGCCCGGTTCAATGCTGAAATACCGCTCCCATGTTGGAAAGTTCCCGAAATTCCTTCCGAAAGTGCTTTTTATTCACTAGTCTTCTCTTTCACAAGGAGTCGCATGAGTTCCGAATCCGTTTTCTTTCTTTCTGACGCCCATTTCCGCAGCCGGGATTCCGACTCGGAACGGGAAAAACTCCGCCGTTTCCGGGCATTTCTCGAGAAGATTGAAGGTGCCGAACACCTTTACCTTCTCGGCGACATCTTCGACTTCTGGTTTGAGTATCGACGCGTGTTGCCAAAGGGCTATGGAGAGGTTCTCTTTCCCCTGCGCCGCCTCCGGGATTCGGGAACCGGCCTGACCTTCATTGGAGGAAACCATGACTACTGGCTGGGTTCCTTTCTCCGGGACGAGTTGGGTGCAGACATCGCTCCCGATGGATGTCGTGTGGAGATACAGGGGAAGCGACTGCTTCTCCTCCACGGAGATGAACTCCTCAGCGGAGACTGGTCCTACAAGATGCTCAAGTCCCTGATTCGCAATCCCCTTTTCATCTCCGCCTCCCGCCTGCTCCACCCCGACTTCACCTTCTGGGCCGCCGACCGTCTGGCGAACTCCAGTCGTCTCTTTGGCCGCCCTGCATCCATGAAACGGGATGCCAAGAAGAGTCTGCGACTACAGCCCCTCCTGGGCCAGGAAATCGATGCCCTTCTCTTCGGGCACCTTCACCTGGCTTTTCACTGGATTCTTGGCGAAAAGGAAATGGTCTGCCTGGGGGACTGGATCCAGCACTTCTCCCATGCGGAGCTTCAGGGAGGAGTCCTCACCCTGAAAGATGCAGAAGGACGAATAATCGAAAAGGAAACTGCGCCTGAACTCTAGTGGAGGTCCACACTGATTCCGAAGTGGTGGGAGTTCCCAAGATCGTTCAGCAGGTTCATGAAGGCGTAATCCAGGTAATAGCGACCCCAGTGAATTGTTCCCCCCGCCGTCAGACCCTGGGATTCGTAGCCGTACTTGTAGCCCACGCGCAGAGACGCAATCTGCTGATAATCAAACTCAAAGCCCAGATGATGACGGGTGTTCATGGCCTTCGCCTCCCCGATTGCATCATCGCTGGAGATGTCTCCATCGCCGACCAGAAGCAGGTCGTAGGCGAGAAGTGCTGAACCGTCCAGAATCATGGGCGGACGCCAGGCAAGGCCGGCCTTCATGGTCAGGGGAGCGGAGAAAGTCTCCTCCCGATACTTCATGGCCTGGCCGAAGTGCTGAAGAACTCCCGCAAAGGTCAGGCCCGGGATCTTCGTTTCCAGCAGGGCTCCCGCATCGAAAAGCAAGCCTCTTGCGCTGTCCTCATGAAGGCGGCTGTAGATCCACTTCGTTCCCATGCCCAGATGAAGGCCCTCAGGCAGGAAGCCAAAGCTCCCTCCCCAGGCAAGATGAAAGGCCATGTCAAAGGCCGAGAAGTGGCCGACAGGATCCCCGGGACCCTCGTAGAGTTCCATCTCGTCCATGGTCAGGGCTGTGAGCCCGAAGCCCAGAGTTCCCCGCTCGCCGCCGCTCAAGGGATAACTCATCCCCAGAAACTCCTGCCTTGTTGAGAGGATCCACTCCTTGTGCGACACATACAAGTCAGCAGATGAAAGAGACAGTCCTGCAGGATTCCAGTAGAGAGCCGTTCCACCGGAACTCACGGCGGTTTGAGCTTCGCCCATTCCCCCGGCGCGCGCGCCCGCACCCAGACGAAGGAAGAGCAGACCCGAGGTTCCGGCCTCATAGGCCTGGGAAGAAACTGCGAAGAGCAGGAAAAGAATCAGGCTGCGTTTCATGCCAACTCCCGATTAGCGGATCACAGCAAGGCTGCCGGTTTTCAGGCGCCCGCTGTTCTCCGAGTGGATACGATAAAAGTAAACTCCCGGGGCAAGGCCGTCCACCAGGACTTCCGCCTGCCAGGGGCTGAAGCCATCCAGATCGGCTTCCTCCCGATAAAGTAGCTGCCCCTCCAGATCATAGAGTTCCAGATGAACATGATCCGGGCTGTCGGATTCCACAGTCCAGTGAACGACATCCTGCGCCGGGTTGGGCCAGCAATGGGCGATAAGCCAGGACTCGCTCCCGGAACTGGACACCCAGGCCTTCGAAGAGGCAAGCCTCCGGCTTCGCCGGGCATCGCTCCCCCCCATGGCCCAGGGAGAGCTGAAGCCCTCAGGGGAAGGGGAGTCCACGCTCCAGAAGTGCAAGCGCGGCGAGCTATGGAGAGTGTCCTCTTCAGCCGTGCTGCTTTCAGCCAGCTCAAAGAAACGAAGACCCATGATCTTCCCTTCGGCTCCGGGCAGGATCAGCGGGCTGGAGATCTGGTTCCCGCCGATGGGAAGAGGAGTGCCGGAAGGGTTGCCATCGGAAAAAAGTCGCCCATCCCGACTAAGAAGCAGGGGCCGATCCTTCCCCGACTCATCACGGAGAAGCAAGGCCCAAACGGCAGGAAGGTCCTCAAGAATCAAGGGCGCGCTCATGGGAATCGATGTGGCCCCATCCTCTCTCATCACAGCATCGGCTGTGAAGAAGGACACCGCATCGGAAAGAAGTGACAGGACTTCCAGATTCCCCTCTCCCCGGGGATCCAGCGGCAGCACGGTGCCCCCGAAACCCTGCATCGTTTCTGAATGGAAAAAGAACTCGCCGGCCTGGGGCCCCCCGAAGCGTCCTTCCGGATACCAGAGACTGAGGAGCCCTTCTCTTTGCACGAGGATTTCATCCACACCATCGGCATCCAGATCCCCGCAGGCCAGGTCCACACGCCCGAAGAGAGAGTCGAGGGAGAAGGATCCCAGGATTTCCTCTGCGCCAGCTCCCAGCCGCCAGACACGGGTTTCCCCGGCTACTGAGTCGGCAAGTGCAATGTGAAAACTGGCAAGAGAGGGGGCGGGATGGTCGTAGCCCCGCTCCTCAGTGGGAACATCAAGCCCCAGGGCGGGATCGGAAACCGGAACTCCGGGGAACACTCCCGACCAGGCCTGCTCCCAGTTGCCGAAATCACTCACTTCTCCCGCTGAGAGGTTCCAGATCCGCAGACGCGTTTCTGCCTGCCCCTGCCCGGAGTCGGGCAAAACCTCTGCAAGCAGGATCTCCATTCCCGGAGCTCCCCCAAGATCGAAGAGCATGGCTCCGGAATGAAACTCACCTCCCAGAGAGAGGCTTCCCAGAGATGAGACAAGTTGCCCATCCCTCGTGAGGGCCAGCCAATCCTCCTGACCGTCCCCGTCGAGATCCCCGGCAAGGAGCGAGCCGATGCAGTCCCCTTCGAAAGCGTGAAGGTCCTCTGGAACAAGGTCCCTCACTTCCGAGACATAGCTGCTATCCCCGGCTTCATCGTAGGACAGGTAGAGAAAGGCATCCTCCATCAGCAATGGATCTCCCCGAGGGAAGCGGGAAGGCAAGGCCACTTCCTCGACGGACATGTTTGGATCGCTTTCCCAGCGGGCGGTAATGCCCATGGCCGGACCCTGAGAACCAATGGAATGGAAACGCCAACCCGTGTCACTTCCCTCAGCATCCCGGGTAGAGGGAAGACTGTTCTCGTCCAGGGATGTCCGGGTTTCGGGCAGGGCAATGCCGGGAGAAAGGGTGTCGCCCTCTGCCCGGAAAGCGTCAAAATCACTGCCCCAGGATTCTGAATAGAAGCCTCTTACACGAAGATCGGGATAGCCGTCCGCCTCCAGGAGACAAACACCGTAGTGATCGTTCCAGGCATTGATCACATTGCTTCCGCCCTCAAAGCTCATGCGAAGCAACTCTTCATCGATGCGCCAGATCAGAAGACCGCTTCCCAACTGGTCGTCACTCGAACTGGTCTTGGTCGTGTAATAATCGAACTCCGCGCCCAGCAGACTCTCGCCACTGTCGGGTATCCCGTTGGCATTGCTGTCGTCAAAGGTGAAGATCGAATCCCCGTTGGCATCCTGATTCCGGTTTTCCACGAGGAAATACTCACGATCACTGATCGGGAACTTCAGGATCGCAGAGTCCCCGTTGCCGGCAGAGTATTCAAGCACGCGAAGGGAAAGTCCTCCCCCCTCCTCCGGGGACAGGCAATCGTCCTTGCCGACAAGTACCGGATCGGCCCAGCCAAGAAGCATACGGTTGAAGGCTGAAGGAGGCCCGGGCACAAAGCCGAGAGCATTCCAGAGTCCGCTGCTCATCAGTTCAAAGTTGCCGGCACCCTGGGCACGCGGTTCGAGATAGTCGTTCAGGCTGACCATTCCCAGGTAGCCTGCCATCTGGTGGACATAGACACCCAGGGTTCCCAGAATCGTGGGATAATCCCCGGTTTCCTCAATCTCTTTCTCGGGTGCAATACAGAATCGTTGCAGATAAAAGCTGCTGTCCTGATCGGCGGTTGCAATTCCCTGAAAACCGGGAATGGAGTCGACAAAGGTCTCCTGCAGCGACTCGTAGTCGACATAGCCGCTCCAGAGTTGCTCGGGGGAATCTCGCCAGAGATCGGACTCCTGCCCGCTTCCTGCGTGAATCATGAGAACCAGATCATAGGCGGAAAAATCAAGATCCGGATCCGCAAGAGCCACTGCATCAAGAGCCAGTGAGTGGCCCCCTTCCACCCAGTCCAGATCATCGTCGCCGTAGTCTTCCATTTTCCCGGGGAGAACACGGATAGAATCCTGAAGGCTGTATTGCAGGTCCACCCTCCCCCCGGAAACCGTCCGGTAGTAGTCCCGGACCCTCTCCAGCTTGCGCTCGAACCAGTCGAGGGTTTCCACTCCCAGAGTGTCAGCGAAATCGTAGTAGAGAGAATCGAAGGAGGCGTCGGAAAACTCGAGAAGCAGGGCCAGAATGGAGACTGTGCCCTCGACCTGCCCGGAGCGGTTCCCGTTCAGCCAGTGAAGATTGCGCGGGCTCAGGGGTCGGGGGCTTTCCGGAATCTCCCAGCCGCCCGGGGATTGGCTTTCAGGATCCGGAGCAGGGGGAACCGGAAGGGCCAGCACCGACAGGGCAAGGACCAAGGTGAGGAAGAAAGCCAAGGAGACGCTTTGCAGGCGCCGGGCCGGGTTTGTCATCAAGGCTACCTTCCGTGTTGAAACAGGGTCCAATCGGCGCGGAAGTATAGACAGCACCCGTCAAAGCGTCAAGAAATCGCCCGCAAGCTCAGGGATCCTTCTTCAGAAGATTGGAAAGGAAGCTGCCCTTTCTCTCGGGCGGACCGAGCGAGATCTCGGTCACCCCGTCTTCCAGTGCATTGAGTTCGCCCAGCAGTGCATCGAGATCAATCCCGTGGATGCTGGAGGCCATGGAAAGAGGCTCCGTGGTAATGGCCGGGCAGGTAAAGCAGCCCTTGCCCATGTACTTCTGGATTACTTCATCCGCACCCTTCTTGATGGAAAACACTTCTCCAATCAGGGTATCCCCGGTGATTTCCGCCATCTCAGGCTCCCTTCTTCACGGGGACAAGACCCCGGAACATCACGAACAGGAAGATCAGAACCCCGAGAAACTCCATGCCGCCGCCCAGGTAAAGTAGCCAGTCATGGGGATTGCCCTTCCCCCGGAAGTACCAGCCGAGAAGCATGGCCGACAGGCCCAGAGTGGCAATGTAGAAGTGCAGGGTTGCCCAGGCCCAGGGAATGATCGCATGACCCTGGAAGCGGGGGATGATGTGGTAGCCCACTCCGAATACCATCATGCTCATAAAGCCCAGAAGAAGCAGGTGAACATGAATGGGGCGGAAAGCCATCATTGAAGCCTGCGACGTCATCAGAAGCCCCAGTCCAAAACCGAGAACCAGACTAATGACCGAGACCCGGATAAAGTTCTTCGCATAGGTTTCCATCAAGTGCTTTCCTTCCTGCGGATGCTGAAGACATAACGCTCGCCGCCCTCAAGGGGAGATTCCGTACACACAAGGCAGGATTCTCCCTCGGAGGCTGTCCTGATAAAGGAGTTCATCCACTCCAGATGCAAGGGGAAGATTTCGGAACTTCCCAGCCCACTCTCCTCCCAGTACTTCGAAAGAACAAGAGTCGGCCAGGCCCAGTCGAAACGGTCCTCTGACTCCGCAAGGATCTCTCCCGCGACGTCACAGGGCATTCCCTCAAGCCAAACCTCGCGAAGTGCCCCGAAAAGCGCCCGGGGTTCCGTAGAACCCTTGCCTGCAGCACGAAGCTTCTCCCCCCAAGCCGATCCATCGGAGGAGAAGAGTTCCCGCAAGGTATCCGCCCCCTCCGCTTGTTCCAGGCCCCAGGCAATCAGGCCCGCTTCGCGAGACTGCACGGTGGCAATCATGGCATCCAGCGCCGGGTGGATTCCCTGCCCGGCAAGCAACTCTTCCAGGTCGGCACCCTCGAATTGACCGGGGAACCGTCCCTTCAGGCTATTCCAGCACTCGACGGCCTCGTCCCCGTATTTATCCTGAAGCCCGCGGGAAAGTACTTCGCCCCGGGACTCGCAGAGACAGACCTGTGCAAAAATCCAATGGTGAATGGGACCAAGAAATTGGCTCATCTTCCTCCTTCATTGAGGAAAAGATGAGCCGTGGAAGAAGAAAACGCCTTGATACATGTCAAGCTTACTCCAAAGCAAGCTCACGGAGACCGGATTCGTCCAGAACCCGGATGCGCTTGCCATCAACCTGAATCAGGCCCTGCTCGGACAGAATACGAAGAGACCGGGAAAGACTTTCTGCCGTTGTGCCGAGAAGCCTCGCCAGTTCTCCTTTTCCCACGGGGAGTTCGATTTCATCACTGTCACCGTGGCGCTCCCTTTCCCTCAGGAGCCAGAGTGCCAGCCTCGCCCGAACCTCCCGAATGGAAAGATCCTCAATAATGCGCCGAAACTCTATGAGCTTTCGGGCCATGGAAAAAAGAACCTGTCGGGAGAAAGTGGGGTTCTCGCAAAGCAAGCGAAGAAAGGGGGCTGCGGGCACATGGATCAGTCGGCAATCTTCCATGGCCACAGCATTGACCGGCCATTGACGATGCCCCAGTGCAGCCGCTTCCCCAAAGCTCTCGCCCTTGCGAATGAAGTGGAGAACCTGTTCCCGCCCTGAACTGCCACTGACGCTGACTTTCACCATTCCCTGGCTGACGATGTAGAATCCCATCACCTCATCGCCGGCATGAAACACCGATTCACCCTTCCCATGCTTCTGCTTGCTGGCAATTTCGATGACCTTCTCAAGAAAGTCCTGGGAGAGTTCCTGAAAAAAGGGCGAGGCCTTCAGTTCAATCAAAATCGACATGATCCCCGTCCCAGAGTGCGACCTCGATTTCCCAGCCGGTGGGATCCTTGAGATACCAGGCCGTCGAATGGGGCCAGCGAATGGGGCCATCATAGAGAATCTCCAGATTCTCCCTTTCGATGATATCGAGCCATTCCTTTTCATCCGTGATCCGCAGACCGAAGTGGTTGAGTCCGTGCAGTCCTCGCTTTCGCATCTCGAAGCGGTCGTGAAGTTCACAGTCGGGGTATTCGTAGATGCAAAGCAAGGCTTCGCCCGCCCGGATTACGCCCCACTTCGTGCCGTCCTGCACTCCTTCTTCCACCAGTTTGAATCCGAAAACCCGAGAGTACCAAGTCACTGTATCCTCAAAGGAAGAGATGCTGAGATTCAGATGATCCAAAAAACGAAGGTTCACGAATCTCCTTTTCTCCTTCGGCGAAAGCGCTGAGCCAGGCGCTGAGCCATTTCTCCAAAGAGCTCCGTCTGTGTAGGATGGGGATGCACGGCCTCGGACAACTGGTAGACCGTGACTCCCGCAGTGACCAGTGCCACGGCCTCTCCGACAAGAGTGTCCGCATGCTCGGCCAAAAGATGGACCCCGAGAATCCGGCCGTCCTCTTCGGAGGCCAGCATTTTGATGAGTCCGTGCTTCTCGCGATGGATGGCAGCCATGGCATCCACGCTGAGGGGCAGTTTCATTTC
Organism: Candidatus Krumholzibacteriia bacterium; assembly: GCA_030748535.1. Lineage (NCBI taxonomy): Bacteria > Candidatus Krumholzibacteriota > Candidatus Krumholzibacteriia > Candidatus Krumholzibacteriia bacterium. Next base: position 645,037 of record JASMLU010000001.1, read on the forward strand.
ACCGGCGGCAATTCCGCGTTCTTTCGCCTCCGCCAGACTAAGACCGAAGGAGGCCACCTGCGGACGGGAGAAGATCACTCCTCCATCCAGATCCGGATCGTATTCGCAGTGCTCTCCAAGAATGTTCCGGGCCGCCACTCGACCCTCTCGCGATGCGCTGTGAGCCAGCATGCGTCCGCCACTCACATCGCCCACGGCATAGATGCCTTCCACCGAGGTCCGGCAGCTCTTGTCCGTCGTGAGAAAAGTACCGACGGAATCCAGTCCAAGGGATTCGAGCCCCAGTTTAGCGAAGTCGGGACGCTTTCCCGTGGCCAGAATCAGGTGATCCACTTCCTGCGTGTCAGAATCCGAATGAAGGATCAGGTGATCTTCACGAACTTCAATCTTCTGCAAGGGGCAGGAGGTCCGGATCTCCAGCCCGGCTTCCTCTCTAAGAGCCTCTTCGAGCTTCGAGGAAATCTCCTTTTCCATCTCCGGAAGGATGCGGTCGAGAATCTCGTAAACCCGAACCCGGCTACCGAAGTCCGCAAAAATCTGTGCCATCTCAATGCCAATGGCACCTGCGCCCAGTACGGCCAGTCGCTGCGGAACTGCCTCCAGATCCCAGACACTGTCGCTCGTGCTGGCCCGGCTCTTTTCCAGAGCTTCCTTCAGGCCCTCGACAGGAGGAAGGAAGGGTGGAGCGCCAACGGCGATGACGGCCGTGTCAAAGGAGTAGCTCTCCCCGGACACTTCCAGTGTCCCGGGGGCCGTAAATCGCGCCCGACCCTCGATGTAGTTGATTTTCGCAGAAGCGTCGGTCTTGAGTGCCAAGGCCCCGCGTTCCTCCTGCAAGCGACGGCGAAAGTCCTGCAGAGCTTTCCAGTCCAGGGCAGGAGCCTCTGCGGAGACAAGGGCGAACTCCGCATTTCGGCGACTGTCCCGGATCCGGTCTGCCGTCGCCCGCCAGATCTTGGAGGGAATGCAGCCTCTCCACAGACACTCTCCGCCGGGCAGGGGGGCATCGTTGACAAGAGCCGTCGAATGGCCGGAGGAGGAGAGAAGGCGGGCACAGTCCTCTCCGCCGGGGCCGGCCCCGATGACGATCGTTTTGAAATGCTTTTCAGAGTTCATGATTCTCCCTAGAGAGATCATTCACAATCAGGGTTTCGGGTCAAGTCTTTCAGAAGAGTCCAGCTTTCTGGAAAACCCCAGAATCACCGTCCTCGGTCGCCCCGCCTGCGTGGGAAGGGACAGGTGGTGTCCATCGACCTCGTATTCCCGATCCATCAGGTTTTCGACATCCAGAGAGAGAAGCCAGGAGCCGGGCAGACTGCTGCTCAGTCTCAAGCCCAGCAAGGCATAGGCTTCGATCTTCTTCCGCTCTCCTGATGGAGGTATAACTGGGAGCCTCGATGCAGGGAAGAAAAGGAAATCCCGAAATCTGCAAACTGTTTCCGGAGTGAGAAATTGTCCGGGTCTCCGGGCGGAGATTGAGAGGGGTTTCCTCCGGGCCGCTGGAGGCATCAAGAGTCTCATGGTTCACGCGAAGCTGAAGGTCCTTTCCGGGTTTCCAGACTCCCTCCCACTCCCAGCCATTCATCTGGACGGATTCCAGATTCACGAAACGCCAGGGCATGCCCTGAGAGAAATCCCGCTCGACCAGGTTCGAGACATTCGATTCAAAGCGGGTCAGCCGCAACTGGATCGCCTGGCTCAGGTGAAGGTCCAGTCCCGCGTCCCAGCCGATACTGGATTCCGAAAGAAGATCCGGATCTCCCCACCCCGGTGCCGGTGCAGTCAAATAGAACTCACGAAGCGCAGGGAAGCGGCTTCCGCGATAGGCCTGTCCACGAGCCCTCAATTCAGGCCACGAGTATTCCGGAGTGAGCCTTCGTGAAAACCCGAGATGCCCGGCAAAGGCCGCTTCCGCGCTCGAATGCCAGTCTCCCCGAAGACCGGCCTCGCTCCTCATGCCACCCGGGTTCTCGTGGGTCCAGCGGAGGAAACTCCCCAGAATGCTCTCCGCCTGCCTTCCTCCCAGAAAAAGCATGTCCGCTGAGTCCCTGCGCCATTGCAATCCCGTGCCCAGAATCGTCCCGCTGCCAAGCACGCGGTGAAAGGACAGTTCGGCACCAGTCCCGAGAGTTTTGAAAGGACTCTCCGACTTCAGGGTGTCGAGACTTGCATCCGTATAGGAATCGAGAACACTGCTTTCCCCAATTCCATAAACACTCAGGTTCCAGCGGCTACGCGAGGAAAGGCGGCCCTGAAGGCGAGCAGACAAGCGGGTGTTCTTCCAGTCACGGAAACGCTCGTAACGGTTCGGCATAATGGGAACCCCGTACTCGCCAAAGGCCACTCCTGCATCCAGATGGAATCTCCCGTGGAGACTTCTCAATCTCGCCCCCAGATGGTGAAGCCGGGAGTCACCGTTGGGAAGGTGGCCCTCGCTTTCTTTCTGCCCCGCTTCCAGACTCCACTCCGCAGCGGGACTCTGCCAGGCCCGGGAACCATCCAGAGAGAAAAGCCCCCGGCTCCCCCCCCGTGCCGTCAGTTCTGAAGCATCTTGAGGATCCCGGCCGAGAATGTTGATGACCCCTCCCTGGGCATTCGGGCCGAAATGCGTTCCCCCGGCACCGCGAATCACCTGAAGTTGCTGAAGGCGGCCGGAAGGGAAGGCAAGTGAATTGCTCCCTTGATCACCCCCTCCATCTGTACACCGGGAGCGGTTTCCAGAATTCGGGAAAGAGGGCGTGCCCCCTGCTCTTCAAGATCCCGAAGATTGAGATCATAAACAGGAGTGGGAAGTCTCTCGGGAAGGAGGAACTCCCTGCGGGCGGTCACAAGAATCGCTTCCGGGACTTCCCAGTCAGCAGGTCCTTCGGCTCTTCGGGTTTGAAGAGAATCAGACTCCTGAGCAAAAAGACCGGAAGCAAGAAGCAAGAGGATTGTGAGGGTTCTCATTGCATCTCCTTTCTGGCGAGAGTATCTGGAAACTGCCCTGCAGGCAAGGCTCAGGATGCATCGGGAACCTGGTGAACTCTTCCCTGATCCGAAGGATTCCGTTATAATGGGGGCGAATCAGGAGGAATATGAAGCAAATCTGTCTTCCCCTTGCTCTTGCCGTGTTCACACTGGCTCCAGCGCTACAGGCCTGTTCTCGCGACCTGCTTCCCCTTCCCTCTCACGCTGCGCCGCTCCAGGGAGACCGAAGCTGGGCAACGGACTACAGTCATCTGATCAGTGTGCCGGTTTCCAACTACGACTCGGACTGCAATCCCTGGCTCACGCCCGATGAAGACGAGATCTTCTTCATTCGCGCCTCGGGCCATGCGGGCCCGGCAGATGATGAGTTCGAGGGAATCTGGGACATCTACCACGCTGAGTGGGACGAAGTGGAGGGTACTTGGGGGCCCGTCAGCAATCTGGGCCCCAACGTAAATTCCGAGAATGCCGATCGCAGTCCCACGACCACGGCTGATGGCGACACGCTTCTCTTTCACAGTGGCAATTTCATCTTCTGTTCCATTCGAATTGGCGGAGAGTTTCAGGAGTCGCAACTCATCCAGAACGGAACCGACCCCTGCCTGAGCCTGGACGGGCGGACTCTCTACTATGCTCTGGACAAGGACATCTGGGTCTGCAGCCGGGGCCCGAGCGGTGCGATCGACGACTGGGTCGACCACCAGGAGCTGGGACCCAATATCAACAGCCTCAAGGCAGAGGTTCGACCCTTCATCTCTCAAAATGACAGTCTCCTCTTCTTTTCCGATTTCTCCAACCCCCGCCCGGGAGGTTACGGAGATGCGGACATCTGGGTCAGCGAATGGGTCGAAGGAGACTGGGGGCCCGCAGAGAACATTGGCGCACCCCTCAACATGGACCGGCCTCTTTGTTCCACCTGGGTCTCTTCTGACCTGAACCGCTTTTATGGTGCAAGCGAATCCTATGAAGGGAGTGCGGGCACAGAAGATATCTGGATTTCCTATCTGGATTCCATCGTGGAGCCGGAACTGGTGATTGCTTCACCCGGGGTCTGGGTTCAACTGGGTGAACTGGAAGGAGCCTGGAATGTCTATGACATGGCCGAGGATGCCAGCGGGATGCTCTTTGCGGCGACGGCTCCCTCTGCCCGGGTCTACCGATCCAGTGATGCGGGCGAATCCTGGGAAGCCTGTGCGGAACTTCCGGGAGCCATGATCGCCCACTCCCTGCTGAATACCAGTGCCGGGGATCTTCTTGTCGGAACCTATCCCTTCGGCGACATATTCCTCTCCAGTGATCAGGGAGACACATGGACTCTCTCTTCCAATCTCCCGACGGCCACGGCCGTACGTGCCCTCTACGAACTCTCCGATGGTCGCATTCTCGCAGGGACTTCTCCAGAATGTCTGCTATTTCACAGCCTGGATGGAGGAAGCAACTGGTCTCTTCTCTCGCCCCTGTCGAGTCTGAAGAATGGCGTCACGGTGCTTTTTGAAAGCTCGAACGGACTCCTGATGGCGGGTGGTTGGGGCAACCCCATGGTTTCAATCAATGGAGGCAACCACTGGAACACTCTCTACACCTTCAGCGGGATGGCCAGCATTGAGGCTTTCCTGGAAACTCCCGGCGACACTCTCTGGATGAGTGGCTGGGGGCATAACGAGATGGGCTTTGCCAAGTTCAGTACTGACCTCGGGATCAACTGGCAGGACAGCGGAGACATTGGACATGGGCAGATCCATGCAGTTCGTGTCTATGACATCGAGCAGTTCGATGATTCCTCGCTCATTGTGGGATACCAGCCGGGGCCCGACTCCGTGGCCTGCCGTTCCTGGGACGGTGGCCAGAACTGGGAAAACCTCCCTCCCCTCGAAGGGGCTCATGAGATTCTCCGTTTCTTTGAAACCTCTGCGGGAGATCTTCTCGCCTGCACCACTCCCAACGGTGACATATTCCGCTATAACCCGGAGGCAGTTGCTGTCCCCGGAGAACCTGGAGATCATCCCTTTGCCGTTTCCGGGCTGATCGGAGGATTCCCGAATCCCTTCCGGGAAAGCACCCGCCTGTCTTGGAGAATCGCTGAAGACGGTCCCGTGGAACTCAGTGTTCTGGATGTTCGCGGACGGAGAGTCGCCCGTCTTCTTCAAGAGTCCTTGCCCGAGGGCTATCACGAACTGGAATGGAATGGTCGCGATCAGGAGGGAAACCGGGTCGCTGCGGGTGTCTACTTCCTGAGAATGAAATCTCATGATACCGTAAGCTATCAGAAAGTTCTTCACCTTCGATAAGGAGTCTCATGCGAAGGATCGCTTTCCTCCTCCTCTTCCTTCTGGCCTGCACACCCCAGGGCGGACCCGGGCATGGTTCCGGCGCTCGGGAGTTTGACCAGTTTGCCAGGGAAGTCTTTGCACCGATCTACCCCCTGCTTGCCCAGCAGATCCTCGAGGACACAGGCATCAGCGAAGGGCATTGTCTGGACATCGGCTCGGGCGGCGGATACCTCGGAATCGAGATTGCTCGCATGAGCGGCATGAAGGTGGTTCTCGGCGACATCGATCGCGCAGCTCTTCGTATTGCCGACCGAAACCTGAAAGAGGCCGGACTCCGAAGACAGGTCTCGACCCGCTATGCGAACGTTCAGAGTTTGCCTTTTGCAGACAAGAGTTTCGATCTCGTGGTGAGCCGTGGATCCTTTCTATTTTGGGAGGACAAGAAACTCGCATTCTCGGAGATCGCTCGGGTTCTCAAGAAGGGCGGCGCGGCCTATATCGGAGGAGGAATGGGTCGCAGAATGCCCAAGGAGGCCCGCTCCAGCATCAAGGAAGAGATGAAGATTCGGGGTATCGGTCCCGAGGGAGTTAGCAAGCTAAGCCCTGAAGAGATGGAATCCATCCTGAAGGAGGCCGGCATCCGGAACTTCAAAATCCTCGGGGATGGCCCTCAGGACTTCACCTGCAAGTGTGGAATGTGGGTGCAGTTCGATGGATTTGAGCGCATGTGACAAGAGGCTGGCCGCAGACTCTTTCCCGCATCATTGCTTTGGGTATCGCGAAAGAAGCTCGGCGCTTGCGTCCAGACAAGTGCATTGTATCTCCAGGCACAGGATTTCATGGCCAGCAAGTTCTACCGTAAAACTGCCCGTCTTCTGAACTTCCCGTTCCTGCTCCCGTTCCTCCAGAAGGTTGCAGATCCAGACTCCCCGGATCGGCAGTTTACAGTCGAGAGTCTCGACCTGCGGCTCCTCACCAAGATTGAACAGTCGAAGGATCATTGTTCCCCGTTCCTCGTGGACACGGAGGGCGGAAAAGGCGACTCCCGGGTTTTGCTTGGCAATCAGGCTGCGGGAAGGAGCACTTCCCTCGAGCACACCCTGACGCACTCTCGGCGTTCTTCGCCATCGAAGTGACTTGCCGAAAACATCCGCATCGCGCCAGTCTCCCCGGAAGGGGACAAGAGACAGGGAGAAACACTGCTCTCCCTGCATTTGAGCATCCGGCGTGGGGATTGTCGGGCCGGCATTTGCGTTTCCTCTTTCAGGGAAATCATCCCGGGACAGCCAGCCCACGGCACGAAGAAGCGTAAAGGAAAAGCCGTCCTCCCGGGCTTCCACCTCCTTCAGCCCTTTGGAAAATACGGCCAGTCCTCCCTGATCGTCCTGCATCAGGCTGAAACCCTGCTGGGGCCAGGTTCTCAGTTCTTTCTGTGCCCAGTCGTCCTTCCACTCTCTATGGACAGGACGCAGAGCGACCCGGAAAGCATCTTCGCTCCAGAGCTCCTGACTCTCAAAAGGCAGGGGGAAGTCCATGCGGAGTCGATGATCCTTTGCACGATTGTCGATGCGGACTTCCAGGTCCAGACGATCACTTCCTGCGTCGAGTGAAATCCGAAGGCGCACCGGACACTCCACCATCTTCCCACTTCTGCTGTTTCTGTCTTTCGTCAAGGAAACTGGAAGTAAAAAAGAACCTCGCAATTCCAGAACCCCGCGAAGCGGCGTAGAGGGCGGATGATGGATTTCCCAGTTACTGAAATCCGTTTCGAAAGCTCCTTCAGGCAGAGCGGCAAAGTCGTACTCATCGCCCCGATCTCCTTCGTCCAGGAAGCGACAGAGCTGTGAATACCTGCGACCGGTCTTTCGATGCAGAAGCTCGAGCCCTTCATCGCAGATCCTCATCGAAAGCTGCCCGTTTTCCAGGGAACGCTCACCACGCAAAACCGGGTCGCCGGGGAGCAAGGGCAGGTCCTCATCGCTTTCCCGAAGCAGGTAGTTCCGGTGCCCGAGAGCCGGGAGATCTTTTGCTTCGAAAACCAGATGCAGATAACGGTCTGCGCTCTCTGCTTCCGGATTCAGAAGACGCTCCCCGAAGTGTTGCCGATAGCCTTCAAAGCACTGCAACTGCTCCTTGCAATCGGGAAGGTTGCGGTAGTCCACTCCCCAGAACCGTTCCACTTCCTGAAGGAAGACCCTGTCCTGGGGAAGCAAGTTTCCCTCTTCATCGAAAAGGCGCAGTTTATTGAAGTCCAGAGTCCCGGGCTGAAGCAGGATCATTCTCTCCACGACTTCGCTTCGCTTCTCAGGAAGCGGATTGAAGACCGAAATCAGGGTGTCCTGATCCCCTTCCGGCTCCGGAGCAAACTCCGGGCAGAGCTTTCGATGCGCCCTCTGAATCAAGCCCTGCGCACTTTCTCGGGCGGCAGCAAATCGGGAGAGCATTTCCCGGTGAACAGCATCGGTGCTGCAACCACAAATGCTGTCATGGGGATGGTTCTCCAGCAACTTCTTCCATGCGTAAGCCAATTCCTCGCCCGGCCAGTTTTGCTCCTGGCAGAAATATGCATAGCTCGCAAGAGGCTCGACCTGCCCGCAAAGGAGTTCCTGGATCTCGTCGTTCTCCTGCTTCAGGTTCACACGACTTGACCAGACTCCCGACAGGACAAAGTGCAGTCTTGCCCCGAGCAACTCCCCTTCATGGACTTTCAGGGGAAGTTCTTCCATGCTAACCGCGGAGACATAATCGGAGAGCGGGCCGTGGGAGAACTCCGTTTCCGGGAAAGCCTCTTCCAGTGCCCGGAGGATCTCTTCGAAGCCCTTCTGTGCCGGAAAATGATCACAACCATTGCTGATGAGAAAGTTCTCGCTTGCTGAACGCCGCCGGGTCTTCTCAAAGAGTTCCCGAATCTTGTCCACTGCTCTCTGGATGCTCACATTCCTGGGCGTGTGGGCATGCCAGATTTCCTCATGGCCCAGGCCCCCGGCATTGCAATAGCCTTCGCACTGATTGAGGGCGAGGACCTCACTCCCGTCCGGCGCTTTCCAGAGAAACTCCTGCCCCGTGCGGTCAATCTCATCGCCATTGCCGCGGGTGTAGAGAAAACTCCCGATACCGCACTTTTGAAGGATCTGGGGCATCTGCGCCAAGTGTCCAAAACTGTCGGGCATGTAGCCCTGTTTCTGTACTCCCCCCATCCGTCTTGCCAGGGAATGGCCAAAGAAAATGTTGCGAAGGGTCGCTTCCCCGCTGACAAGAAACTCATCGGGCAGGATGTACCAGGGACCCAGAGAGAGATGGCCCGATTCGACCAGTCTTCTGATGCGGGCTTCTTCCTCCGGAAATATCTCAAGAAAATCCTCGAGGATGAGAAGCTGGCCATCGAGAAGGAAGTGACGGAAAGCGCCCCCTTCTTCCAGACGCTCCAGTATCTCCTGGAAGATCTCGTGGAAGCGGAATCGGAACTCGTGGAAACTCTGATACCACTCCCGGTCCCAGTGCGTGTGGGAAACGATATAGGCAGTTCGGGGGGCAGTCATGCTTCCTCCCGGGCCATGTCGATGAGATCCCGGACGCGGGTACTGGCTCGCCCGATCATTGTGTCGGCAGCTCCGTAGTAGATTCGCAACAGTGCTTCGGGGTCTGCAAAGCCCTCTTCATCGCAGTCCACGGTAAGACCACTGGGAAACACGACATTGGGAACCTGTCCCGTCAGTTCCCAGGTTTCTCTCGGCTCCAGAATGTTCACAGCACTTCGTGCAATCAGGCGAGAGGGATCCTCGAGATCCAGAAGAGCGACTCCCGCCTGATAGAGGTCGCCGGAGGCGAAGTGGCTTGCGATTCCATGGTAGACAAGAAGCCAGCCCTCGCGGGTCTTGAGGGGAGGAGGTCCCGCACCGATTCTTTCGTCCCAGAAGCGAGGTCTTCCACGCATGATCACCGGCCCGGGCTCCCAGTGCAGGAGATCATCGGAATAGGCCAGCCGGATTTCATCACCGCTTCCACCCAGATTGGGACGCTCGAGACGGGCGATTCGTCCTCCGATACGCTCGGGAAAAAGAACCCCGTTGCGAAGGTCGTCTCCGCGGGACTGTGGCAGGAAGTCCAGGGCCCGGAAGTCCTTCGTTGTGGCGATTGCCAGCCGGCAGGCACGATCCGTATCAAGGGCAAGGCAGACCAGGATCCTGTCCTCAAATACAGTGATCCGCGGGTCGTACACATGAAAGATCTCTTCTCCGGGGATCTCGAGTTCCCCGACACGGACAGGTTCCCCTGCCACGGCAAAGGAAGCATCCCCCTGCTCAGTCGCATGAAAGAGCAGGCTTCGGCGACCACGATCCTGCACACGAAGCAAGAGGTGGTCTTTACCCTTGATACGAAGAGCCCCGGGATTGAAAACCGCAGAACAGTCGTTCCAGGGAGGCGGCAGGTTCTCACGACTCAAAAGAGGCTGCCGGAAATCACGATGAAGAGGCATCGACCCTCCCGTCGTCACTCTCGTCCCGCTCCGGTTTTCCGAGACGGGAGAACATCTCCCGAAGATCCCTCACTCCTCCAATGGTGAACCAGACCATGACGAAAACCGCGACCACGATCTGGATCATCACATAGGTTTTCCAGAAACTGCCCCAGGAAGAGTCATCTGCCGGGTTCTTCAGGTTGATGGCAGATCCCACAAGGAAGATCAGGGTCCAGATCGCTGTCCATGCGTAGCTCGCGATGTAGATCACCTTGTCCCCGCGGGTGAACTCGCGTCCCATGCCCAGGACTTTCCACCCACGGGTCGGAGTTTTCTCCACCACTTCCATTTCCCCGGCAATGGCGTGTTCGTTTCGATGAAGCAAGCGGTCGAGATCCACCTCCCTGCGCCCTAGCAGGGAAACGGCGACATAGAGAAGCGTTGAGGCAAACATGGCCAGTGCCCAATACTGCTGGCCATTGATTTCGTAAAGCCAGTGAAGAACTGACCAGAAGTGGCGAGCCAGTGCCGGAAGATGTCCGCGACTGAGTTCGAAGAGCCCTGCATCCAGGCGGTGAATCAGGATGCCGCCCACAGCAATCATGGCTCCGCTGCTGAGAGCCGTCCAGGCTCCGGCCGCCGTCCCGCGCTTCCAGTAAAGACCTCCAATGATCACTGCACCGGAGCCTCCTGCGAAAATCGCTCCCGTGATGGCAAAGAAGAGAAAGATGTACTCGCTCTGCTGGAAGAGGAGGCTGAAGAAAAAGATAAAGAGAGCCACTCCGAAAATGGAAAGCCGCAGTGCCAGCAGATGTTGCTTCGGTGTCAGTTCTTTCTTCCGGAAGGGAAGAATGACATCCTGCACAAAGATGCTCCCCCAGGAATGAAGGTAGGTGTCATGCGTGCTGATAAAAGCCGCCAGCATGACCGCTCCGAATGCGCCAAGCAGACCCGGCGGAAGAAGTTGAACCAGAACCAGAGGTGCGCGCAACTGGTTGCGAAGCGTCTCACTGTCGACCTGCTGCAACTGGCCCTGCACCACCGAAGAGAGTGCCGACCAGTCCGGGTGTCGCATCACGGTGTAGATCATGATGGGAACCATGAGGAGAAAAATCCCCTGGGGAAAACCTCTCCAGTTTGTCAGAACACTGCCCATTTTCGCTTCGTGGGCCGTCTTGGCCGAAGCGTTGTACCCTTGGGTCCCCTGCCAACTCATGGCTCCATAGAAAACCCCGAAAATCCCGATCAGGAAGAATACAAGATTGAAGTCCTCCACATGGCTGGTCTTGTAGGGATTGATCAGGGAAGCATTGTCCGGTGCGGAAGCCAGAGCCTCCATGATCTGTCCCCACTCGACGACACTCATCAGATAGAAGAGAATGACGAGGAACACGAGGTTCACAAAGACGCCCTGGATGAAGTCCGTGATGATCACGGCCACCTGCCCTCCGGAGAATACAAAGTAGAGAGCCAGGGAAAGCAGGAAGAGCATGAGCAGGGGAAATACCGGAAGGGAAATGCCGCCAAGGATCCAGTACTCGGGGAATCCACAGAAATGGATAAAGAACCGCGCCCCCACCGCAGGGAAAATCCCGAAGTTGATGATCCCGCTAAGCCAGGCAATCAGGCCGGCGAAGATTCGAAAGTTCCGGCTGTATCTTTTCTCGAAGAACTCCGCGAGAGTCAGGGCACGGGTCTGGCGAAATCGATACACAACCCAGCCCGAAACGGTCATCAGGAGGATGACCACTCCCATGGTAAGCCCCCACCAGGACATGGAAAAGCCTGCGATGAAGTTCATCTCGAAGAGACCCACGATGGTGATCGCCCCGAGGCCCGCAATGCCCTGAGACAGGCTGAGGACATAGCGACCGGCGTTCCGTCCTGCTGCGAGGAAGTCAGCGACTCCCCGCATGTAGTTACGGCTGAGGAGAATCCCTGAAACCATCAGGGCAAGCACGACAGCGACAATGCCCCAGTCGAGAAGGGTGAAGTTCAAGGAGATTCCCTCCAGAGACGGCTTTCTTCATCCACACGCCAGTCTCCGATCATGGCGAGAAAGCCACCGGGAGCAGGAAGCAACTCCAGTTCCTGATCCTCAATCCCCAGAGCCAGGGGATCGGATGCATAGCGACCGCTGATCTCGTGGAACTCCTTCTGCAGGTAATAGACATTCATCAGGCGCTTGCGGATCTCAAATGCAGGATCCTGCAGGAAGGGATCCTCCCCTTCACCGGCCTTCCACCGGGAGAACTGCACAATCCCCCAGCGTTCCGGATAGTGCATGTTCACCAGACCCTGCGCACTCCAGACCCAATTGTGTTCGGGAAGATCCAGCTTCACATATTGACCGTCCTCGACCCAAAGATCCCACTCCACCCGGGAGAAGTTCATTCTCCATTGATCGCCGGCATCCGGCGGAGACGGGCGGCCTGCCGCTTCGGACAGCACAGACCAGGGGATGGCAATCTCCACGCTCCATCCCTTGTCCCGGTCTGTCGGATCGTTCAGGGTTCCGAAAAGTGCGACTGCTGTCTGCAGCCCCGCAATGTCCCAGGCATGCAAGGCGGGACCCCCGTCCCGATAGGGTTTCACCAGAAAGAGGTCCCACTCGGTTCCCAGGGCGTTGATCTCGAGTTCGTAGTAGGCGTGGTGATCTCCATCGGGATCGATAAAGACCTCAAAGTCATTGTCCTGATAGATCACGGCATCGCGTTCTTCCAGCGTAGCCCAGAGATCCGGTTCTTCCATGACTGCGTTGATGTAGAGAAATCTCTCATCCCAGAGCATTCGAATCTGTGTGCGAAGCATCGGGGCGGACTTGAGGTCCCCCTCAATATCCACAAACTCCCGGGTCCACTTGGCAGACTGCCAGGAACCCTCCTCCGGAACTCCATCAATGATCAGGGAATCTGAGGTTTGATAGCAGAGATAGGTCTCCGGCGGAGTCTCGATCATCGGGCGGTCAAACGCCATCGCAAGACTGGCAAGACAGAGTAGAACCAGAAATAACCTCACACCGTCTCCTTCCTTGAAGCCCATGCACGCAGGGAAAAAACCAGGGCCAGCAAAAGGGCTCCCAGTGCCTGATGTCCCGTGCTCACCAGAACTTCCAATCCAGTGCTGTTCTCTCTCAGGGGAGTAAAGATCACAATAGCAGCAATCACTCCCAGACAGAGTTGAAGAACGAGAAGAGCCGCAAGGCCCTTCCCCATCGGCCGAAACAGTCCCCGTTTCTCTGCATGCTCCCAGAATCGGGCAGCCACCGTCAAGCCCACAAGAAACACCAACAAGGCTCCGGCGATATGAATCCACAGTCCCCAGGCCAGATGTCTGACAAGAACCCCGAGAGACAACTGGAGGAGGAGGGCCGCGATCAGAAGGTTGAGAGCTCTTCTCTCCGATCTGTCCGACTTCTCCTCTCTTACCCTCCAGCTTCGACTCATCAGGACCGCTGCCATCACCAGAAGCGCAAAAACCAGTTGGCCGAACACCCCATGCACCATGGCAAGAAGGATGCTCGGAGAAAGATCCGCCGCTTCCTGGCTCAGGGTCAGGTTTCCCGTCACCCGCAAGCCCCCCAGCAAACCCTGAAAAGAAACCGCCAGCAGGACAAACCAGGCCATTCTCTTCAGGCGAGAAGAAACCCGGCTGGCCGATAGATGCAGGGCGAGTACAAGGCAACCCAGGCCTACAAGGGAACCCAGCAGTCGGTGGGAGTGCTCGTAAAAGATGCCGCCACTCATCTTCGACAAGGGATAAAAAAACATGTTCGTGCCGAAGGAATTGGGCCAGTCCGGAACGGCCAAGCCTGCTTCCTTGCTGGTCACCAGGCCTCCGGCCACCAGCAGAAAAAAGGTCGAAAGAGAAACCACAGCAGTGAAACCGGAGTTCCAGTCCGGGGCTTCCCAGTCCCCGGAATCACGCGAGAGAAAGCCGCCCAACCCACCGAGGAGAACTCCCAGGAGGAGATTTCCACACAGAAACAGGGTTGCCCAGGAACCGGCCTCCTTCAGAAGACTCCCGAGAATAAGAAGGTTGAGCAGAGAGGCCAGAAGCCCCACCATTGCGCCCTTCTGCACTCCTCCCCCGCTCCAGCGGGCCGCAAGGAAGCCCCCCAGGGGAAGGCAGGCCAGCATGAGCAAGAGAATCAACCAGCTTGGCCACAGAAATCCGGGAAGATGACCCAGATAGGCCCAGATCCACATATCCACCGTGACCAGAAAACCGAAAGTTAGAAGTGCCGCACGGCGCTCGGGGTCAAAGAACATCGCCACCTGCCTTTGTGGTCAGCATAGCGAAGGAAATCCCCCTGACAAGAAAAACCCCCTTTCGGGAAGGGATTCCTGCATGTCAGGCGATGGGAAGTTCTGCATAATCAGGTCTCTAATTCACATGAGTGTGTTTCGCAGTGAAGGTGCTTGCACCATACGATATGCCTGCTATTCTGACCCCATGATCAAGAGGATAAAGGTTCTGCTGGAGTTGAGTGTTGTACGGCTGACGGCCCTTGTGGCTCTTACTGCTGTGCTGGGATATCGCCTCGCGGATGTTCCGGACAAGAACCTCGCGAGCATTCTCGCCGTGAGCCTTGGAACTGCCCTTCTCTCTGCGGGTGGCAACGCTCTCAACCAGTGCATGGAAGCGGACACTGATGCGCTTATGAAGCGCACCTGCAATCGTCCCCTGCCTGCGGGAAGGATCGCTCTAGGTTCTGCCGCCCGCTGGGCTCTCTTTCTTGCTCTGGGAGGCTTTGCCCTTCTCCTGCTCTTCACGAATCCACTGACCGCAGGTCTCGGACTTTTGGCCCTTGCAATCTACCTCTTCGCCTACACCCCCCTGAAAAAGCGAAGTAGCCTCAACACCGTGGTAGGCGCAGTTTCCGGCGCTCTCCCCCCCATGATGGGCTGGACCGCTGCCAGCGCATCTCTGGATCTTGGTGCGTGGATCCTGGGACTGCTTCTCTTCCTCTGGCAGATCCCCCACTTCCTTGCCCTCGCCTGGCTCTTTCGTGAGGACTACGCAAAAGCAGGGTTCCGGATGCTGCCGGGCCTGGATCCCAGCGGACGAATCACCTCCCGGGTGGCGTTTCTTTACATTGTCCTGCTACTGCCCCTGATCAGTGGATTCTATCTGTCGGGACTCGCCGGGCTCGTTGCGACTCTGGGCGGTCTGAGTCTCTGCCTCTTCTTCCTGCTACGAGCCTGGCAACTGATGCAGAATCCAAACGCCCGGAATGCGCGAAGGCTCTTCCTGGCCAGTGTGATCTTCCTGCCCCTTCTGATTGTCCTTCTTCTGGCCGATCCGGGCACGGGAAAGCCGGCAGAGAGGATCTCCCCGCCGGCGATTGTCGCAAGCCACTGACTCTCCCGGAATCAGGCGCTGATGATATCCCCCGCATACTGCATGGTATCGAGCAATGCCAGCCCCACAAAGACCACCAGAAACACAACGCTGGTCAAAAAGACGATGGCATTGATCGGGCGATCGTAGCGAAGGTGCATGAAGTAGAGCAGAACCAGACTGGCCTTGAATGCGGCAATGAGCAGAGCCAGGACGATGTTGAAACTCCCCAGATCCACCCAGGTTACCGCCACAGTTACAAAGGTCAGGAAAGCCAGGGCAAGAAAAACCCCGACCAGAACTCTGGCATCGACAATGTGGCCACTCGCGTGATTGCTCATCAGAACTCCTAACGAATCAGGTAGAGCAGAGGGAAGAGGAAGATCCAGATGAGATCGACCAGATGCCAGTACAGTCCCACCAGATCCACGGGAGTGTAGTACTCTGCGCCGAAATCGCCCTTGCGGCTTCTCAATGCGATCCAGAGGATCAGACCCATTCCTACCAGAACATGGATACCGTGCAGTCCGGTCATCAGAAAGTAGATCCCGAAGAAGATGTGGACATTCTTTGGAACCACATCGTGCGTATCCGCAGAATGGTCTCCCAGAACCAGTCCGGGTGGCGCCGGGGACGCTTCCGGGAGAAGGCTTCCCGACTCTTCCCCTGAAGGAGAAATCGGAATCCCATCGGCAGTGTCTTCCGCCTCCTGTTCTGCGGGAGCCGCGCCTTCCTCCACATGCTCGACCGGCTGATACTTCTTGCCCCAGAGCAGGCCGTGCTTCCACTTGTGTTCGTACTCGACAAACTTCACACCCAGAAAGCCGCCTGCCAAGACCAGAGTAAGGATCAGGGAAATCAGCAGTGCGCGCTGGCGACCCAGGGCAGCCATGCGGACAGCCCAGGCCATGGTGAAACTGCTGGAGATCAGGATGATTGTATTCAGGGCGCCGAGGGTGCGATCCAGAAACTGGTGAGCATAGACGAAGATCTCTGGATGATTGGCACGGTAGACCGCATAAACGACAAAGAGTCCTCCAAAGAGAAGAATCTCCGTGGCCAGAAAGAGCCACATCCCCAGTTTTCCGGATTCGAACTGCTGGGATTCATTGTCGAAGTGATGCGCCAGGAAGCTCTTTCTCATGGTCCGCCTTTGCTTCGATCCCAGTTTGCGGTCTCCGCATTCCAGCGCAACTTCTTGTAGTTGTAGGGATCTCCTTCATCTTCAGGAGTACTCTCGAAATTGTGATGGATGGGAGGAGAGGTCGTGGCCCAATCCAGAGTCGAGGCGCCCCAGGGGTTTGCGGGGGCCTTCTTACCTCGAAGCAGACTTTGCACCAGGTAGATCGCAATCAGGACAAAGCCCAGGGCCATCAGGTAGGAACCAATCGTGGATAGCTGGTGCGCTCCCTGGTACTCGGCAGGGTAGTGGAAATAGCGCCGGGGCATGCCCTTCGAGCCCATGAAGAACTGGGTGAAAAAGGTGACATTGAAGCCAAGAAATATCATCAGAAGAGCGATGCGGGCCGCCAGTTCGTTGTACATCTTCCCGAACATTTTCGGCCACCAGAAGTGCAGTCCCGCCAGAAAGGCGATCAGGGTGCCTCCCATCATCGTGTAATGGAAGTGGGCAACCACGAAATAGGTGTCATGCAGGTGAACGTCCGTAGCCACCGTTCCCAGGAAGAGTCCCGTCAGGCCGCCAATGGCGAAGAGGAGAATAAAGCTCAGGGCATAGAGCATCGGCGAGTCCAGACGAATCGAGCCCTTGTAGAGAGTGGCCAGCCAGTTGAACACCTTGATTGCCGAGGGAATTGAGACGCTGAAGGTAAGCAGGCTGAAGATCATGTTCGCCAGAGCGCTTTGCCCGCTGACAAACATGTGGTGTCCCCAGACCATGAAGCCGAAGAAGGCGATGGCCACGGAACTGTAGGCGATGGCCTTGTAACCGAAGATGGGCTTTCGGGAGAAGGTGGTCATCAACTCGGAGATGATTCCCATCGCCGGAAGGATCATGATGTAGACGGCCGGGTGACTGTAGAACCAGAAGAAGTGCTGGAAGAGAACCGGGTCGCCTCCCATGGCGGGATCGAAAATACCCACATGCATGACGCGCTCGGCAATCAGGAGCAGGAGAGTGATTCCCAGCACAGGAGTCGCAAGAATCTGGATCAGGGCCGTCGCATAAAGGCTCCAGAGGAAGAGAGGCATCTTGAACCAGCTCATCCAGCGGGGGCGCATCTTATGGATCGTCACGATGAAATTCAGTCCGGTCAGAATGGAACTGAAGCCAAGGACAAAAGCACCCGTGACCATGGAGATCACACTGCTGTTGCTCGTTGTGCTGTAGGGAGTGTAAAAGGTCCAACCCGTATCTACTGCTTTCGTAAACAGGGAGTAGGCAGCAAAAAGTGCTCCGATCACGTAGAGCCAGAAGCTCAGTAGGTTCAGCCTCGGAAAGGCCACGTCCTTTGCACCCAGCTGCAAGGGGAGTACAAAGTTCCCGAGTGCAGCGGGAATACTGGGGATGATGAAGAGGAATATCATCACGGCGCCATGGAGGGTGAAGACGCGGTTATAGGTATCGGCGCTCATCATCACCTGCTCGGGTGAAACCAGCTCTGTTCGCAGGAGCATGGCGAAGATGCCACCGAGCAGGAAGAAGGTGAGGATGGCAATCAGGTACATGACGCCAATTCGCTTGTGATCCAGCGTAAAGAGCCAGCTCTTCAGTCCCTTTTCACAATTCAGGTAGTTCGACACGATCCCGTCCTATTCTTCGGAAAGAGATTTGATGTACTCGACCAGATAGTTCAGTTCCGCATCGCTGAAGCGTCCCTGATAGGTCGGCATGACCGGCTGGAAGCCTCTCGTAACCCTGACAGCAGGATCCTTGATGGACTCCAGAATGTAGTTCTCATCCACTCGAACACTGCCGCCGCCTTCCAGAGCTTCCATGCTCCCGAATAGCCTCTGGAAAGTGGGCCCTACAGAAGCGGTTCCATTGATCGAATGACAGGCCGCACAGCCCCCGCGGTTGAAGACCAGGGCACCGGCTTCTGCGGGTGGAAGATCGGCAAGATTGTTCGCCGCATTCTCCAGCCACTCTGCAAACTCCCCGGACTCATGAACCACAATAGTCGTGGTCATGTCCGAATGGCTGGTTCCACAGTACTCTGCACAGTAGACCGGATACTCGCCAGTTTCCGTTGCAGTGAACCAGAGCTTGGTATAGCGGCCGGGGACGACATCCCGTTTCAATCGAAAGGCGGGCACGAAAAAACTGTGGATCACATCCTCGGATCGCATGATCAGGCTGACCGGGCGATCTCCCGGCACGTGAAGGACATCATCCGTATAGCCGTTCGGGTAGGTAAAGAGCCAACGCCATTTCTGGGCAGTCACCTGAACTTCGTAGCTCTTCCCCGGGAGAACATCCATGTTCAGGAAAGTTTTGAAACCCACCACAAACATGACCAGGACAAGTACCAGAGGGATGGCACTCCACAGAAGCTCCAGACGAATATTGTGGCTGGGAGAATCTTCCGGTTCCACTCCTTCCCGATACCGGTAACGGACGAGGAAGATCGCCATCAGTCCCACGATCATGACGAAGAAGAAAACGGAGACCCACAGGATGAAGTTGAAAATGCTGTCGACCTGGCCGGCCACCGATGAAGCACTCTCGGGCATGCCAAAAGCAAATATGCGAATCAGTGCCATCAACACGGCGTCCTCCTCAGAGACTCTCGTCAGCCCGGCGTTTTCTCTTAAGGAGAAAAGCACCAAGCAGGAGCAGGGTGAGACTTCCCCCCGCTCTCATAATGTTCATCGCCTGCAGCGAGTAAGCCCCCTGCTCTGGATCATAGGCGAAGCAGTAAAGCAGAAAATGGTCTCTCGCCTTTCCGATTCGACCCTCTCCAGCTTCCAGTAATGAAAGCCGAAGATCGCGTTCCGGATAATCAACGCCATAGAGACACCGGCTGAGCTTCCCGTCGGGACTGAGAGCGAAGATACCTGCTGCATGAAGGTATTCGCCGGTCTCCTCATCGAAGCGATAGCGAAAGCCCAGCGAATCGGCAAGAGCACGGGTTACCTCCGAAGAAGCGGTGAGCAGTTTCCAGGCATCTTCGCTGCCTTCGCGGCCATAGCTTGCCAGGAGATGAGAACGCTTTTGAGCGGAATCCTCCACCGAGTCGCGGGGGTCGATACTCACGGTGAGGATGGAAAACTCCTCCCCGGCACTCCACTCAAGGTCCCGGAGTCCTGCGATCATGGAGTCGAGAACCAGATTGCAAAGCATCGGGCAGTTGTAATAGACAAGGCTGAGAAGTACCGGATGCTCTCCGTCAAAGAACTCCCCCAGCTCTCGCATCTCGCCACGGGAATCCCGAAAAACCAGGTCCAGCGGCAGTTGCGCACCGGCCCTGTCATCGATTCCGATCCCTTCCAGTTCGGCAGGCTCGGATTCCTGCCTCTCTCCGAGAACCGGCAGAATGGCAAGTGCAAGAAGAAGCAGGCCCAGGCGATATGAGAATCGAAAGCTCACTTCGACGCATTCTCCTCAATGATCAAATCCATGGCTCTTTGAGCGGGAATCGCATAGCGCTTCGATCTCTCGTCGATCACCCGATACTCCTGCAGGCGGGAAAGCTGGCTGCTCTCGAGCTGTGCGGCCTCAGCGGAAAGCCCGGAAAGTTGTTTTCGATAGACTTCCTTGTCCTGCATCCGGAAAAAGATCCCCTGCAGGGCTACGACAATCAGCAGGGTAAGGAAGAGACTCAGGAGTCCCACAAACCAGACTGCTCCCGCATTTGGATCATCCTTGTGCCTCATGTTCAACTCCTATGCGTTCTCAAATGAGATAGAATCCTGAAGCCTCGGATCCTTCAGGGGAATCAGCGCACTCTTTCCAAGGGTCCGGAACAGCCCGGCCACATACAAGCCCGCAAAACCGGTGAAGGTCAGCGCGTCCAGAATGCTCAGGGGCAGTACTCCCGACTCCCCAAAGACCGGCATGACCAGGTAGAACATATCCACCCAGTGCATCAGCAGAAGCCAGATCGCCCAGGGAAGAAGGGTGCGCCCTCTCCTTTTGAGGCGCTTGGATACCAGGCCCAAAAAGGGGATCACGAAGTGACCGAAAAGAAGGAGCCAACTCCAAGCTTCCCATTGCCCGGTCTGCCGTGCAAGGAACCAGGTGGTCTCTTCCGGCACATTTGCATACCAGATCAGCATGTACTGACTGAATGCGATGTAGGCCCAGAAGACCACAAAGGCAAAACTGAACTTCCCGATGTCGTGATAGTGCTCGATACTGATCGTCCGCACCAGGAATCCTCTCTCCTGAAGCCAGACGGCAAGAATTGAGAGCGCGGCCAGAAAAGAGAGAAAGCTCCCTGCGAAGTAATACACGCCGAACATGGTGCTGAACCAGTGAGCATCAAGGCTCATAAGAAGATCCACGCTTACGAAGGTCGCAGTGAGGGCAAAGATCACCAGTGAGGGGGCTGCCAGCCGTTTCATGCGAATACTCAGAGCCGGATCACCACTGGCGTCCTGCTGAATCGAGGTCTTCCGGTAGTAGAGAGAAACAGCAATCCAGGCCAGGAAGTAGAAGGCCATGCGTGCACAGAAGAAGGGGAGATTCAGGTAGGGTTCTTTCCACTGCAACAGGGAGTCATGGGCAACGGCCTCCGCGTCAGACCAGTGATAGAGAAGATCCATTCCTCCGAGAATGGGCAGGAAGAGAATCAGAAGGACAGGGAAGTTTCCGGCAATTCCCTCTGCCAGTCTTCTTACAACGACACTCCAGCTGGCGCTTGTTACATGCTGGATCAAAACGAAGAAGAGTGCGCCCAGGGAGAGACTCAGAAAGAAGACAAAACTCAAAAGCCAGGAGGCGAAAAAACGGGTGGCATCCTCGGCCAGAACAAGACCGAAAATGGCGGCAGCGGCCAGGAAGAGAAGCCCGGTGATCCCGGACACACGACTCACCTTTGAGGAAAGTTCCCCGATCTGGAGCTTCTCATTGCTCATGTCTACGCTGTGCTGTTTCATTGGCTACCTCAGCGTGGCCCGCTCTTCGGCGGGAAGATCCTGGAGTCTGGCATTCTGGCTTCTCTGAAGAACCCGGATCCATGCAACGATGGCCCAGCGGTCCTTCACGGAAATCTGCTTTCCATAGGCCGGCATGTTCCGGATTCCGCGATCAATCGTGTGATACAGTTCGCCTTCGCTTCGCTTGACAACTATCTCAGTGTGCAGATCCGTGGGAGGAACCCACTTCGGTTCCTGAAGCTCCAGGGCACGCCGGGCCACCATGCCATCGCCGTAGCCGGAATAGCCATGGCAGGGAGCACAAAAGATACCGTAGCGTTCCTGCCCCCTCTCCAGAAGATCCTGTTCCACGGGGAGAGGGAAGCCTTTGACCCAGTCCCCCGATTCCTTGCCGAGCCTGAAGGCCTCACTCCCCTCAAGATCTCCACGAGCCACCGTTCCCTCGATGCGGGGACGCATGGAACGCCCGTCTTCAAAGAGCGGGTTTTCCGACTGGGAGCCGAATGAAGGCATCTGGTCCATGTCCCAGATCACCGAGATGCGCGGGGAGCCGCTGCTTCTTCCCCTGTCCCTTGCGATCATGCTCAGGGGCACAAGCGTGGCGAGGAAGAGAATGATCAGTGTTCGTACAATCCAGCGCGACATCTAGTCCTCCAACCTTTCAACCGGGAGGGAAGACAGGGTCTTTGCAAACTCCAGAGTGCGTTTCTCATCAAAGGAAGGGTCCCTTGATTCCAGACTGATGAAGAAACGATCATCCGTGGCGCGTCGAAAACGCTCGCTTCCGAAAACGGGATGATGCAGGCGGGGCAATCCATTCAGGGCCAGCATCCCGAAGAAGGCGCCAAAGGCCGCCATCAGAACCGTCGTCTCAAAGCCCACCGGAATGTTCGCAGGGATGCTCCACAGAGGCTTTCCGCTGATATTCAGTGGGTAATCCACAGCGTTCATCCACCACTGCATGAGCATGCCCAGGAAAGCGCCCGACGCTCCGCTCAGAAGCACGATCCAGGGAAGCCTTGTTTCATCAAGTCCCATGGCATCGTCCAGACCGTGCACGGGGAAAGGAGTGTGACAGTCCCACTTCCTGAAACCCGCAACGCGAACCTTCTCGGCAGCTTTCATGAGGTCGCCGGCTGTTTCAAACTCCACAAGGTATCCGAAGAGTTTCTCCTGGCTCATGAGTCCAGCCTCTCTTCCTCGGCCTTGCGCTCCTCAATCTGGTGAGGAATCGAGCCGTGAAAGTCGGCTTGCGCCCGGCGTGTTCCATTAGTCCCCTCCGCTTCAGGCATCACGGTCTTCAATTCCGCCATGGAAACAATGGGGGCAAAGCGCAGGAAAAGCAGGAAGAGTGTTGCAAAGAGACCAAGGCTGCCGGCCAACATGGTGATGTCCACCCAGGTCGGTTTGAACATTGCCCAGGAGGAAGGCAGAAAGTCACGGGTCAGCGAGGTCACAATGATCACAAAACGCTCGAACCACATGCCGATGTTCACGCAGACTGCAACGATCCACATGATCAGGATATTGTGACGGAGTTTCTTCACCCAGAAGATCTGGGGGATCAGGACATTACAGCTGACCATGATCCAGTATGCCCAGGCCATGGGCCCAAAGGCACGGTTCACAAAGGTAAACATCTCCAGGGGATTGCCCCCGTACCAGGCGATGAAGAACTCCATCGCGTAGGCGTAGCCCACCATTGACCCCGTCGCGAGAAGGATCTTGGCCATCATATCCAGATGATGCGGGGTGATGATATTTTCCAGCTTCAGCCATTTCCGGGCAGGAATAACGATGGTCATCACCATGGCAAAACCGCCGAAAACCGCACCGGCAACAAAGTAGGGCGGGAAAATGGTGGTGTGCCATCCGGGGAGCTGACTGGTGGCAAAGTCAAAACTGACTACCGAGTGGACGGAAAGAACCAGGGGAGTCGCAAGTCCTGCCAGAAGCAGATAGGCCTTTTCATAGCGGTGCCACTGGCGATTCCCGCCACGCCATCCAGCAGCGAGAACCCCGTAGACGCGACGGGAAATGGTCGTCTTTGCTCGATCCCGAAGAGTGGCGAAGTCGGGAATCAACCCCATGCTCCAGAACAGGATGGAGACAATCATGTACGTGCCGATAGCAAACACGTCCCAGACCAGGGGGCTGCGGAAGTTGGGCCAGACCGCCTGAGAATAGGGCAGGGGAAAGATAAAGTGAATGACCCAGATCCGTCCGACATGGATCCCCGGCCAGATACCGGCACAGATCACGGCAAAGATGGTCATCGTTTCCGCAAAACGATTGATCCCCGTGCGCCACTTCTGGCGGAAGAGAAAGAGGATCGCACTGATCAGGGTTCCCGCATGCCCGATTCCGATCCAGAAGACCAGATTGACAATGGGGAATCCCCAGTAGACCGTATTGTTGTTTCCCCAGATTCCGGTTCCCACAAAAATCAGGTAGCCAATCAGTCCCATCAGAACCCCGGCCAGCGGAGCCGATAGAGTAATCAGGGTGTACCAGAGTTTCGGCATGGGATTCTCCACGATGGAGCAAACCGTCTCCGTGACATCCGCCGTCGAGAGCCCCCCGGTAACCAGAGTCACCGGACGAGTCGGATCCTCAATGCGGTTCTCGATATTAGCCATGATGGTGACCGTCCTGATCGCCCTGCTCATGAACAAGAGCAGGGTTCGGATTCTTCAGCCGCGCAAGATAGGCCGTGCGACTCTTGAGGTTCAGTTCTCCGAAAAGTGCATAGCTGCGGGGATTCTCATGAAGGCGGAAGACCCGGCTCTCACGGTCATTGAGGTCCCCGAAAACAATGGCTTCCGCAGGGCAGGTCTGCGCGCAGGCGGGAGTGACATCGCCGTCTCGCAGCTCACGCCCCTCCACCTTGCTCTTCGCCCTCGCCGACTCAATCCGCTGCACACAGTAACTGCATTTCTCCATGACACCGCGCCCGCGCACAGAAACATCGGGATTGTAGGCCATCTTTTCGGTCTCCGATGCCCGGGAGGAATAGCCGAACCAGTTGAAGCGGCGAACCTTGAAGGGGCAGTTGTTTCCGCAGTAGCGAGTGCCGATACAGCGATTGTAAGCCATGTCATTGAGACCCTCATCGCTGTGCGCGGTGGCACCCACGGGGCAGACCGCCTCGCAGGGAGCCAGTTCGCAATGCGTGCAGGCCACGGGCTGCACCCCCATTTCCGGGTTCTCAAGATCGCCTCGGAAGTAGCGGTCCATCCGGATCCAGCTCATTTCACGACCACGCCGGACTTCCGCCTTGCCCACAACCGGAATGTTGTTCTCCGCCTGACAGGCCACGGTGCAGGCGCTGCACCCGGTGCAGGAGTTAAGGTCGATGGCCATGCCCCATCGGTGGCCGGGATACTCGTGCTCTTTCCAGAGAGAATCCAGAGGAGGATGATGATCCATATGCCGGGCAAAGTCGGGATGCTCCTGATACTCCTTCAGGTCTCCCTGTCGGATCAGTGAGGGAAGGCGACGAGCGCGTTCCTCGAAGCCCAGCTTGTCGATCATCCAGTGATCCTGAGTCAGGGCAAGTTTATATTTTCCGCCCGCCTTCGAAAGCAGGAGAGCCGGGGAATACCAGGAGGACTTGCTACTTCGAAGCGCATAACTGTCGAAGCCCACGCCATCACCCACGCGGCCGGCATTTCTGCGTCCGTAGCCGAGAGGAAGAATCACACTGTCTTCTGCAACCCCTGGCACAAGCATAGCCGCAACTTTCAGGCTTCTGCCGTCGAGTTCCAGTGCCAGAAGATCTTCATCCTTGATGCCAAGCTGGGCGGCAGTGGACGGAGACAGAAGCGCGGCATTGTCCCAGGTCAGTTTGCTCACAGGGTCGGGAGTCTCCTGCAACCAGGCAAGATTCGAAAAACGACCGTCCAGAACGGAAGCATCTGCGGAGAACACGAGCTCAAGCCCGGAATCATGCGATGGCTTTTCCTGTGCGGAGAGAACCTTCTTCTCCCGAATCTTCCCCTGGACAGGGGAGCTTTCGCTACCCGCCAGCAAGCCGTCATGCAGGGCCTTCTGCCAGCGGGACTCCGGCATTTCCCTGCCGAAAGAATCCCGGCAAAGTTGCCAGTCATCCAGTTCTTCCCCGAAGAGAATCGACAGGATCTCATCCTGGGTCTTCCCTCCGTAGAGAGGCTCGATCAGCGGCTGCACGGGACTCGCCGTGCCATCCCAAGTTCTGGAACTGCCCCAGCTTTCCAGATAATGCGCCTCCGGCAGATGCCAGTCACAGAGTTGTGCCGTTTCATCCTGATACAAGCCGAGGTGAATAGTGCTGGCTTTGGAAAGATCGGGCAGCAGATCCCGGGGGGCATCGTATGCAGGGTTAGAAGA
The DNA here is from genome assembly GCA_030748535.1 of Candidatus Krumholzibacteriia bacterium. Classification (NCBI taxonomy): domain Bacteria; phylum Candidatus Krumholzibacteriota; class Candidatus Krumholzibacteriia; species Candidatus Krumholzibacteriia bacterium. The sequence goes on from JASMLU010000001.1 coordinate 670,507, forward strand.
GAGGATGAGAAGGGTACTCACGCGCCCCTTCTTCAGATTCCGCTGAAGGCGCCGCAGTGAGTCTGAATCGGAGGGCGGGAGAAACTCCTCAGTATAATGGAGCGTCTTTCCGACATTTCCCAGTTTCTCGTTCAGAAGAGCCAGAAGTGCATGAACCCGGGCAGGCTGACGGGGTCCGGCACAGAGAAGACTCTTGCCCCGATGTTCGAGAAGGTCATCGGCCAGCGCCTGAAGGAACTCGTCATTCTTACCATGGGCAAAGCCCGGAACTCCGAGTAGGGAAGCCAGTCGATGGAGGAAAGAGTCCACCTCCCCCACTTTCAGGGGCTTCCGGTGATCGGCCATTCCCCCGGTCATGGTAAACGCAGGCTCCAGCACATAGAGCCGATTCATCGACCCCTCTTCCGCTCTCCGGAACCTGCTGAAGGACCGGGTCAGATGCAGAGCATCGGGATGCTGGCCGAAGAGATCTTCATCCAGGCAGACAATTCTCTCCGCATGAGAAAGATCAAACTGTGCACGAAGCCTCTTGCCGTAGGCAATCTCCAGGCCGGCCGTCTGTGTCTCCCGTGACAGAGGCTCATGGTCCAGCCAGAGAGCTTCCGGAAGCTCCTTCTGAAGTCGGGATCGAAAAGCTTCGCGGGAGAGAGAAGAGGAGGAATTGGAAAGAATCGCAAGTCCCTTGCCCCGAGCCTCCCGGATCCCGGCAAAGTGGGGCCGGGCAAAGGCGAGAAAGCTGTCCCAGTCGGAATCCTCGCCCTCGTAGCGAAGGTGCTGGCTCCGGTCAGGATCATAGATCTGAAGCACGGAGGCTTGTGCGAAACTGTCCGCGGCTCCAAGGCTGGCGGGATGCTCAGGGTTGCCCTCAATCTTGATCGGGCGACCCTCGAAACTGGAAGCCAGAAGACCACGACCCACGCCGCAGAGATCCATGCTGCTCGCAAAGGCCTGAGTGTTCCCCGGCTCCTGCCCTGCGGGGCGACTACTATAAGGAAGAATCTTTTCCTTCGGCCAGCGGCAGCCAGTCATTCCCGCCAGGGCCGCAGAGGCTCCCATGATTTGCATGAAGCGGCGGCGGGAAAAAGAATCGGGAAGCAGGCTTGCGTCTTCGGCAAACTCCTGCCGGCTCTCTTCCAGCAGTTCCGGTGAAGAGGTACGATCCCGCAAACTCCGCCACCAAAGCTCTTCGCTCTTCTTCATCGATGACATGCGCTGCAACTCTCCGAAGGATGAATGTTCTTCTCCGCCCGGATTATGCTTCCCGTCTTCTCCGGATCTTTTGGACTCCAGGCAAGATCGGTGACCCGTTCTTCGGGGCGAAGGTGTGGTCCAGGATTACGGTGACAGTCCAGACACCAACTCATGCCCAGAGTCTCCACCTGCTCCACCCTCTCCATCTCGTCCACGCGCCCGTGGCAACTCACGCAGGAAACTCCGGCCTGCACATGGGAGGAGTGGCGGAAAAAAACGAAGTCTGGCAGATCATGAACGCGCGTCCACTCCACGGGACGCCCGGACTCAAAACTCTCCCGAAGGGGTGCAAGTTTCGGACTCTCCACATGCAGAAGCTGGTGGCAGTTCATGCAGATATCCGTGGAGGGAATGCCTGCAGTCGTTGTCGTTTCCACGCCCGTGTGACAATAACGGCAGTCAATTCCCAACTCGCCTGCATGCATCGCATGGCTGTAGGGAATCACCTGTTCGGGCGCATAGCCGATGTTCGTGGACTTGGGAGAAAAGAAGGAGGCAATCAGGACGATCCCATAGACAAGCCCTCCCAGCAGAAGCAGAGGGATCAGGTGCCGAAACGCATTCGTCCAGCGGGGAAATGGGAAGCCGGATTGGGGATTACTCATAGGGGAGCGAAGATAACAGGGCTTTGCGAATTGTCAAGAAAACGCTCTCATTCAAGAATAAAGGATCCGGAAGCAAGGTATTGCTATTACTCAGGTTCCGGGGTTCCGGTTCATCCTCAGTGACAGGCTTCGGCAGAAGGAGGAGGAAGTTCGAGAATGCTCCGCAGCTCTTCCAGTTTACTTCGCTTCCCTGATGACGGGTCCCCGAGACAAGCGGCTTCTGCATCCATCAGGGCAAGTCGGGCTCCCTCAAGGCTCCCCAGACCGGCTTCCACGCCGGCCATCAGGAGACTTGCCTGAAAGATCTCTTCTTCGGAATGCTCCTCGCGGGCTGAGGCCAAAAGGCGATCCAGGATTTTCCTGGCACGAAGGAGATCCTCCTGACTTCCGGATTCCATCAGGAAGCGAGAAAAGTCGTAGCGCGCTTTCCTGCCGGAGACAGGATTCCGGCTCTTTTCAAAGGCACGCAGAGAGTCCCGATACCCGGTAAGAGCTACGCTGCGATCCCCGAGTGAGGCGGTCGCACGAGCACGGGTCCAGAGAAGGAAGGGGATCTCGTAGAGTTCTCCATTGAGTTCCGCTAGTTTGAGTCCCCGCTCTGCCAGCAAGAGCGACTCCCCCTCTCGCCCCAGATCCTGAAGCAGACTGCTCAGTCTTTGAAGAACTTCCACCACCAAATCTCCGCGGGGAGCCAGGATCTCGGCATCGGCAAGAGCTGAACGAAAGTTGCTTTCTGCAGCCCTGAGATCTCCCCGGAACCAGGCCAGTTCTCCCAGAAACTCATCGGCGAGAACGGCACTTCTCTTTTGCCCGTTTCTCTCAGCCCGGGCCTTGCCTTCGAGCAGGAAGGCTTCCGCCCTTTGATGATGTCCCAGCCGCGCCTGAACGCGGCCAAGAGACAGGGTGCTGGACACCAGAAGCGATTCTTCGCCACACCGACGGGCCAGCCGCCTTGCCCTCTGGAAACGGCGGGAAGCCTCCCGGTCTCGATGCATCTTGAACAGGATGATCCCCATGTTGAGTTGCAGGTTCAACTGCCACTTGTAGAGGGAATGTTCGCGAGCAATCTCCAGCCCCTTATGACTCAGTTCCAGGGCCTCCTCGAATCGACAGGCGTTCTTGGCCAGCAGTCCGAGATTCGTGTAGCAACAGCAGATGCCCAGAGAGTGATTCACGCGACGGAAAGTCGCCAGAGCATCCAGGAAAAACTCGCGAGCCTCCCGGGGATAACCAAGTCGCATGTAGGTGATGGCAATCCGGTTCAGGACTTCCGCCACTTCCGAGTGATGCTTACTGTCACGAATCAGTTCATAGGCCTGGAAACAGGAACGAAGACCCTCCTCCGGATGCCCCGTGTTCATCTGAACCGAACCCAGGCGATCCAGAAGCAGGGCCCGCTCCACGCCGGTGCGAGAGTCTTCCAAAAGAGCCAGAGATCGAGTGAAGAACTCACCCGCCTCCTGATACAGCCCCTTCCTTCGAAGGCTTTCTCCCATTTTGAAAGACAGGCGCCATTGATCCCCGGAAGAAGGCTCCTCCTCCTGAATGGCCCGGCCGTAGTACTCCATGGCCAGCGCCCAATTTTCCGTGGAAAAGGAAAAGTCCCCGGTCGCTTCGAGATTGCTCCTGCTCTTCAGGCAGGAGAGTTGACGGGAACTCTCCCGGGAAGACAGATCTCCGGATCGGGGGAACTTCGGGTCGCTCAATTCAGCCTCCGGGGGCTAGGGAAGGAGAATCCAGATTCTCAAGAGAATGCGCAGCAGGGGGGGCTTTCCCACAGGGGGGCTTTCCGTCTGCCCCATGCGGCGGCCCCGTTTGACGGTCTCGCCGGGTGCATCATCATCACCGCTGTCGCGGTCTCCTCCCTCCTCGGGAGGAAGCGGTGGCGGACTCAAACTGCTGTCATGGATTCGCGGGAGTTCCTGTTTCAGGGGGGCTGAGAGAAGCGGGCTGCTCATCCACAGCAATCCCGAGACCAGGAGAATTGTGACAATCCATGCCCTTTTCATCGTCCAACTCCTTGCAAGAGATTCATCTGCCTCCTGAGAGGCAAGGGAAGATAGGAGCCGGAAAAAGGGCTTGTCAAATTCAGGAGCGGTTTTTCTGAATTAGCGGATGTCCTTGTGCAACTTGTATTTCTCAATCTTTCGATAGAGATGACTGCGCTGAATGCCCAGGCTCCTGGCTGCCTTGCTGACATTGCCGCCACAGTCGCGGATTCGTCCGGCGAGAAAGGCCGATTCACTCTGTTCCTTGAAATCCTGAAAGCTCTCGGCCTGCATGAAATCCGAAGGATCCTTATCTCCTGCGAGAAGAGGAATGTCCCCCGCATCAATCGGATCATCGGGAAGGAGAATCAGAAGCCGTTCCACCAGGTTCTGGAGTTCCCTAACATTCCCGGGCCAGGGATGCATCTTCAGCCTCTCCATGGCCTTCGCCGTGACTTCTCTCACGGCGCAACCCATTTCCGAACAGAAACGGGAAAGGAAGTGCTCGACCAGAAGGGGAATATCCTCTCTCCGCTCCCGCAAGGGAGGCAAGACCAGAGGGACCACATTCAATCGATAATAGAGATCCTCGCGGAAGAGTTTCTCCCGGGCTTCCTCCAGGAGATTTTTGTTTGTGGCAGCGATCACGCGAACATTCACTTCGAGGGTTTCGGTACCACCCACTCTTTCGAGGCGGCCTTCCTGGAGAACCCGAAGCACCTTGGCCTGGGCATCGAGACTCATATCGCCAATCTCATCGAGAAAGAGCGTTCCTCCGGTTGCCTGTTCGAACTTGCCGATGCGCCGCTGATGGGCACCTGTGAAGCTTCCCTTTTCATGTCCGAAGAGTTCACTCTCGATCAGCTCATTGGGAATGGCTGCACAGTTCACTTCCACAAAGTTCCCGGCACTCCTGCGGCTCGAGAGGTGAATCGCGCGGGCAACCAGTTCCTTGCCCGAACCGTTCTCCCCGGTAATCAACACGCGAGCTTCCGAGGGACCGACTCTTTCCACCAGGGTCAGGATCTCGCGAATCGCGGGAGACTCACCGATAATCTCAAAGCGCCCGTGCAGGCTCTCTTCCAGACGGCGGCGGAGTGTTCCCTGTTCCAGTGCGTTTCGCAGTGTCAGGAGAATACGGTCAACATCCAGTGGCTTTTCCAGAAAGTCGAAGGCTCCGAGTTTCGTGGCTTCTACAGCCGTGGAAACATCTCCATGGCCAGAAATCACAATGACCGGAATCTCCAGGCCCCGTTTTGCCTGTTCCTTGAGAACCTCCAGGCCATCGAGACCCTTCATCTTGATGTCAAGAAACACCAGGTCGAGATCTTCCCGGGCGAGAATCTCCAGAGCGGAAAGACCGTCTTCCGCCTCCATAGTCTCGTGACCTTCATAGTCCAGGATTCGAGCCAGGGACTCGCGAACCTGTGCCTCGTCATCCACAATCAGGATTCGGGCAGATGCCATGACAACCCACTTTCTCTGAGCAAATATACACGGGCACAATCGCGGATCAAGCTAGAAGGCGAGACTCTGTCTCCATTCCAGGGAAATCTCCGTGTTCTCGATCAGGTCTCCGCTCTCGAGAAAACTGTAGGAACGACTGCGGCGTGCGCTGGCCAAAAGAGAAGCGGACTTCCACTTCCGCTTCCAGGAGGCAGACCAACTGAGCCCCTCTTCCCTCTCGACAGGTTCTTCTCCGTAGTGACTCTGGTAGTCATCCAGACTGAGGGAAAGGGAGACAAGTCCAAGAACCGGGCTTTCATAAGTCGCGGAACCCTGCCAGTGCAGGGAGAAAAAACGATCCTCATCCTCATCAAGCATCCTGCTGTCATCGGCCATCAGGCTCGTGGACAGGGAAAACGGTCGGTCGGGGAGCCAGCGCAGGACAAGGTCGACTTCCTTTTCCTTCTCTCCTGATCTCCGAAGAATCCACGATTCCGTTTCCTGATGGTCTGGGTCGAAACTCGCCTGCCCGTAAAAAGCTTCCATGCGAACTGCGCCGCCGGGCGAGTGTGACAGAAAGAGCTCTGCAAGAAAACCGTCGCCATCCCGGTAGTAGCCCTCGTACTCATTCCAGTCTTCCCGGATCAGGGAGACATTCGCATTGGCCTCAAGCCCGGACTCCCGAAAGAGGTCATAGATGAGTCCCAGTTTCGCGACCCGGCCACCAGGCTCTTCATAGGAGGAGAGACCCTCGACATCCTGAACCTCCCGGTGGCGGAAACCACATTCCAGTTCCAGACTCCAGTCCCGGTCGGTGGGGCGACTGCCTCGAATCTGAATGCCTCTCTCCTGAAAGTCTGCGTAACTTCTCTGCAAGAACTCTCCCTTCAGAAGCTCTGCCTCATACTCCAGCAACCAGTCTTTTTCGAAAAACAGGGCACCCTCGATCATCATTCGATAATCGGCCCGGTCGCTGTAGAGGGAGTCGGGACTTTCAAAAGCAAGTTCTTCCCGGGAGACGGAAAGACGGGTTTCATGACGGTCCCCCAGAAAGCCGCCCTGAAGGCTCCACTCACTTCGAACCTGTTTTTGGCTGGCCTGCTCAAGGATCAGGAGGCTTTCGGGATCAAAGGTATAAAGAGGAAGAGACCATTCGCCGGGGCGGTACTCGGAAACACCACCCTCTGCCCTGCAATCCAGCCAGAGGCCGGCCCAGTCGATGGCCCCCCGGGCCTGTTTTCTGGAACCCGTCAGATCCTCGCTTCCGGAGAGGTCGAAATCCAGCCCCAGATCACCGGGAACAAGAGCATCGACCCTCAGGTCGAAGTTCAGGAGACGGCCCTCCATCTCCTGCAAGGAAGAACGATTGCTCTGCCATCCAGTGGACAAACGGGCATCCAGATCCCCTGCAAATGCAAAGCAGGGGACGATAAGAAAGACAAAAAGCGCGCGCGGCTTTTGCCCGTTCATTTCAGGAAGGGAATCGGCAAAATCCCTCTCAGTGTCGGTTGCTCAAAAGACTTTCAATGGTGCGGTCTGTTGCCTGAATCTGCCTCAGCCATTCCCGCATATTTCTTTCTCCCCCCAGGCGGCCCAGATTCGCAAGATGCTCACGAAGGGCACGATCCCGGATACGGAGACTTTCCAAACGGGAAAGCAGTTCCGTCTCCTGCCAGCGTCGGAATGCCTCGGCCCTGTCCGGCAACTGGCTTTCCAGTTCGGCGAGACTTTTCTCAAAGCGTCGCTCAAGCCTTGTCAGTTCCTTGAGGGAAGAACGATTGTCACGGTCCAGTTTTTCCGCACGAGTAATCAGGCGACGAACACGACGCAGACGGCGAACCACCTGGCGAACCTTCAGTTGGTTCACCCGAAGGCGAGTGATCTGCAGGGTGCTCAACTCATCCGGCGAACTCAGATGGAGATCCCGGATCCAGATTAGCTCCACCGTTCTCCAGACGGGCAAAATCTCCGTTCGGATATAGGCAGCGAGACCCGGGTAGTCCCCCTTCTGCAGGCGGCTTTCCAGACGCTGGATTCCCCGGTCATAGCGGTCCAGCAGGCCCTGCTCCGGCATGGCCATTCTCTCCTGCATACGCAGAAGACGACTTGCCAGTGCCTCTTCCCCGCTGGCCAGGGCAGAGGCAGATGTCGTCAGGACAAGTAGCAAGAAAAGCAGAAAACTATGCGGTCTCATGAAAGAACTCCTTGGATTGCCGATCCGCCCCGGAGGGTGCAAGGGGAGTGCCGCAGGGGCAGAAGGAAAAGGAGACCGCTGCTAGCCAAAGCCACGCAATATGTTACGGGGCCACACAAACCGAAAGCCGGGCCAAAAACACGCCCAAATGGTACGCCTGTGTTCCTCAGGGTTCTTCCTCCTGCGAGTCAGATTCGTCACCGATTCCGTGCTTCTCCAGGCGATATCCCAGAGTCCGCCGGGTCAAGCCAAGAAGCCGGGCCGCCGCGCTCTTGTTCCCTCCGGCTCGCTCCAGGGCCTGGCCCAGGAGGGACTTCTCCACTTCTTCCAGAGAAATGCCGCCATCGGGAAGCGGGAACACCGCTCCTCCGCTGGCCGGCAGACTGGCTCGAAGTACCGGCAGATCCCCGACATCGAGCCAGTCCCCCTGGCTCATCACCAGCGCCCGCTCCAGCACATTTTCCAGTTCCCGGACATTGCCGGGCCAGAGATGGTTCTTCAGATGTTCCAGCGCGGCCGGGCGAAGTCCCCGCACCTTTCTCCCGCTTCGATCAGCCATCCTCTCCAGGAAGAAGCGAACATAAAGTTCCAGATCGGCGAGACGCTCACGAAGGGGCGGCAACTCCAGTCGAATCACATTCAAGCGGTAGAAGAGATCCTGTCGAAAGAGCCCTTCCCTTACCATGGACTCCAGATCCCGGTGAGTCGCGGCCAATACCCTGAGATCTACCTTGAGGGGACGATGCCCTCCGACTCGCTCCACCTCTCTTTCCTGAAGTACGCGGAGCACCTTGGCCTGAGTGCCGGGAGCCATGTCGCCGATCTCATCGAGCAGAATGGTTCCCCCATTGGCCAACTCGAACTTGCCGGGACGGGCTCCCACATCGGTGGCCGCTCCCTTTTCGACTCCGAAGAGTTCCGCCTCCAGAATGCTTTCCACCAGGGCCGCGCAGTTTACCCGGACGAAGGGTTTGTCCTTGCGCTTTCCATGTTCATGGATGGCGCGGGCAAAGACCTCCTTGCCGGTTCCGCTCTCTCCGAGAATCAGAACCGTGGAATCGCTGGCCACCATGCGTGGCAGCATCTCGTAGATGCGTCGCATGCCCGGATGGCTTCCCACGAGAATCTCGTCGAAGGTGAAGGGAATCTCTCCTCCTCCGGCTTCCACTTCAGGAGCCTCCGGACGCTCAGCAAGCAGTTCCTTGACCTTTTCCGCAAGGGAACTCATGCGCACGGGCTTGGTCAGATACTCGAGGGCTCCAAACTCCAGGGCACTCAAGCCGACATCAATGCTCGCAAAGGCCGTCATCAGGATGGCCGGCGTTCCGGGCTCTGCCAGATGAATCTTCTTGAGAAGATCCAGCCCGGCTTCCTCGCTTTCCATGCGCAGATCCGTGAGCACAAGGTCGGCACCCTCCCTTTGAAAGAGCTTCCAGGCCTCCTCGCCGGAACTTGCCGTCAGAATCCTGCGACCCGAAGCCGCCAGGGATTCTTCGAGAAGTTTCAACATCCGCTGTTCATCATCGACCAGGAGAAGGGTCTTCATGCCTTGCCTTTCTTGAGGGGAAGTCTCAATTCGAAGCAGGTATTGCCGGGCCCGGGTTGAAGAAGGGAGAGATCCCCGCCATGAGCACGGGCAATGCTGCGCGAAATTGCCAGACCCAGACCGGTTCCCCCCTCCTTGCCGGAGTGAAAAGGCTCAAAGAGCCGGGGGAGCAGGTCCGAGGATATGCCCGGGCCATCATCGCGGATCAAAACGCGAAGTGCCTTCCGTTCCGCAGCGAGTTCCACTTCCACCCGGCCGGACTTGCAGGCATCCGCTGCGTTCCCCAGAAGATTGAAATACACCTGCCGCAACTTCTCGGGGTCACCCAGGAAGTCAGGGACCTTGCCGGGGGACTTCAGTTGAAACTCACAGCCCGGGAACAGCGCGCTGCTTTTCTCCAGACATTCCCTGCTGAAATCTTCTGGATTCAGGCTCTGCATTTGCAGATCCATGGGCCTTGCATAATGCAGAAAGTCTTCCAGCAGCGTCTGCATGCGCTCACTCTCTTCCAGTATTTCGGCCGCCCGACGGCTTTCATCCCCTTCCGAGCGGCTTTCGATCCATTCGGCCTGCCCGAAGATGATGGCCAGCGGGTTGCGGATCTCATGCGCAAGACCGGCTGCGAGGGTTCCGATCCTTGCCAGATGCCCCGCGCGGTCGAGTTCCCTTTGACGAGACTGCGCCCGTCGCAAGAGACCCGCCAGCGAGGAAAGAAGAAACACCGAAAAGAGAGCCGCCAGACCACTTGCGACCCAGAGAAGATGCCGGAGTTCCACGATCTCACTGCTCAGTCGATAGCCTCCGACAAGGAGCAAATAGCCCTCTTCATCCATGAGTGGAACCCGCACTCGCAGAAAGATCTCATCGTCATCTCTTTCCACTTCCCGTTTTTCACTATTGAGATCCAGATCCTTCATCAGCTCGGAGCCCGAAGCCGGCAGGAAACCTGGATCCCCGTCAAAGGGGAGCCCCTGCATGTCGATTCTGGCAAGTTCATCGAAGCCGGCCTGAATCCGGAGTCCCTCAAGATCCGGGCTCTTCTGACCCTTGATGGAACGGACAATCAGGCGCCCTTCTTCCTCCAGAGCGTCCAGATGGGCCTTCTCGAAGGCAAGACGAATCCTGCCCTGACTGTACCAGCCCCCTGCAATCAAAACAGAAAGAAGGAGGAGGGTGAAAAGAGCGACCAGTCGTGTTAGCTTGTTCTCCAGGGGCAGGCTCATAAGATGATACTGCTTCTCCCACTCCGGACTGTCAAAGGGAAAGGCTCATGGCAAAAACCCTCCTCAAGAACCTGTCTCTCGATGAACTCGATTCCTGGATGAAGGAGCTCAAGCTTCCGGCCTATCGTTCCCGGCAACTGAGCGAATGGATCTACCGCAAACGGGCCAGGGGCTTCGAGGACATGAGCAACCTTCCCGCCGGGCTTCGCAAGAATCTGGAGGAAAAGGCCACCTTGAATTCACTTTCCCTGCTTCGTTCTCGCAAGAGCGGAGACGGTTCCGAGAAATTCCTGTTTCAACTCGAGGACGGCGAGAGCATTGAATCCGTTCTCATGCCGATGCGGAAACACCAGACCCTCTGCATTTCCAGCCAGGTGGGATGCGCCATGGCCTGCCACTTCTGTGAGACCGGTCGCTGGGGCTTTCGCAGGAACCTCAAACAGGCGGAAATCCTCGACCAGGTTCTTTTCCTGATGGATCGGGCCGGAGACAGCACCTTCAATCTGGTCTTCATGGGCATGGGAGAACCCCTGCAGAACTATTCCACGATGCTCGGAGCTCTTCGAATCCTGAGCCATGAGCGGGGATTCGGGATCAGCGAAAAGCGCATCACCGTTTCCACGGTGGGCATTCCGGGCAGGATTCGCGATCTTGCCAACTCCGGTCTTCGAGTCAGCCTTGCACTCAGCCTGGTCAGCGTCGACGAGGACATTCGCCGGGTTCTGATTCCCAGCGCCTCCAAAATGCGAATCCGGGAGCTTCTGGATGCTTCCGAATACTACGCTGACAAAACCCAACGACAAGTCACGCTGGAGTATGTCCTCTTTGACGGAGTCAATGACCGGTCCAAAGACGCAAAACGCCTGAGGGAGATTGTTCAGGGGCGTCCTTTCAAACTCAACATCATTCCCTTCAATCCGGGAGAAACTCCCGTGGAGATGATGCTTCCCGGAATCCAGGAGGCCAGGGAACTGAGAAGGCCTACGCCACGAAAAATCGACACCTTTGTCGGGCGACTTGCCAGCGCCATTCCCTCGGTGACCGTGCGCTGGAGCCAGGGAAGCGATGTCGGCGGAGGCTGCGGCCAGTTACGCGGCCGAAAGGAGAGCTAGTCCCGCCCGGGCAGTTTCGAGAAAATCACTCCCGCCAGAAGTGCCAGAGCAAAAGCCGAGAAGCGGTGGCTGATCAGGGTATCCAGTAGCGAGTTCTTCCAGAGAATCGTGGCAAAGGTCCCCGTCAACAGGGAAGCCAAAGCCCCGTTTCGCCGGATTCCTTTCCAGAATACCATCAGGAGAATCACCGGGCCGAAGGAGGATCCCAGTCCGCTCCAGGCATAGCTGACCATGCTGTACACCGTGTCGCCGGAAGACAGGGCCAGGGCGAAGGCGGCTCCTCCCACCAGAAGCACCACAATTCGGGAGAGCATCACTTGGGCAGAGGCACTGAGATTCAGGCCCAGAATGCGCTCGGCGATATCCTCGCTGAAGGCAGAGCAGGTGACCAGAAGCTGGCTGTCCGCGGTCGACATCATGGCTGCCACCGCCCCGGAAATCACGATGCCCGCAATCCAGGCGGGGAAAAGGCGCGTGGCGAGCATCGGCATGATCTTCTCTGCATCGCCGGCAAAGCTCTCGGCGCCCAGAAGACCCAGGCCCAGAAGACCAATGGCAAAGGCACCCCCGTAGGCGAGCAGGGTCCAGACTCCGGCCAGCCACCGCAGCTTGCGAACCTCCGAGGCACGAGGCAGAGCCATGAAACGAACCAGAAGATGCGGTTGCCCCATGTAACCCAGCCCCCAGGAGAGGCCACCCAGAATCAGGCTCCACGCCGCCCAGCCACTTTCCCCCCCTGTCCAGGAGGCCTTCTCCGGACCGAGAGCCTTCAGGGCACTTGCGATGTCGCCGTGTTTTTCCTGAAGCTCCCAGTAGCCAACCAGGGGCAGAAGCACCAGGGCGAGAATCATGATGAAACCCTGCAGAAGATCCGTCCAGACAACAGCCCGAAATCCCCCGAGCAGGGTGTAGAGCATCACAATCATGGCACCGAGAACGATGCCCCAGGTTTCCTGGGCAAGGAAGGCGGGCCAGATTTCGCTGACAATGCCTGTTTTCATCAGGATCTTGCCGGCCCCGACCATCTGTGCCGCCACATAGAAAGAGAAGAAGAAGATGATGACGAGAGAGGCCGTCCAGCGCAGAAGATGCCCGGGATCGCCGAAGCGCTGGGCCAGAAGTTCAGGCACTGTCAGCGCGTCACTGCCCTCCAGTTCCGCACGGATTGACCCTCCCAGACGAAACCAGAGGAAAAGAATCCCCGCCACGCACCCGAGAACCGTCCAGATTTCTCCCAGCCCCACTGTCAGGGCCGCTCCGGTCAAGCCGAGGAGTAGCCAGGAGGACTCCCCGGAAGCTCTTTCGCTGATGGCAATGGCCCAGCCGGGGAGTTCGCGACCTCCGAGAAGAAACTCCCTCTGGCTCAAGGCCTTTCGCGCGCTGAAGATTCCAATGAGCAGGACAATCCCAAGATAGAGAGAGAAACTGAGGATCAGGGGACTCATGCCTTTCCTTTCGCTTCTCTCAGATTGAGAAAGAGCAGGATGGCGCCGAGAGTGGCGGCCGTCAGAAACCCTGTAGCCCAGAGAGGGCGGCCGAAGAAGGCGTGGCCGAGTCCGAAGAGAAGTCCATAGACCAGAAACAGGGCAAAGAGAAGATTGGCCCAGCTCTTCCCGCTGCTTTCTCTTTCGATCCCGTCGTCATAGCGACCCCAGAGACCCGGCGGGCGCGTTCGCGCGACGAAGTTCCGCAGCACCGGCTCCTCTTCCGGGCCAGTGGCCAAGGCCACGCTCACCCAAACCACCCCGGAAAGCAGAACATTCCAGAGGAAGATCTCCCAGGTCGGGAATTGGTGTCCGAACCAGTCTCCCCGGTTGGCAAGATTCAGGAAGGTCGCCACCAGAAGGCTTGACGCCATGGCAGCAATTTCACTCCAGGCATTCACGCGCCACCAGAACCAGCGAAGCAGGAAGACGGCACCGGCTCCGGCCACCAGTTGCAAAAGGAACTTGAAGAGAAAACTGATCGAGTCATTCATCCAGGCCACCATGCTTCCCAGGAGTACGATCACGATGCCGGAGATTCTGGCCACTGCGATGTAGTGCTTCTCAGAGGCATCGCGCTTGAGGAAACGCCGGTAGACATCGTGTACAAAGTAGGAGCTGCCCAGATTCATGTGCGTGTCGATGGTACTCATAAAGGCGGCCAGCATGGCGGCCAGCATCAGGCCCAGCCAGCCGGGACCGAGGTACTTCGCCATCATGGCCGGATAGACGGCTTTGTGATCCGTCATTTCAGGGAAGACCCAGAGGCTGACCAAAGCCACGAGAAACCAGGGCCAGGGACGAATGGCATAGGTGATGACCGAGAACCAGAGCATGGACAGTTGGCTGTCCCGCTCGGTCTTCGTGGAGTTCATGCGCTGGATCAGCACTCCCCCGCCGTCGGAATACTTCCAGCTCCACCATTGGACCAGCACCGCCACCACAAATCCTAGAAAGGCCCCGCGAAAGGCGGGGCTGGCCCAGTCAAAGCCGGAAAGAGGCGCCATCTCAGCAGCCGGGCGACCCACCGCATCGAGAAGCCCGGGAAGTTTGTCGATCAGGGCCGGAAAGCCACCTTCTGCAAGCAACACCTTCCAGGCAAGCAGGATCGCTCCTCCCATGGCCACAAAGAATTGCAGAAGGTCGGTGGCCACCACTCCCCAGAGTCCGGAGAGAGAAGCGTAGAGGGAAGCAAGGGCAATGCAGCCGACCAGCGTTACCCACTTGGGCACTCCGAAGATCCCTGCAATGGCCGTCATGGCCAGAATCACCCAGCCAAGAACCACGACATTGGTGACGAAGGCGTAGAACAGACCCTTGAACAGCCGAAGGCTGGAAGCTCCCCGCCCGGAGTAGCGCAATTCGCAAAACTCGACATCGGTTGTCACGCCGCTACGGTGCCAGAGCTTGGCAAGAAAGAAGGTGGTCAGCAGATGGCTGATTGCGAAATTGAACCAGACCCAGTTTCCCCCGATGCCTTCACTGCGGACAATCTCGGTGACCACCAGAGGAGTGTCGCTGGCAAAGGTCGTTGCGGCCATGCTCGTCCCCGCAACGAACCAGGGCAGGCTTCTTCCGCTGAGGAAAAACTCCTGCGTTGAGGAACCTGCCCTTCTCGAAAAGAAGAGCCCGATTCCCAGCATCA